>NZ_JBGFTU010000019.1:0-97650 GCF_041276425.1 Kineococcus halophytocola | reverse complement strand
GCCGGCGACGATCTCGGGGTTGGTGAAGGAGAAGCGGATCCTGGACGGGCGCAACGCGTTGGACCCGTCCAGGTGGCGGGCGGCGGGGTGGACGTACCGCGCCCTGGGCCGACCCCGCGCCTGACCCCGCGCCTGACCCCGTCCGACCCCCGCCCCGGCCGCCCTGCTCGAGGGAGGTCGGGGCGGAAGTCGTGACGTCCGCGTGTGGGCGGGCCGGTGCGGTGCCACGTCGGCCGTACCGTGGATCGCATGCCCGCCGAACCCCCCGAGCGCGACAGCCACGCCACGTCCGGCGCCGGGGAGGAGGGGGCCGACGCCGAGCGCTGGCACTCCAGCACCTACGGCCGCCCGCGCCGCCCCGCCGGACGGGGTCCGGGGCGGGGCGCGGGACGCGAGCAGGCACGGGCGGCGCAGACCCCCGGCCGTGAGCAGCGCCTGGCCGACCTGCACCGTCCGGTGCCCGCTCCCCCCGCCGCCCGTCCGGCCGGCCAGGACCCGCCGGGACCCGGCGAGCCCCACCGTGGCGCACCCCACGGCGCCGCACCCCACCGTCCTCGGCGCCGGCCGAACGTGCGCCGGCGCCGCGTCCTGGCCGTGGTCGCCGTCCTGGTGGTGCTGGCCGTGGCCTACCCCCTCACCCTCGCCTGGCGCGGCTGGTCCTCGGTCGAGCAGGTCGCGGCCGCCTCGACGGGTGAGCGCCCGGCGGCCACGCCCGGCACGACCTACCTCATCGTCGGGTCCGACTCCCGCGACGGGCTGACCCCGGAGGAGATCGAGGAGTACTCCGCCGGCGGCGACGACATCTCCGGGCGGCGCACCGACACGATCATGCTGCTGCACGTGCCCGACTCCGGGGGCCCGGCCGCCCTCATCAGCATCCCCCGCGACTCCTGGGTCCCCGTCCCGGGCCACGACCGGAACAAGATCAACGCCGCCTTCGCCATCGGCGGGGCGCCGCTGCTCATGCAGACCGTCGAGCAGGTCTCCGGCCTGCGCGTGGACCACTACGTCGAGACGGGGTTCGGCGGGTTCGCCCGGATCGTCGACGCCGTCGGGGGCGTCACGATGTGCCCGGCCGAGGCGGTCGACGACGTGCGCGCCGGGCTGGACATCCCGGCCGGGTGCCAGTCGATGGACGGCAGGACGGCCCTGGGCTACGCCCGCTACCGCTACACCGACAACCAGGGCGACTTCGGCCGGGTGCAGCGCCAGCGCGACCTCCTGGGCGCCATCACGTCCAAGGCCGCCAGCCCCGCGACCCTGCTCAACCCGTTCCGGGCGTTCCCGCTGGCCTCGGCGGGCGGGTCCGCGGTGACGGTGGACGAGGGGTCCTCGATCACCGACCTCGTGGGGTTCCTGCGCGGGATGCGCGAGGCGACCGGTGCGGGAGGGATCTCCATGACCGTCCCCGTCTCGAACCCGAGCCTGCGCACCGGGCACGGCATCGCGGTGAAGTGGGACACCGACAAGACGCTGGCCATGTTCGGCGACCTCAAGGCCGACGACACCGAGGCGTTGCGCTCCCTGACCTCCTGACCCCCTCGCGCAGCAGGACGCCCCGCCGCCCGGGAGGGCTGCGGGGCGTCCTGGTGCGGGGGCGGGATCAGAACGTGGTGACCGCGCTCAGCGCGTTGACGATCCCCTCACCGTAGAACCCGTTGTCGTCGGCGCTGCCGGCGCACGTGGCCGTCGAGGTGACGGGCCCGTTCGCGGTGACGCGGCGGTAGGTGAACTCCGCCGGCACCGGGCACGGGGTGTCGGTCGCGGTGCCGAGCAGGATCGCCTGGGTGATCGTCGGGTCCAGGGTCAGCGTGCCGGGGTGGGCCGGGTCGGGCTTGCCGTACTCGCTGACGATGAGCGCGGCGACACCGGCGGCGTGCGGGGCGGCCATCGAGGTGCCCTGCAGGTACTGGTAGTACGCGTCCTGCCCGTCCTTCGTCTTCTCCCGCACGACGAACGGGGTGGTCGGTTCACCGTTCTCGTCGATCGTGCCCTCGGCCTTCGCGACGTTGGCCGGGTAGGCGGCCAGGATCATCCCGGCGGGCGAGGTGCGGCCGTTGGCGGTGTCGTAGGCGTCGCCGCCGGGGGCGGAGACGTCGGACTGCTCGGTGCCGAAGTTGGAGTAGTACGCCTTGCGGCCGGACGGGCCGGTCGAGTTCACCGTCACGACGCCGTTGCTCTCGGCCGGCACGTTGAGGCAGGTCGAGTTGTCGATGGTGCGGTCACGGGCCTCGACGGGGTTGCCCTCGGCGTCCACCGGGTAGTCCGGGCTGGAGGAGTCGACCCCGGGGGCACCGAGGTCGGTGGCCTCGTTGCCGCTGGCCGAGATCGGCAGCACGCCCTTGCTGCGGGCGTAGTCGATCGCGCGCTGGACGGCGGCGACGATGACGCGCTGCTCCGCCTGCTCCTCCGGGGAGTCGGCCGGGTTGGCCTGGCAGTTGTACAGCCACGGGTCGACGTAGAAGCTCATGTTGACGACGTCGACACCGGAGTCGCCCGCGAACGTCAGCGCGTCGAGGGTCGGCTGGAGGAAGAAGTACCCCGAGTCCTGACCGGCGCGCAGGTTGACGAGGTTCACGTTCGGCGCGACACCGGCGATGCCCACGCCGTTGACCGGCGAGCCGATGGTGCTGGCGACGTGCGTCCCGTGCCCGTTGTCGTCCACGTCGACCGGGTCGACGCAGGACTCGACCTCGCACGGGCCGTCGATGTCGGGCATGTCGGTGACGAAGTTCCGGCTGCCGGCGGCGTCGAAGTTCGGGGCGATGTCGGGGTGGGTGCCGTCGACACCGGTGTCGATGATGCCGACGGTGACCTTCTTGCTGCCCGGCTGGACCTTGTAGGAACCCTCCGGGGTCGCACCGATGGCCCGCATGTCCCACTGCAGCGGGGCCAGGGGTTCGGCACCCTTCTCCTTGCGGGCCAGGGACTTCAGGGACGCGCGGCCGGCGAGGGTGGCGCGTTCGGCGTCCGTCAGCTTCTCGACGGCGTCGGTGTCGGACACCGCGTCGGCCGGGGACTCGCCGATGCTGCGGTCCGCGGCGGCACCGACGAGCCCGGCGGCGGCGTCGGCCTTGACGGCGAAGTCCGCGGCGGAACTCTCGACCAGCGCGTACCCGACCTTCGCGTTGCTGGACAGCACCGTCCCGCCCGCCTGGGCGATCGCGGCGCGGGCCATGACGTCGCTCGTGCCGGCGTCGTAGAGGACGACGTAGCGGGTGGTGCCCTCCTGCGCGGTGGCCGCGCCCTGGTGCGTGGAGGCGGTGGTGGAGCTGGAACTGGGGTCGGCGGACGCGGACTGCGTCACCGCCAGCGTCGTCGCGAGCAGCGCGGTGCTCATCGCGGCCGACAGGACGATCTTGCGCACGGGGTCTCCCTGCCTCAGAAAAGGATCAACGGGGCGAGTGTGCTGCACAGACTGCACACAGACAACCCTTGACCTCAGGCAGTTCGCACGCTAGTTGCCCGCACACCTCATCGGCGGGCGAGGTCGAACAGCACGTCCAGCAACCGGCGACCGTCCATCCGCAACCCGTCGTGCTGGTACTCGTTCGTCACGAACGTCCGCGCCCCGGCGATCGCCCGCGCGGTGGCCGCGGAGAACTCGTAGGGGACGAACATGTCGTCGACGTAGACCGCCGCGGCCACGGGCACGGTGTTCTGCGCCAGCACGTCGGCGTCGTACAGCGGGGGCAGGGTGGCGTCCGCGGCCAGCAGGTGGGCGGCCTCGCGCAGCGGCACGAGCGCGGGGTCCTCCTCGAACTGCCAGGGGTAGACGTGCTCGCCGGTGAACCGGAACCGCGGGGCGTCCAGGGCGAACTCGGCGAACTCCCCGCGGACCCGTTCAGCGGCCCAGTCCGTCGCCGCCCCCTGGGCGTAGATGCTCTCGTGGACGAGCGCGTACAGCGGGTGCGGGGCGAACGACAGCCGCCGGCCGACGTCCAGCAGGAACCGCTCGCGCAGCCGGGTCTCGCCCCGGACGGTGGTGAACGGGTCCTCCAGGGCGAAGTGCAGCGCGTCGAACCCCGACACCGTCCCCAGCGCGGCACCGAGGGTGCGGAACCGGCGCGCCGACAACCGCTCCCCCGTCGCCAGGTCCTCCTCGACGGCCTCCAGGTGGTCGGCGACCCGTTGCGCCACCGCGAGGTCGCGCGGGTAGCGGGCGAAGAACTCGGCGTTGCGGCGCGCCGTCTGCGCGTACGTGCGCCGGTAGACGTCGTCGGCCGTGGTGTCCAGACCGGGCAGGCCGGCGGTGATGAACACTTCGCGCAACCCCTGCGGGGCCCGGGACAGGTACGTGGTCAGGCAGAACCCGCCGTAGCTCTGCCCCAGCGCCGCCCAGGTGTCCCCGCCGAGGGCCACCCGCAGCAGTTCGGCGTCGTCGACGATGGAGTCGGCCCGCACGTGCCGCAGCAGCGCGGCCTGCTCCGCCGGGGGTCCCGTGAGGGACTGCCGGTCCAGGGGCGTGGACCGTCCCGTCCCGCGCTGGTCGAGCAGGACGACGCGGAACTCCTCCAGCGCCCGGTCCAGCCAGCCGCCGACCACGTCGGGCCGGGGCGAGGGGTTCCCCGGGCCGCCCTGGAAGAACACCAGCCGCGGGGCGTCGCGCCGCCCGTCGCGGACGTACTCGCGCGCGAACACCTCCAGCGTCCCGGGCAGGCTCCCGGAGTGGTCGAGCGGGACGGTGAGGACGTGCTCGTGGACGTCGTGCCCGTCGACGCGGTGGGACTCGGTGACCAGGGGGCCGTCGGTGCGGGTGCTCACCGCGGCGACGCTACCGGGGCCCCACCGCTGCCCCACCGCTGCCTCGTCCACAGCCCGGCGCAACCCCGTGGACGCTGCGCCCGGGGCCGCCTACGGTCGGGGACGTGAAGATCGCCGAAGCGCTCACCGAGCGCGCCGACGCCCAGCGCCGGGTCGAGCAGCTGCGCAGCCGCATCGCCGCGAACGCGCGCTACCAGGAGGGTGAGGAACCCGCCGAGGACGCCGCCGCCCTGCTCGTGGAGGTGGGCGAGGTGCTGACCCGGCTGCGCACCCTCATCGCGCAGGTGAACCGGACGAACGCCCGGGTCGACCTCGGCCCGGACGGCACGATGACCGACGCCCTGGCCACCCGCGACGTCCTGCGCCTGCGACACGCCGTGCTGACGTCGGCGGCCGACGCGGCGGCCGGTCAGGGCACGCGGCACCTGCGCAGCGAGCTGCGGCACCTGTCGGCCCTGCCCGTGGCCGACCTGCGCCGGCAGGCCGACGAGGTGGCGCGCACGCTGCGCACCCTCGACGGCCGGATCCAGCAGGCGAACTGGACCCACGACCTGCTGGACCGAGCGGGGAGGGAGTGAGGAGCGGCGGCAGTCGGTAACCGGACGGGAGCGGACACGACCCGCACGTGGCCGGCGGGCACCACGGCCACTCGCTGGAGGTGGAGGGCAGCCTGGAGTTCGAGTCTCCGCGCACCGAGCAGCCCCGCACCGCGCACCACCCACGGTGCACCCAGCACGCAGCACCACCGTGTGTCGGTCCGTCCGGTGAGGGTGGGTCAGGGGACCCGCCGCCCCTCACGTCCCGGGTCGCACCCGGCGCGGCGCGTCAGCCCCCGAAGCCGACGCCCCCGCGCCGGGTCCGGGCGCGCAGCCGCTCGCCCTTGTCGTACGCGGTCTGCCGCAGCCCGTCCTGGAACTCGACCATCCGCATCCGCAGGTCCGCGTCCGCGGCGGCGAGGATGCGGACGGCGAGCAGCCCGGCGTTGCGGGCCCCGCCGATCGAGACCGTCGCCACCGGCACCCCGGCGGGCATCTGGACGATTGACAGCAGCGAGTCCATGCCGTCGAGGTGGCGCAGCGGCACCGGGACGCCGATGACGGGCAGCGGCGTCACGCTGGCCAGCATCCCCGGCAGGTGCGCGGCACCCCCGGCGCCGGCGATGACGACCCGCAGACCGCGCTCGGCCGCCGAGGCGCCCCAGGCGACCATGTCGTGCGGCATCCGGTGGGCCGAGACGACGTCGGCCTCGTACCCGACGCCGAACTCCTCCAGCGCCGTGGCGGCCTCCTCCATGACGGGCCAGTCGGAGTCCGACCCCATGACCAGACCCACGTGCACACTGCTCGCGACGCTCACTCGTCGATCTCCCCCGCGATGAAGGCCGCCGCGTGCCGGGCACGCGCGCGGACGGTGTCCAGGTCGTCGCCGTAGACGGTGACGTGCCCGAGCTTGCGGCCGGGCCGCTGCTCCTTGCCGTACAGGTGCACCTTGACGCCCGGGTCGTGCGCCATGACGTGCAGGTAGGACCGGTACAGGTCCTCGTGCCGGGCCTCGATCTGCCGCGGCCCCAGCACGTTGACCATGACCGTCCAGGGTGCGCGGGCGGCCGTCGAGCCCAGCGGCAGGTCCAGCACGGCCCGCAGGTGGTTCTCGAACTGGCTCGTCACCGCCCCGTCGATGCTCCAGTGCCCGGAGTTGTGCGGGCGCATGGCCAGCTCGTTGACCACGAAGCTGCGCCGCCCCTCGCGCTCGACCTCGAAGACCTCCACGGCCAGCACGCCCGTGACGCCCAGCCCGCCGGCGATGCGCAGCGCGACGTCGGTCAGCTCCGCGGCGAGGTCGGGGTCCAGGTCCGGGGCGGGCGCGGTGACCTCGTGGCACACGCCGTCGCGCTGCACGGTCTCCACCACCGGCCACGCGGCGGCCTGCCCCGAGGGGCTGCGGGCGACGAGGGCGGCCAGCTCGCGGGTGAAGGGCACGTGCTCCTCGGCCAGCAGCCCACCGCGGTCGGCCCAGGCGGTGAACCACCCGTCGGCGGTGGCCCAGCCCGACGCGTCGTCGGGACCGTCCAGGACGAGGACGCCCTTGCCGTCGTACCCCCCGCGCGGGGTCTTCAGGACGACGGGCCAGCCGGCGTCGGCCGCGAACGCCTCGACCGCGGCCCGGTCGGCCACCCGCGCCCACGCCGGGCACGGGACGCCGAGCGCGGTGAGGCGCTCGCGCATGACGACCTTGTCCTGGGCGTGCACGAGGGCGTCGGCCCCGGGCTGCACGCTCGTCACCTCGGCCATGGCGCGCAGCCCCGGGCCGGGGACGTGCTCGTGGTCGAAGGTGACGGCGTCGCACTCGGAGGCGAAGGCCACGAGGGCCTCCAGGTCGTCGGCCGCACCGACGGGGGCGGGCGTGACGACCTGCGCCGCGGCGACGTCGGGTCCTTCGGCGAGGACCCGCAGCCGCAGGCCGAGGGCCGTGGCGGCCGGCTGCATCATGCGGGCGAGCTGCCCGCCGCCGACGACGCCGACGACGGGGAACCCGCCGGGACGGGCGTGGGGGGCCGGGTCCGGCCGGCTGGCCTGGGCGGACGAGGCGGGGGACGGGGCGGTCACGGGGTCCGAGGGTAGTGGGCGGTCCGGGTCCTCAGGTCCTCACCCGTTCGGCCGATGCATCCTGAGATGCCCGCCGCCGTGGCGTGCCTCACGCTGGTCCCGGCGCGTCGTGGGACTGCGGCGCGTACCCACGGAGGGGGAGTTCGTTGTTCACCGTGATCGCCTGTGTGGCGCTCGTCGTCGTCGGCATCGTCGGAGCCATGAAGATGGAGGACCACCTCGATCCTCATCGCAACGCCCACGAGACACGCGCCCCGGTCGAACGGTGACCTGGAGCCGGTTCCCAGCCTGACCCGTCAGACTGCGTGGCCTGAGGGCCGGTCGAGGACCGGACGACGACCGGTCCGGGACCGGTCGGCCACCGACCGAGGGGACGCGTGTTGAGCAGGGCGTTGAGCGGGCACCAGCCCGACGGACGGGGCCTGGTGCGCCGGTTGCGCGACACCTACGAGGTCCTGGCCCGCGAGGCCGCCAAGTTCGGCATCGTCGGCGCCGTGGCGTTCGTCACGGACTTCGGGGTGTTCAACCTGCTGCGGTACGCCGGACCGGACGGTGTCGGCGTCCTGCACCACAAGCCGCTGACGGCGAACGTCATCTCCGTGGTCACGAGCATCGTCGTGGCCTGGCTGGGCAACCGCTACTGGACGTTCCGCCACCGCCGGCGCTCCTCGGCCCCGCGCGAGCTGCTGCTGTTCTTCGTCATGAACGGCGTGGGGCTGGGCATCTCCCTGGCCTGCCTGGGCTTCACCTACTACGTGCTGGAGCTGCGCGGGCCGGTGGCCTCGAACGTGTCGGCCAAGGTCGTCGGCGTCGCCCTGGGCACGCTGTTCCGCTGGTGGGCCTACCGCCGCTACGTCTTCGTCGAGGAGCTGCGCCAGGAGGGCTGGACCGAGGCCTCGGACGAGCCGACGGCCGGTCCGACGGCCGGTCCGTCAGCTCCGGCGCAGGTGGACGACGTCCCCCGCCGCCAGGCTCGTCCGGGCGCCGCCTGAGTCCTGTACGACGAGCCGGCCCTCCTCGTCCACCGCCACCGCGACGCCCTCCAGCGTCGTGCCGCCGGGCAGGTCGGCCCGCACCGCCTCCCCCAGCGTGAGGCTGGCGGCGCGGTAGTCCGCCAGCGGGGACTGCCCCGCCGCCCAGGCGTCCACCCGCCGGCGCAGGGCGCGCAGGTACCGGCGCAGCACCGTGTCGCGGTCGGTCGAGGTCGCCCCGGCGAGCGCCAGCGACGTCGCGGCCGGCACCGGCAGCTCCTCGGCGCGCAGCGAGACGTTGAGCCCGGCGCCGAGCACGACGCGGCCGGGTCCGGCCTGGGCGAGGATGCCGCAGACCTTCCCGGCCCGGCCCGGCCCGGTGAGCAGGACGTCGTTGGGCCACTTCAGCCCGGCCGCGACGCCGAGGTCGCCCAGCGCGTCGACGACGGCCAGCCCGGTGACCAGCGGCAGGACCGCCCACCGCTCGAGGGGCGCGGTGGGCCGCAGCAGGACCGAGACGGCCAGGGACGAGCGCGGCGGGGCGGTCCACGTCCGCCCGAGCCGTCCCCGGCCGGCGTCCTGGTGGTCGGCGACGAGGACCGCCCCGTCGGGAGCCGCCGCGTCGCCGAGCAGGTCGGCGTTGGTCGAGCCCGTGCTCGCCACCACGTCCAGGCGGGCCCAGGCCCCCGGCCGCACGAGGGCCGCGCGCAGGGCGGCGGCCCGCAGCGGCGGGCGGTCCAGGTCGCTCCAGGCGGGGTCCACGCGCCCATCCTGCCCGACCGGATTTCCCTCCCCGGCCAACCTGTGGTGAGGTGAGGCTCCCCTGACCCACTGACCTCCGGGAGCCCCCGTGCGCACGTCCCGCCGCACCCTGCTGGCCACCGTCCCCGTCGTCGCGCTCGCCGGCGCGTGCGGGTCCTCCTCCTCCGGGGAGCCGGCCGCCGCGCCCAGCTCCTCCGGGTCCGCCGACGCCGGCGCCTTCCCCGTCTCGATCGAGCACCAGCTCGGCACGACCACGGTCGAGGCGGCGCCCCAGCGCATCGTCTGCCTGGGCTGGGGGTCCCAGGACGTGCTGTGGGCGCTGGGCCTGCAGCCGGTCGGGATCCCGGAGGTGACGTGGGGCGGGCTGCCGGACGGGACGCTGCCGTGGTGGGAGGGCCACTTCGACGCGGCCACGACGACGTTCCTGTCGGCCTCCTCCAGCCAGGAGGTCCCCTTCGAGCAGATCGCCGCGCTGACCCCGGACCTGGTCCTGGCCGTGAACTCCGGGATCACCGCCGAGGACTACGCCACGCTGCAGGGCATCGCCCCGACCGTGGCCTACCCCGACGGCCCGTGGCTGACGACGTGGCAGGACTCCGCGACCATGATCGGCAAGGCCGTGGGCAGGTCCGCCGACGCGGAGCGGCTCGTCGCGGACACCGAGGACGACCTGGCCGAGCGCGCCGCGGCGACCCCGTCGTTGCAGGGCAAGACGTTCACCTACGTCTACGCGACGAGCGCGGGCCTGTCGGCCTACCTGCCCGGGGACTCCCGCGTGGACCTCATGCACTCCCTGGGCCTGGTCGACGCCCCGGGCATCGAGTCCCTCGCCACCGCCAACCCCGAGGAGTTCTACGTCGAGGTCGCCAAGGAGCGGGTGCGCGACCTCGACAGCCAGGTCCTCGTCGGCTACGGCGACATCACCCGCGAGGAGCTGCGCGCCGACCCCGTCTACGCCACGATGCCGGCCGTCGCCGCGGACGCCGTCGCCTACCTCGACGACGAGCAGCTCGTCACCGCCACGTCGGCGACCGTGCTGAGCGTGCCGTGGCTGCTGGACCGCCTCGTGCCGATGCTCGACGCGGCGGCGCAGAAGGCCCCGACGCTCTGAGGGGTCGCCGTCGCCGGTGATCACTAGGCTCGCGGTGTGGACGAGCAGCGGCCGGCGACGGCCATCGACGCGGTGGCCGAACGACACCTGGAGACGGTGCTGCGGCTGCAACCCACCCTCGCCCTGGGCCTGGGCGTCCCCGACGCCGCCCCCGGCCTCGGCGACCGGTCCCCCGCGGGGCTGGCCGAGGTCGCGGCGGCGGACCGGGCCACGCTCGCGGCGCTGGAGGAGGCCGAGGCGAGCGGCCCGGTCGACGACGTCGACCGGGTGACGCTGGCCGCGATGCGCGACCGGCTGGGCCTGGAGATCGCACTGGAGGAGGCCGGGGAACTGCTCGGCGACCTCAACGTCATCGCCTCCCCCGTGCAGGACCTGCGGATGGTCTTCGACCTGCTGCCGACCGGGACGGACGCGGACCGGCAGGTCGTCGGCGAGCGGCTCGCCGCCGTCCCCGCCGCCGTCACCGGGTACGTCGAGAGCCTGCGCGCCGCGGCGGCGGCCGGGCGGGTCGCGGCGGTCCGCCAGGTCCGGGCGTGCGCGGCCGAGGCGGCCTCCTACGCCGCACCCGAGGGGTTCTTCACGACGTTCGCCGCCGGGCACGGCGAGGACGTCGAACGGGCCGGGGCCGCCGCGGCCCGCGCCTACGGCGACCTCGCGCGGTTCCTCACCGACGACCTGCTGCCGCGGGCCCCGCAGGCCGACGCCGTGGGCCGGGACCGGTACGAGCTGTGGTCGCGCTGGTTCGTCGGGGCGCGCGTCGACCTCGACGAGACGTACGCGTGGGGCCTGGAGGAGGTCGCGCGGCTGCGGGCCGAGATGGCCGACGTGGCGCGGCGGATCTGCGGGTCCGACGACGTCGAGGCGGCCGCCGCCGTCCTGGACGCCGAACCGTCCGCCGTCGTCGAGGGCGCCGACGCCTTCCGCGCCTGGATGCAGGACCGCTCCGACGAGACCGTCGAAGCGTTGCAGGGCAGCCACTTCGACATCCCCGAGCAGATCCGCCGGCTGGAGTGCCGGATCGCGCCGACCACGGGCGGGGGCATCTACTACACCGGCCCCAGCGAGGACTTCTCCCGCCCGGGCCGCATGTGGTGGGCCGTCCCGGCCGGCCAGACCCGGTTCTCCACCTGGCGGGAGGCGACGACCGTCCACCACGAGGGCGTGCCCGGGCACCACCTGCAGATCGGGCAGACCGCCGTGCGCGGAGAGGTGCTGAACCGGTGGCGGCGGCAGGGCTGCTGGATCTCCGGGCACGGCGAGGGCTGGGCCCTGTACGCCGAACGGCTGATGCAGGACCTCGGCTTCCTGCGCGGGCCGGGCGAGGTGCTGGGGATGCTCGACGCGCAGCTCCTGCGCGCCGGCCGCGTCGTCCTCGACAT
The DNA here is from genome assembly GCF_041276425.1 of Kineococcus halophytocola. NCBI lineage: Bacteria > Bacillati > Actinomycetota > Actinomycetes > Kineosporiales > Kineosporiaceae > Kineococcus > Kineococcus halophytocola. Next base: position 86,057 of record NZ_JBGFTU010000019.1, on the reverse strand, counting down.
CGGGGTCCACTGCGGGCTGCCCGCCCCCGCCGAGGTCGGTGGCGGCGCGTGGACGTACGAGAAGGCGTGGGCCTACCTGCGGTCGGTCTCCGGCAACCACCCCGACGTGCTGCGCTTCGAGCTCGACCGCTACCTCGGCTGGCCCGGGCAGGCGCCGAGCTACAAGGTCGGCGAGCGGCTGTGGACGGCGCTGCGCGAGGACGTCGCGGTGGCCCAGGGCGCCGCCTTCGACCTCAAGGCCTTCCACCGCCGCGCCCTGGACGTCGGCTCCGTCGGCCTCGACGTGCTGCGCTCGGCGCTCCTGCCCTGACCCCCGCCCCTCCCGGCCCGTCACTGCGCGTGGTCGCCTCCGGGTGGTCGTTGACGCTGCGAGCCGCACCTACCGGCGCGATGCGTCAACGACCCCCCAACCCGGCCACGCGCAGTGACGGGGAGCGGGCGCGGGTGCGGGGACGTGGAACCATGCCGCCGTGACGTCGTTGCTCCTGGCCTCCGCCTCCCCCGCCCGCCTGGCCACCCTCCGCGCCGCGGGCCTGGACCCGGCCGTCCTCGTCTCCGGGGTCGACGAACCCGCCGTCGTGCAGCGCTACGGCGTCACCGACGCCGAGGACGTGTGCCTGGTGCTGGCCAAGGCCAAGGCCGAGGACGTCGCGGCGAACGAGGACCGGCCCGAGGACCACCTCGTCCTGGGTTGCGACTCGGTCCTGGCCGTCGACCTCGGTGCGGGCGTGGAGGTCCTGGGCAAACCGGCCGACGCCGCCGACGCCGTCCGGCGCTGGAGGGCGATGCGGGGCCGCAGCGGGGTCCTGCACACCGGGCACTGGCTCATCGACGACCGCGAGGACGGCTCGGGGGCGACGATCGGCGGGGTGGCGAGCGTGACGGTCCACTTCGCCGACGTCACCGACGCCGAGATCGACGCCTACGTCGCCACGGGTGAACCGCTGCAGGTGGCGGGCGCGTTCACGGTCGACGGGCTCGGCGGCGCCTTCGTGCGGGGCATCGAGGGCGACCACCACGCGGTCGTCGGCGTGTCGCTGCCGCTGCTGCGGGAGCTGGCCGGCGAGGCGGGCGTGGCGTGGCCGGACCTGTGGGCGGAGCGCCCGGCGTAGGCGCGGGTCGTCCGCGGGTCGTCCGCGGGTAGTCTCAGCCCTCGTCCCACCCCACCCTCGACCTCCCGGAGACGCCGCATGACCTCCCCCGAGCCGACCACCCCGACGTCGAGCCCGGCGTCGGGGATCACGGGTCCGGTGACGAAGGTCCTCGTGGCCAACCGCGGGGAGATCGCGGTGCGCATCGTGCGCGCCGCCCGGGACGCGGGCCTGGCCTCGGTGGCCGTCTACTCCGACGGCGACCGCGACGCGCTGCACGTGCGCAGCGCGGACGAGGCGTACGCCCTGGGCGGCACGACGGCCAAGGACTCCTACCTGGACGCGACGAAGCTCATCGAGGTCGCGCTGCGCGCCGGGGCCGACGCGGTGCACCCCGGGTACGGGTTCCTTTCCGAGAACGCCGCGTTCGCCCGGGCCGTCGTCGACGCGGGCCTGACGTGGATCGGCCCGCCGCCGGCGGCGATCGAGGCGCTCGGGGACAAGGTCTCCGCGCGCCACCTCGCGGCCCGCGCCGGTGCCCCGCTGGTGGCCGGCACGCCCGACCCGGTCGCCGGCCCCGAGGAGGTGCTCGCCTTCGCCGACGAGCACGGCCTGCCCATCGCCATCAAGGCGGCGTTCGGCGGTGGTGGCCGCGGGCTGAAGGTGGCCCGCACCCGTGAGGACGTCCCGGAGCTGTTCGCCTCCGCGGTGCGCGAGGCCGTGGCCGCGTTCGGCCGGGGCGAGTGCTTCGTGGAGCGCTACCTCGACCGTCCCCGGCACGTCGAGACGCAGGTGCTCGCCGACGCCCACGGCGGGGCCGTCGTGGTCTCCACCCGCGACTGCTCGCTGCAGCGCCGCCACCAGAAGCTGGTCGAGGAGGCGCCCGCGCCGTTCCTGACCCCCGAGCAGGACGCCGAGCTGCGCCGCGCCTCGCTGGCGATCGTCGCCGAGGCCGGGTACGTCGGGGCCGGGACGGTGGAGTTCCTCGTCGCGGCCGACGGGACGCTGGCGTTCCTGGAGGTCAACACCCGCCTGCAGGTGGAGCACCCCGTGACCGAGGAGGTCAGCGGGATCGACCTGGTGGTGGAGCAGTTCCGCATCGCCCGCGGGGAGCACCTGGGGTACACCGAGGTCGCGACCCGGGGGCACTCCATCGAGTTCCGCATCAACGGCGAGGACCCCAGCGCGAACTTCCTGCCCCGCCCGGGCAGGCTGACGCGGTTCTCCCTGCCCTCGGGCCCGGGGGTGCGCGTGGACACCGGCATCGACCCGCGCGCGGCGGCCGTCAGCGGCGGGGTGGAGATCTCCCAGGACTTCGACTCCCTGCTGGCCAAGCTGATCGTGACGGGTGCCACCCGGGAGCAGGCGCTGGCCCGGGCGGCGCGGGCGCTGGCCGAGTTCGTCGTCGAGGGCGTGCCGACGGTCATCCCCTTCCACCGCACGGTGGTCGCGGACCCGGCGTTCGCCGCGAGGGACGCGCAGGGTTTCACCGTCCACACGCGCTGGATCGAGTCCCCGGAGTTCGACACCTCGGCCATGCCCGGTTCCGGCGCCCTGGAGGCCGGCGGGGAGGGTGCGGCGCACCGGGAGACGATCGTCGTGGAGGTCGCGGGCAAGCGCCTGGAGGTCTCCATCCCCGTCGAGCAGTTCAACGCGCAGCTGTCCCGGGCCGGGCACGAGATCTCCCGCGCCGGGGTCGCGACGGGGGCCGCGGTCGCGCGGGCGTACCGCTCGGCCACGCACCGGGGCCAGAAGAAGGGCAAGGGCGGGGGCGGGTCGGCGAAGAACCCGCAGGCCCTCGTGACGCCCATGCAGGGCACCATCGTCAAGATCGACGTGGCCGACGGGGACACCGTCGCCGAGGGCGACCTCGTGGCCGTCCTGGAGGCCATGAAGATGGAGCAGCCGCTGCTGGCGCACCGCTCGGGCACGATCTCGGGCCTGAGCGCCAAGGCCGGGGACACCACGACGACCGGCGCGGTCCTCTGCGAGATCGTCGACGCCTGACCGGCACCACCGCACCGGACCGGGACCCGGTCCGGTGCGGTCGGCTCACTCCCCCGTGACGTGCAGCTGCCGGGCGGCCTCGGCGATCGACCCCGACAGGGAGGGGTAGATCGTGAAGGCGTGCGCCACGTCGTCGACGTTGAGGCGCTTCTCCACGGCGAGGGTGACGGGGAAGATCAGCTCACTGGCTCGCGGGGCCACCACGACACCCCCGATGACGGTGCCGGACCCGGTGCGGCAGAACAGCTTCACGAACCCGTCGTGGATGCCGAGCATCTTGGCGCGGGCGTTCGTGGACAGCGGCAGCTTGATGATCTCCCCCTGGGCCTCCCCGGCGTCGATCTGGGCCTGCGTCCAGCCGACGGTGGCGATCTCGGGGGAGGTGAACACGGTGGAGGCCACCGAGCGCAGCTTCAGCGGGGCGACGGTGTCGCCCAGGGCGTGCCACATCGCGATCCGGCCCTGCATGGCCGCGACGGAGGCCAGCGGGAAGACCCCGGTGCAGTCCCCGGCCGCGTAGACGCCGCGGGCGGAGGTGCGCGAGACCTTGTCGACGTCGAGGTGCCCGGACTCCGACGTCCAGACCCCGGCCTCCTCCAGGCCGAGGCCGGCGGTGTTGGGGACCGCCCCGACGGCCACGAGGCAGTGCGAGCCCTCGACGGTGCGGCCGTCGGCGAGGGTGACGACGACGCGGTCGCCGTGCCGGCGCACGCTCTGGGCGCGCGAGCGGGACATGACGTCCATGCCGCGGCGGCGGAACACCCCTTCGAGGACCTCGGCGGCGTCGGCGTCCTCCCCGGGCAGGACCCGGTCGCGGGAGGAGACGAGCGTGACGTGGGCGCCGAGGGCGTCGTAGGCGTTGGCGAACTCGGCCCCGGTGACGCCGGAGCCGACGACGACGAGGTGCTCGGGCAGTTCGGTGAGGTCGTAGACCTGCTTCCACGTCAGGATGCGCTCGCCGTCGGGCTGGGCGTCGGGCAGGGTCCGCGGGCTGGCCCCGACGGAGACGAGCACGACGTCGGCCTCGACCCGGGCGCCCTCGTCCTCGCCGTCGCGCACGTCGAGCGCGTGCGGGCCGTCCAGGACGCCGGACCCGGACAGGATGCGCACGCCCTCGCGTTCGAGCCGGGCGCGCACGTCGGCCGACTGGGCGAAGGCGAGCGCCTTGACGCGGGCGTGCACGCGGGCGAGGTCGACGCTCACCGCCCCCTGCGGTTCGGTGTCGGGGGCGCTGCCGCCGGGGAAGCGCACGCCGAGCTCGGAGGCGCCGTCGACGGTGGCCATGAGCTCGGCGGTGGCGATGAGCGTCTTGGACGGGACGACGTCGGTGAGGACCGTGGACCCGCCGAGGCCGTCGCGCTCGACGACGGTCACGTCGGCGCCGAGCTGGGCCGCGACGAGCGCGGCCTCGTAGCCGCCGGGGCCACCGCCGAGCACGGCGACCCGGGGGGGCTTGGCTGCTGCTGGGGAAGCACTGGTGGGACTCACCCCCCCATGCTCCCCTACCCTCGTCAACCGTGCCTGCCCCCTCGCCCGCCTACGCCGCCTACGCGACGAACCTGAACCCCGAGTCCATGTCCCGGAAGGCGCCGCACTCGCCGCTGCGCTCGACGGGGTGGTTGCAGGACTGGCGGCTGACGTTCGGCGGGGAGGACCGCAGCTGGGAGGGCCCGCTGGCCACGGTCGTGGAGGCACCGGGCGAGCAGGTGTACGTCGCGCTGTACGACCTCACCGAGGCCGACGAGACGCGCCTGGACGCCTCCGAGGGCATGGACATCGGCCTGTTCCGCAAGATCCGCGTGCGGGTGAAGACCCTGGAGGGCGACGTGGTGGCGTGGACGTACGTCCTGGACGACTACGAGGGCGGCCTGCCCACCGCGACGTACCTGGGCCGGCTGGCCGACGCCGCCGAGGCGGGCGGCGCCCCGCACGACTACGTGCTGGGGCTGCGGGCCCGGCCCTGCCGCTCCAACGACGCCTGACCCCCCGCGGGTCCGGGCCCGCCCCTCCGACGCGCCGGAACCCGCCCCCGTCCTTACGGTGAGCGCGTCATGACCGTCCTGCTCCTGCTGCACGCGGCGGGTGCCCTCCTGGCCGTCCCCGTGGTGCGGCGCTGGGGCACCCGCGGCGTCCTGCTGACCACCGTGCCGCCCCTGGCGGCGCTGGCCTGGCTCCTGGGCGTGTGGGCCACCGACGGCCTCGCCGCGACCCGGACGGTCGAGCTGCCGTGGGTCCCGGACCTGGACCTGGACCTGGCGCTGCGTCTGGACCCGCTGTCGGGCGTCCTCGTCCTGGTCGTGGCCGGCGTCGGCGCCCTGGTGCTGCTGTACTCGGCCGGGTACTTCGCCGGGCCGGAGGAGGCCGCCGACCGGGTCCGCACCGTCCCGGCGCTGCTCGCCTTCGCCGGCGCGATGCTCGGCCTGGTGCTGGCCGACGACCTGGTCCTGCTCTACGTCTTCTGGGAGCTGACCACCGTCCTGAGCTGGTGGCTGGTCGGGTCCGGCGGCGCCCGGCGCGAGGCCCGCCGGGCGGCCGTGCACGCCCTGCTGGTCACCACGGCCGGGGGCCTGGCCCTCCTGGTGGGGGTGGTCCTGCTGGCCCGGGAGGCGGGGACGACGCGCATCTCCGCCCTGCTGGCCGACCCGCCGGCCGCCTCCCCCGCCGTGACCGTCGCCGCCGTGCTCCTGCTGGTGGGAGCGGTGACCAAGTCGGCGCTGCTGCCGGTCACGGCCTGGCTGCCCGGGGCGATGGTGGCCCCCACCCCCGTCAGCGCCTACCTGCACGCGGCCGCCATGGTCAAGGCCGGGGTGTTCCTCATCGCCCGGTTCGGGCCGGTGTTCGCCGAGGTGCCCGCCTGGCGCACGACGGCGCTCGCCCTCGGCGGGGCGACGATGCTCGTGGGGGCCTGGCGGGCGCTGCGGCAGTTCGACCTCAAGCTGCTCCTGGCGCACGGCACGATCAGCGAGCTGGGTTTCATGGTCGTGCTCCTCGGTGCCGGCGAGCGCACGGCGGCCACGGCCGGGACCGGGCTCCTGCTCACCCACGCGCTGTTCAAGTCGGCGCTGTTCATGGTGGCCGGGGCGGTGGACCACGCGGCGGGGACGCGGGACGTGCGGGAGCTGTCCGGGCTGCACCGCACCGCGCGCCCGTTGTTCGTGGTCTCGGTGCTGGCCGCCGCCTCGATGGCCGGGGTCCCGCCGCTGCTGGGCTTCATCACCCACGAGGCCGGGTTCGAGGCGTTCGCCGCGCACGGCGGCCCCGGCGACCGGGTGGTGCTGGTGGTCCTGGTGGTCGGCTCGGCGCTGACGGTGGCGTACAGCGCCCGGTTCGTGCTGGGCGGGTTCGGCACCCGGCCGGGCGCGCCGGCCACGCCCCTGCACCGCCCCGGCGCGGCGCTGGTGGTGCCGCCGGCCGCGGGGGCGCTGGCCGGGCTGGTGCTCGGCCTGGTCCCGGGGCCCGTCGACGCGCTGGTGCGCGCCGTCGTCGAGCAGGTCCCCGGTGGGGTCGGGGGCGGGGAGGCGTACGAGCTGGCGCTGTGGCACGGCCTGACGCCCGCGCTGGCGGCCTCGGCTGTCGCCCTGGGCGGCGGCGCGCTGCTCGTCGCCGTCCGCGACCGGTTGCTGCACCGGCAGGTGCGGATGGCCGTGCGGCCCCTGCGGGCCCTGCCCGCCGGACGCGTGCAGGACGGGGTGCTGCTGGGCCTGGACGCCCTCGCCGCGCGCACCACGCGGGCCCACCAGCGCGGGTCGCTGCCGCAGTACGTGCTGGTCGTGGCGGGCACGCTGGTCCTGGGACCGGGCACGGGCCTGGTCCTGGCGCTGACCTCGGGCGCGTGGCCGCGGGAGTGGCGGGGCTTCGACGCCCCGGTGCAGCCGCTGCTGGCCGGGTTGACGCTGCTGGGGGCGGTCGGGGCCGCCGCGCTGCGCGAGCGCCGGTCGGCCTTCCTCGTCGTCGGGGTGTGCGGGTACGCCCTGGCCGGGCTCTTCGCGGTGGCCGGGGCCCCCGACCTCGCGCTGACGCAGGCCCTGGTGGAGACGGTGACCCTCGCGGTGGCCCTCCTGGTGCTGCGCCGGCTGCCCCCGCGCTTCGAGGCTCCCACCGGGGACGGCGTCGACGGGCCGCCGCGGGCGTTGCGGCTGGTGGTGGCCCTCGGGGCGGGCACCGTGGCCGCGCTGATGGCGGCGGTCGCCCTCGGCGCCCGCAGCGCCGGGGGCGTCTCGGACCTGCTCGCGCGGCTGGCCGTCACGGAGGGGGGCGGTGCGGACGTCGTCAACGTCACGATCGTCGACCTGCGGTCCTGGGACACCTTCGGGGAGATCACGGTGCTGGTCGCGGCGGCGACGGGGGTGGCGAGCATGGTCTTCCTGCGCCACCGCGACGGCGGGGCCCCGGGGCTGGCGCAGACCGGCGAGGACGGCGGCGCCGGCGCGGGCATGAGCTCGAGCTGGGAGGGCAGGGACCTGGGCCCCGGCCCGGACAGCGCGCCCCGCGGCAGGTGGCTGGCCGCGGTGCAGACGCTGCCGCCGGAGCGGCGCACGTCGGTGCTGGAGATCGCGGTGCGGCTGGTCTTCGGGGCCGTCCTCGTGCTCTCCGTGCACCTGCTGCTGGTCGGGCACGACCGTCCCGGCGGGGGTTTCGCCGCGGGCCTGGTCGCCGGGCTGGCGTTGTTCCTGCGCTACGCGGCCGGCGGCCGCTACGAGCTGGGCGAGACGCTGCGCGTGGACGCGGGGGTGCTGCTCGGCCTCGGGCTGCTGATCACCGCCCTGACCGGGCTGGTGCCGCTCGCGCTGGGCGGTCAGGTCTTCCAGAGCGCCTCGGTGGACGTGCACGTGCCCGTGCTGGGCGAGGTGCACCTGGTCTCGGCGCTCGGCTTCGACGTGGGGGTCTACCTGGTGGTCGTGGCGACGGTGCTGGACGTGCTGCGCAGCCTGGGCGCGGGGGTGGACGCCCACGACGAGCGCGACCGCGGCGACGGGGCCGTCGGTGCGGGGCGGGAGGCGGTGCGCCCGTGAGTCCCACCGTCGTGCTGACGATCACCGTCGGCGGGTTGATCGCCGTCGGCGTCTACCTGCTGAGCTCCCGGCACCTGAGCCGCGTCGTGCTCGGGATCGTGGTGGCCAGCAACGGCGTGAACCTGCTGCTGGTCTCGGCGGCCGGTCCCGCCGGTCCGGCGCCGGTGCTGGGCGCCGGCGGTGAGGTGTCCGAGGAGACCCTGCCGGGGGCGGCGGACCCGCTGCCGCAGGCGTTCGTGCTGACGGCGATCGTCATCACGTTCGCGGTGACGGCCTTCGGGCTGGCCCTGGCCTACCGGCTCAGCCGCCTCGACGGCGACGACGTCGTGCGGGACGCCGACGAGCACCTGCGCACCCGCGGGGAGACCGCCGAGGAGCACCGGGAGGACGAGCAGGACGGGCCGGCCGGACCGACCGGGGCGTCCCGGCGCGGTGCCCCGCACGGGGAGGGCGCCTCGTGAGGGTCCTGGTCCCGCTGCCCGTGCTGCTGTGCCTGGTCGGTTGCGCCGTCACGCTCGTGCTGGGTCACCGTCCCCGCGCCCAGCGGCTCGTCACCACCGCGGTGCTGACGGGGGTGGTCGCCGCGGCCGCCGCTCTGCTGGTGCTGGCCGTCACCGAGGGGCCGCAGCAGGTCACCGTCGGCGGCTGGCCGGCCGGGGTCGGCATCGGCCTGGTCGCCGACCGCCTGTCCACCCTGGTGCTGCTGACGTCGACGGTGGTCGCGCTGGCGGTGATGGTGTTCTCGACCGGTCAGGGGCGCACGGGCGACGACGCCTCGGCGCCGGTGTCGATCTACCACCCGACCTACCTCGCCCTGACCGCCGGGATGTGCATCGCCTTCCTCGCCGCGGACCTGTTCAACCTCTACGTCGGGTTCGAGGTGCTGCTCACCGCCAGCTACGTCCTGCTGTCCCTGGGCGGGACGAGCACCCGGATCCGGGCGAGCGCCACCTACGTCGTGGTGTCGCTGACGTCGTCGCTGCTGTTCCTCACCGCGGTCGGGCTGGTCTACGCGGCGACCGGGACGGTCGCGATGGCCGACCTGCCGGGCCGGATCGCGGCCCTGCCGGCCCCGGTGGCGACCGCTCTGCAGCTGGTGCTGCTGGTCGCCTTCGGCATCAAGGCCGCGGCGTTCCCGCTCTCGGGCTGGCTGCCCGACAGCTACCCGGCCGCGGCGGCGCCGGTCGCCGCGGTCTTCGCGGGTCTGCTCACGAAGGTGGGCGTCTACGCCGTCATCCGCACCCACGACCTGCTGTTCGGCGCCGGCACGCTGCGGGTGCCGCTGATGGCGGTCGCCCTGGCCACGCTCGTGGTGGGCATCCTCGGCGCCCTGGTCCAGGACGACCTGCGCCGGCTGCTGTCGTTCACGCTGGTCAGCCACATCGGCTACATGCTGTTCGGCGTGGCGCTGGGCACGACCGCCGGGGTGGCCGCGGCCGTCTTCTACGCGGTGCACCACATCCTGGTGCAGACGGCGCTGTTCCTGGTGGTCGGTCTCCTGGAGCACCGGACGGGGACGACGTCGCTGCGCCGGCTGGGCGGGTTGGCGGCCGCGGCCCCGGGGACGGCCGTGCTGTTCCTGCTGCCGGCCCTGAACCTGGCGGGCATCCCCCCGTTCTCGGGTTTCCTCGGCAAGCTCGCCCTGCTGCGGGCCGGGGCCGCGGACGGCGGGTGGGACGCGTGGACCCTGGTGGCCGGGGCGGTGCTGACGAGCCTGCTGACCCTGTACGCCGTCGCCCGGGTGTGGTCCGCGGCGTTCTGGAACGGCGGGTCGGCGGTCCGCGAGGGGGCGAGTCCGGCGGCCCCGCGCCCGGCGCACCGGGCGATGACGGCGGCGACGGCGGCGGTGGTCGTCCTCGTCACGGGTCTGTCCCTGGCCGGGGGTCCGTTGCTCTCGCTCGCGCGGACCGCCGCGCAGGACACCTCCGACGCGCGGCGCTACCAGGTCGTCGTCGGCGGCGTGGACGACGGGCGGGGGGCGCCGTGAGGCTGTCCCGGGCGCTGGCGGCGCTGATGATGCTCCTGACCTGGTTCGCGCTGTGGGGGAAGGTCACCCCGCTGAACGCCGTCGGCGGGGTCCTCGTCGTGGCCGCCCTGGTGTTCTCCGCCCGGCTGCCGGACATCCCCTCCCGGCGGCGGCTGGCCCCGGTCGGGCTGGGGCTGCTCCTGGGGCACGTGCTGGTCGACCTGGTCCGCTCCAGCGTGGAGATGGCCTGGTTGTCGGTGCGCCCCGGGCCCGCGCCGGCGGGCGCGATCGTCGCCGTCGGCCTGCGCGACGGTTCCGACGAAGTCCTGACCACGACCGCGCAGCTGCTCACCCTGGTCCCGGGCACGCTGACCGTGGACGTGGACGTCCCCAGCGCCACGCTGTACGTGCACGTGCCGGTCACCGGCGACGTCGCCGACGTGCCCGAGCGGGTCCGCGAGCAGGTGCTGGGGCTGGAGGCGAAGGTGCGGGGCGCCTTCCCCGCGCGCGAGGAGGAGGAGGAGCCGTGAACGACGTCTTCGTCTGGGCCGCCCTGGGGCTCCTGAGCACGGCCGCGGTCCTCGTGGCCGTCCGCGTGGTCCGCGGTCCGACGACGCTGGACCGGACCACCGCCGTCGACTCGTTCGTCGCGGTCCTGCTCTGCGGTCTCGCCGTCGTGGCCGCGGACCGGGACTCGACGGTCTACCTGCCGGTGCTGCTGGTGCTGTCGCTGCTCGGTTTCGCCGGTTCGGTGGCCGTGGCCCGCTTCGTCGGGGGGGACGAGCGGTGAGCGACGTGCTCGACGTGGTCGCGGGCGTGCTGGTGGTCGCCGGCGCCGCCTTCGCCGTCACCGCGGGCGTGGGGTTGCTGCGCTTCGGCGACCTGTGGCTGCGCATCCACGCCGGCAGCAAGCCGCAGGTGCTGGGGTTGCTGCTGGTGCTGCTGGGGACGGCCCTGCACCTGCGCAGCGTCGCCGCCTCCGCCGCCCTGCTGCTGGTCGCGGTCTTCCAGGTGCTCACCACACCGGTGTCCGCGCACGTCCTGGCCCGGGCCGGTCACCGCTCCGGGGCGGTGCCGCGCGCGGGTCTGCGCCGTGACGACCTGGCGGCGCACGAAGCCGGGGACCGGGAGGACGGGCCCTAGGCTGGGCGGCGTGATGCACGACGCTCCCCCCGGTCCCGGTCCCGCCGCTCCCGCCGCCGGCGGGGACCCCTTCGAGCTCGCCGGCCGCGCGGCGAGGCGGCTGGCGGAACTGACCGGTGCCGACCGGCACGACGTCGCCCTCGTGCTGGGCTCGGGGTGGGCCGCGGCGGCCGACCGGCTCGGTGAGGTCGTCGCCGAGGTGCCCGCCCCGGAGCTGCCGGGCTTCCGCGCCCCCGCCGTCGTCGGGCACGGCGGGACGGTCCGCTCGATCCGCGTGGCCCGCGAGGGCGCCGACCCGCTGCGGGCGCTGGTCCTGCCGCGCAGCCACTACTACGAGGGCCACGGGGTGCGGGCCGTCGCGCACGGCGTCCGGGTCGCCGCGGCCGCCGGCTGCCGGACGGTCGTGCTGACCAACGGCTGCGGCGGGCTGGACCGCTCGATCGCGCCCGGCTCCCCCGTGCTCATCTCCGACCACCTCAACCTCACCGGCGCCACGACGCTGGAGGGGCCGACGTTCGTCGACCTCACCGACCTGTACGCGAGCGAGCTGCGGGACCTGGCCCGGACGGTGGACCCCTCGCTGCGCGAGGGTGTCTACGCCCAGTTCCACGGCCCGCAGTACGAGACGCCCGCCGAGGTGCGGATGGCCGGTGTGCTCGGCGCCTCCCTCGTCGGCATGTCGACCGCGCTGGAGGCCGTCGCGGCCCGCCACGCCGGGATGCGCGTCCTCGGGTTCTCCCTGGTGACGAACCTCGCGGCGGGCGTCTCGGACGAGCCGCTGTCCCACGAGGAGGTCCTGCAGGCCGGCCGGGACGCGGCCGGGCGCTGCGCGGACCTCCTCGCGGGGGTCGTCCCGCTGCTCTGACCCCGCGGTCAGCGCGCGGCGGCCCGCCGGTACTGGCGGGTCGCCAGCGGGATGAAGACGAGCAGGATGACGACGATCCACGCGAGCGTGTAGAGCAGCGGGTTCGCCAGGGGCCAGGCGTCGGTGACGGTCCCGGGTGGGACGTTGCCGAACTGCTCGCGGGCGGCCTGGACCAGCGTGGAGACGGGGTTCCACTCCGCGACGGTGCGCAGCACCGAAGGGAACGTCTCCAGCGGCACGAAGGCGTTCGTCACGAAGGTGATGGGGAAGATCGTGATGAACGTCAGGTTGTTGAACGCCTCCGGGGTCCGGATGAGCAGCCCCAGCAGCGCCATGCACCACGAGATCGCGTACGCGAACAGCAGCAGCAGCAGGTAGCCGACGACGGCGTCGAGGAACGACGTGCGGATGCGCCAGCCGATGACCAGCCCGGTCAGCGACATGATGACGGTGACGATGACGTTGGTGGCGATGTCGGAGGTCGTCCGCCCCACGAGCACGGCCGACTGCGCCATGGGCAGCGACCGGAACCGCTCGATGATCCCCTTCTGCATGTCGTCGGCGAGGCCGGCGCCGGTGATGGTGGCCCCGAAGATGACGGTCTGGGCGAAGATCCCCGGCACGAGGAACTCGCGGTAGTTGCCGCCCGGCACCTCGATGGCGCCGCCGAAGACGTACCCGAACAGCAGGATGAACATGATGGGTGAGATGAGCGTCCCGACCAGCAGGTCCGGGATCCGCTTGATCTTGATGAGGTTGCGCTTGGCGACGACGGAGCCGTCGGCCAGGGCCGTCCCGAGGGAACTCACGCGTCCGCCCCTTCCTGTTCGGTGACCAGTTCCTCCGCCGGTTTGCCCGTGAGGGTGAGGAAGACGTCGTCCATCGTCGGCCGGCGCAACCCCGCGTCGAGGGGGACGACCCCCGCCTGCTCCAGGCGGCGCAGGGCGTCGACCAGGGCGGGCGTCCCCCCGCTGACGGGGACGGTGACGCGGCGGGCGCGGCGGTCGACCTGCACCTCGCCCACGGCCAGCGGCCGCAGGGCCTCCACGGCCGTGGCGACCTCGTGGTCGGCGGCGACGACCAGTTCCACGCGCTGACCGCCGACCTGCGTCTTGAGCTCGTCGGCCGTGCCGCGGGCGATGACCCGGCCGTGGTCGATGACGACGATGTCGTCGGCGAGGCGTTCGGCCTCCTCCAGGTACTGCGTGGTCAGCAGCAGCGTCGTGCCGCCGCTGACCATCGTCGTCAGCAGCTCCCACATGTCGTTGCGCGAGCGCGGGTCCAGCCCCGTCGTCGGCTCGTCGAGGAACAGCACGGGCGGCTGCGCGACGAGGGCCCCGGCCAGGTCCAGGCGGCGGCGCATCCCGCCGGAGTACGTCTTGGCCACGCGGTCGGCCGCGCCGGTGAGGCGGAACTGCTCCAGCAGCTCCCGGGCCCGTTCCCGCGCCCGCCGGCGGCCCAGGTGGTACAGCCGCCCGACCATGTCGAGGTTCTCGAACCCGGTGAGGTTCTCGTCCACGGCCGCGTACTGCCCCGACAGCCCGATCCGCCGGCGCACCTCCCGCGGGTCCTTCACGACGTCGACCCCGGCGACGGTGGCCGTCCCCTCGTCGGGCACGAGCAGCGTCGTGAGCATCCGCACCGTCGTCGTCTTGCCGGCGCCGTTGGGCCCCAGCAGGGCCAGCACCGTCCCCTCGGGGACGTCGACGTCGACCCCCGCCACCGCGGTGACGTCGCCGTACCGCTTCACCAGCCCCCGTGCCTGCACCGCGTGCCCCGTCATGGCCCCGACCCTAGAGATGACCTCCGACACCACGCCCGTCCTTTCCCCGATCGTCGCCGGCCGTTCCCCGGCCCTGCCCCTCCCGACCCCGGCGGGGCGCCGAACTCACCGGTGGGCGGTGCCCGGGTGCGGTGGCGGGAGGTGCCGCGTGGGGCTCAGACGCCCTCGGTGCTGCGCAGGACGGCCATCATCGCCCACTCGTCGACCGGCTCCCCCGCCGTCTGCACGCACGCCCGCAGGTCCGCGAGCAGGGCGGGTGCGTCGAGCCCGGCACCGACGAGCACCAGCTCGGTCGCGCGCGGCGCCCCCCGCGGCCACGGTCCGCGGGTGAACCGCACGGCCGCCCCGACGGTCTGCAGCAGGTACCGCTCGTCCGCGCCGGCGAACCGGACCGGTCCCTTGACGCGGAACACCCCCGAGGGCCGGGCGTCGAGGAAGGCCGTGAACCGGCGCGGGTCCAGGGGGTCGGGGCTGCGGAACTCCACCGCGTCGTAGAAGGAGTGCAGGTGGGCGGCCTCGTCGGGCACCGCCTCCCCCAGCGCGAGCTGACGGGTGCGGGGCGGCCCGGCCTCGAACAGCAGCCGCGGGTCCAGCGACCCGTTCGCGGCGGGGACGAGGGGCGCCCACCCGTTCAGCTCCCGGCAGCGGGCGGTGACGCGCGCGACGGCGGCCTCCTCCAGCAGGTCGGTCTTGCTGAGGATGACCACGTCGGCCATCGCGACGTGGTCGTCGAGCTGCCGGTGGCGCCGGCGGACGGTCTCGAACTCGACCCCGTCGACCACGACGACCAGACCGCCGTAGCGCACACCGGGCACCGTGCTGGTCAGGACCTGGCGCACCATCGCGGCGGGTTCGGCGACGCCGCTGGCCTCCACGACGACGGCGTCCAGCGCGTCCGGCCCGCGCCGGGCCGTGAGCCGGGTCAGGAGTTCGTCGACCGTGCCGTCCTCGGTGGAGCAGCACAGGCACCCGTTCTCCAGCGACACCGTGCTGTCGGCCCAGCCGGAGACGAGCATCGCGTCCACGCCGACGGCGCCGAAGTCGTTGACGACGACCCCGAGCCGGACGTCGGCGGCCGAGCGCAGCAGGTGGTTGAGCACGGTCGTCTTGCCGGCGCCGAGGAACCCGGCCAGGACCACGACGGGGATGCTCACACCACCCATGGTCGCACCGCGGCCCGGTCGGCCCCTCGTAGGCTGCGCCCGTGGACGCACCGTTGAACGACCGGGTCGGTTCCCTCGTCGAGGCGTGGATCGCCGACGACCCCGACGACCGGGACCGGGCCGAGCTGCAGACCCTGCTCGAGGCCTCCCGGGCCGGGTCGGCCACCGCGACGGCCGAGCTGCAGGACCGGTTCTCCGGTCCGCTGGAGTTCGGGACGGCCGGTCTGCGCGGCCGCGTCGGCGCCGGGCAGCACCGGATGAACCGCGCCGTCGTCCAGCGCGCCGCGGCCGGGCTCGGCGCGTGGCTGACCGGGCGGTTCGAGCGGCCCCGCGTCGTCGTCGGGCTGGACGCGCGGAACGGGTCGCGGGAGTTCGCCGACGACTCCGCCGCCGTCCTGACGGCCGCCGGGTGCGAGGTGCTGCTGCTGCCGCGGCCGCTGCCGACGCCGGTGCTGGCGTTCGCCGTCCGCCACCTGGCCGCCGACGCGGGGGTCATGGTCACCGCGAGCCACAACCCCGCGGCCGACAACGGGTACAAGGTCTACCTCGGCGGCCGGGCGAGCGGTCCGGAGGGCCGCGGGGTGCAGATCGTCCCGCCCGTGGACGCCGAGATCGCCGAGCAGATCGCCGCCGTGGGCCCGCTGCGGGACCTGCCCCGGGCCGCCGAGGGGTGGACCGTGCTCGGCGACGACGTCGTCGCGGACTACCTCGCCGCGATCGGCGCGGCGATCGGCGCGGGTGCTCCCGGCCGGGCCCCGCGGATCGTCGTCACCGCGATGCACGGGGTGGGCGGCCCGGTGCTGCTGGAGGCGTTGCGCCGCGGCGGTTTCACCGACGTCCACTCCGTCGCCGAGCAGGCCGACCCCGACCCCGCGTTCCCGACCGTGCCGTTCCCCAACCCCGAGGAACCCGGCGCGCTGGACCGGGCCGTCGCCCTCGCGCAGCGGGTGGGGGCCGACGTCGTGCTCGCCGTCGACCCCGACGCCGACCGCTGCTGCGTCGCCGTGCCGACGCCCGACGGTTTCCGCCAGCTCACCGGCGACGAACTGGGCCGGTTGCTGGGTCAGGAACTCGCCACCCCCGGGGCGGTGCTGGCCTGCTCGGTCGTCAGTTCCCAGGCGCTGCGGCGGGTCGCGGCCCGCACGGGCGCCCGGTTCGCCTCCGCCCTGACGGGGTTCAAGTGGATCGCGCGCGTGCCGGGACTGACGTTCGGCTACGAGGAGGCCATCGGCTACTGCGTCGCCCCGGAGGTCGTGCGGGACAAGGACGGCATCTCGGCCTCGCTGCTCGTGGCCACGGTCGTGCGCCGGGAACTCGCCGCCGGCCGCACGCTGCTGGACGTCCTGGACGTCCTGGACCGCACCGACGGCGTGCACCTCACCGCGCCGGTCACCGTCCGGGTCGACGACCTCGCCGTCATCCCCGCCACGATGGCCCGGTTGCGTGCCGAACCCCCCGCGGCCCTCGGCGGTTCACCGGTGACGACGACCGAGGACCTCGCCGACGGTCTCGACGGGTTGCCGCCGACCGACGGCCTGCGGTTCCGCACCGCCGACGGGACCCGCGTCGTCGTGCGCCCCAGCGGCACCGAACCGAAGCTGAAGTGCTACTGCGAGGTCGTGGCCGACGTGCCCGAGGGGACGGACCTGACCGTCGTGCGGGCCGGGGCCCGCGAGCGCCTGGACGCCGTCCTGGCCGACGTGCGCGCGGCCACGGCCTGACCGGGGTCCGCCCCGGCGGGCCTGCGGGACCCCGCCGACCGGGACGTCCTCAGACCACGTCGACGAACACCGGGTTCGTGTAGCACCACAGGTCGTCCCACGGGTCGGAGTCCCCGATCCGGTCGACGCGGGGGTGCCCGTCGGCGTCGGCGTGCCGGCCGTCGCTGCCGCGGAAGCGGACGTAGAGCGGGTCGGCGACCCCGCGCAGCACGGTCCGGAACACCTGCGGACCGGTCGCGTGCGCGGGCACCTCGAAGCTCTCCACGACGCGGGTGCCGGGGGCCTCGAACAGGTCGCGGTCGGTGTCGGCGACGCGGCCGGTGACGGTGCCGACGATGACGTCCCACCGCGCCGACCGCGGCACCTCGCCGCCGCCGTTGGGTTCGACGGCGGGGTCGACGCGCAGTTCGACCTCGACGTCCCCGCCGCGGGCGACGCTGGTGCGGGCCCCGAACGTGACGCCGGGGCCCGGGCCGGTGCGCACCCGCCCCTCCACCGCGCGCACGAGCCCCCCGTGGACGACGAACACCCGGCCCGAGCGCAGCGCGGCCATCACCGAGCGGTAGTCGCGCGTGGTGGACCCGACGCAGGTGCGCGAGTAGAGACCGGGGGCGAAGTCGACGTACCCGTGCTGCACGACGCCGGTCTGCACGGGTTCCCCGCGCGATCCGTGGCGGCGGTAGTGCTCGGCGGAGGGGTTGCCGACGGCGACGGTGTCGCCGATGTCGAAGTGGTTGTCGGAGTTCGCGGTGATCCACCACGGCAGGCCCTCGGCGAGCAGGGAGTCCCACAGACCCCCCATCCGCGCGGTGGCGGCGTCGAACCCGCCCCAGGTGCGGTACTGGTCGAGGTCGTAGCCGGGGAAGGACCAGCGGCCGGGGCTCTCGTCGTACTGGCCGCGGCCCCGTCCGCGCCCCAGCGGCGCGGCCAGCGCGGCGGCCTGGTGCCCGGGCGCGCCCTCCCAGCCGACGAACACGCCGGGGGCGGTGTCGCGCCAGCCGCGGACCTTCGAGGGGGAGACGCGGCCGGTGCGCATGGGGTGGTTGGACAGGACGAGCGCCTCCCCGACCGCCCCGGTGCGCAGTTCCTCCACGAGCCAGGCGAGCGCGTCCAGGCCGAGCTGCTCGGCGACGGGTCCGCCCTCGACGGAGTCCCGGATGAGCCGGCGGCCGCCGGGGTTCTGCCGGGCCGCCAGGACGTCGCCGTCGAACATCCGCTCGAAGCGTTGCAGCAGGTCCGGGGTGCCCTCGTGCTCGGGGGCGATGAACGTCGCGTGCTCGGCGCCGGGGATGTTCCACTCCATGCCCTGGAAGACGAGGACGTCGTGGCGGCGGCGGGCCTGGGCGATGAGGGGGGTCTGCAGGGCGACGGACTGCTTGGCGTGGTCGGGGCCGCCGTGGTCGGTGATGACCATCCAGTCCAGCCCGCACGCCCGGCCCCGGCGCACCTGGTCGTCGACGGAGTACATGGCGTCGCGGGAGAACGTGGTGTGGATGTGGTGGTCCCCGGCGTACCAGGCGTACTCGCGGTCGTCCCCGGGCGTCGTCACCGGGTCGGCGGGCAGCGCGTGGGAGTGGGTGTGCGGGTGCGGGTGGGCGTGCGGGTGCTCGTGCGGGGAGGCGGCCACGGGGCCCACCCTGCCAGTGCGCCGGTCACATCCCCCGAACGGCCCTCTCAGAACTCAGGAACCTCAGTAGACTCACGCTTCGTGAGCGCCTCGCTACCGGATGCTGTCGTGGGTCTGACTGCCCCGCGGGAGTCCCCGCTGCGCGTCACGACCCTCGACCTGCCCGCCGCCGCCGAGTCCCTGGCCGCCTCGCCCGTGCCGGTCCCGGGCACGGCCACGCTGCCCGACGAGGTCCCCGGCCTCGTCCTGGCCGACGGGCCCGGCACCCCCCACGACGGCACGTCCACCGCCACCACCACCACAGCCACCACCGGGGACCTGCTCGACGTGCTGGCCCCCACGACGGGCGAATGCCTGCTGCGGGTGGAGGACACCGGCCCGGACCTGGCCCGCGACATCGCCACCGCCGTCGCCACCACCAGCCGCACCGACTGGGCCTGGCTCTCGGCCCAGGACCGGGCGCGGTTCCTGTTCGCCGTCTCCGACGTCCTCGCCGGGCACGTCCGGGCCCTGGCCGTCACCGCCGCCCTGACCACCGGCCGCCCCCTGGCCGCCGGGTTCACCCTCGACGCCCCGGCCGCCCACGCCGCCGCGTTCTCCGCCGCCGGCTGGGCCGACAAGCTCGAGGACGTCGGCGCCGCGCACCGCCCCGGGGGCGGGGTCGTGGTGCTCCTGACGACGTGGCGCACGAGCACCGCCGACGCCCTCAGCGCCGTCGTGGCCGCCCTGGCCACCGGCTGCGGGGTCGTGCTGCGGGCCCGACCCGCGGCCGCCGCGACCGCGCGGCAGTTCGTGCGGCTGCTGGAGGAGGCCGGGGTGCCCGCCGGGCTCGTCCGTTCCGCCCCCGGCGCCGACGCCGCGACGGACGCGGCCCTGTGGGCCCACCCCGACCTCGTCGCCGTGCGCGCCGACGGCTCGGCCGAGGACCTGCGCGCGGTGGGGGTCGCGCTCGCCGGGCGCGGGACGCCCCTGCTGCAGCGTCCCGACGCCCCGCACGTGGACGTCGTCCTGGCCGGGGCCGACCTGGAGGCCGTGGCGCTGGCCCTGGTCGAGGCCGCCATCGGCGGGGCCCACGAACGGCCCGGCGGGTCCCGCGTGCTGGCCCACCGCAGCGTCGTGGACGCGCTCGTGGCCCGGGTGGGGCCGGTGGTCTCGCGCCTGCACACCGGTCACCCGCTGGACCGGGCCACCGCCGTGGGCCCCGTGCCCACCCCGCACCTGGCCCGGGCCGCCCGCGAGGTCCTCGACGCCACCGCCGGCCTGCCCGCCGGGCTGCCCCCCGGGGGCTGGTGGGCACCGCCGGGGATCGCGACCGTCGGCCGCCACAGCGCCTGGCCGCCCCCCGGCCCCGTCCTGGGGGTGCGCTCGATCCGCTCCCCCGAGGACGCGCTGACCCACCTCACCGGTGCCGGCTCGGTCACCGTCTGGGGCGGGGAGCTGGGCACCGAGGTGCCCGCCCCGCCGGACCCGCGCCGCGACGC
Organism: Kineococcus halophytocola; assembly: GCF_041276425.1. NCBI lineage: Bacteria > Bacillati > Actinomycetota > Actinomycetes > Kineosporiales > Kineosporiaceae > Kineococcus > Kineococcus halophytocola. Next base: position 66,198 of record NZ_JBGFTU010000019.1, on the reverse strand, counting down.
CCTCGACCTGCTGCGCGCGTGCCGTGGGTGAACGCCCCGTCCGGCCCCGCTCCCCCACCCACGGCGCCGCCCGGCGCGGACGGGCGCTGCTGGCCGCGGCGGCCGAGGTCGAGGCCGGGCGGCAGCGGTTCGTCGAGCAGGTCCGCCGGGCGCACCGCTGCCGCATCTCCGAGGCCGTGCGGCAGGTCGACGGCTCGATCGACACGATCGTCCGGTGGGCCGGGTGGGCCGACAAGCTCGACCTCGTCCTGCCCGCGGCGGCCGGGGGCCGGCGCCCGCCGCCGCTGGGCGTCCTGGCCCCCGAGGAGTTCCTCGGCGCGGCCCGCGTCCTGTGCTCGGCGCTCGCCGCGGGCGCCCGCTGCGTCGTCGCCCACGACTCCGCCGCCGTCGGCGCCCTCGTCGACGTCGTCGCCGCGGAGTTCCCCGCCGCGGCCGTGACCGTGGTGGCCCGCGACCCGGGCACCGTGCGGGAGCTGGCGACGACCGTCACCCTCCTCGACGCCCGCGCGGCCCCCGGCGACTGGGACGCCGGCCTGCGCCTGGCCTGCGCCGAGGCCGGGACGCGCGTCCTGCCCCCGCTGCCCGCCGGGCACCTGGTCGACCTCGACGACCTCGCGCTCGTCGGGCCGTTGTTCACCGGAGCCGTCCGGCCCGCCTGACGCGGCCCGCCGGGACGTTCCGGGGAGGAGCTGCGCAGGACCGGTGAACGGTTCGCGCGACCGCCGCGAACCCGTCGGGGGAAACCCTGAACCGACCCTGAACTTCCTGCCGCACAGCTGTTCCGCAGTGCACCACCGTGCCTACCGTCCTGGCGTGGACATCTCCTCCCTGCCCCCGCACCTGCCCGGCGACGTGCGTCCGGCCGGCCTCCTCGTGCTGGCCCTGGCGGTGCTCGTCGTCGTCCTGGCCGCCCGTTCCGGCTGGCGCCGCGGGGCCTCGCGCCTCGTGCTGACCCTCCTCGGCCTCGGTGCCGGGGCGGTCGCCGGGTTCACCGTCGCCGACCGGATCGAGGCCCGGTGGCCGCAGACGGGCTGGGACGAGGTCGCCCTCGTCGCCGGCGCCGTCGTCGTGCTCGCCGTCGTCGGCGCGGGCCTCGGCGGCGCGCTCGGCACCGCGCTGTCCCGGGCGCTGGGCGCCGTCCACCTGCGCGTCGTCGACCGCGCCGCGGGGGCCGTCGTGCGCGGCGGGCTCGCCGTGCTGGTGCTCGCCCTCGTCCTGCCGCTGCTGCCCGGGAACCCCGTCGGGGGGTTCGGCGGACCGGGCGAGTTCGGCGGCGCCGGTCTGGACCGCGCCCGGCAGGTCGTCAGCGGGACGGTCGAGGCGGTCGGGCAGGGCGCCCGGGGACTCGTCGAGGCCGCCCCCGGCCGCTGACCCGGGCCGCCCTCAGCCCCGCCGGCGCCGCGGCCGGGCCGAGCGGGGCGGGGCCTGGCGCAACCGGTCGCGCACCGGGCCGAGGACCGCGCTCAGCGCCCCCAGGTCACCGCCGGGCACCGCCTCCACCAGCAGGCTGCGCACGACCTCGACGTGCCCGGGCATGACGTCGGCCAGCAGCGCCCGGCCGTCGTCGGTCAGGCGCACCACGGTGCTGCGCTCGTCCTGCGGGGACGGTTCGCGGGCGATGAGACCGCGCTTCTCGAGCTGCCCCGCCTGGTAGGTGAACCCGCTGCGGCTGAACACGATGCGGTCGGCCAGGTCCGTCATGCGGTACTGCGGCGCCCCGGGGGCGGCGAGCAGGGCGAGCACCTGGAACTGCACCGGGCTCAGGTCGCCGTCGGCGCGCAGCTGGTCGGCGACGGCCTGCTGCAGCAGGTTCCCCACCTCAGTGAGCGCGAGGTACGCGGCGAGCTGCTGGTCGCTGAGTCCGGTGCGGTCCACCCCGCCAGACTACTTGCGTCGAATTCGAAGCAGCTCTACTCTTCCCGCGTGCTTCGAATTCGGAGCACCTGACGAGAGGAAGCCCACCGTGCGCGCAGTCCAGGTCACCCGCTTCGGAACCCCCGACGTCCTGCAGGTCGCCGAGGTCGACCAGCCCGTCCCCGGCCCCGGCGAGGCCCTCGTCCGGGTCGCCGGCACCACCTTCAACGCCGTCGACGCCGCCATCCGCTCGGGCGTGATGACCGAGCTCATCCCCGTGGACCTGCCCTACACGCCCGGTCTGGAGGTGTCGGGAACCGTGGTGGCGGACAGCACCGAGACGGACGAGCACGTCGTGGCCTTCCTCGGCGTCCCCGTCGGCGGCGGGGCGGCGGAGTTCGCCGTCGTCCCCCGCGACCTGCTCGTCCCCGCCCCGCGGTCGGTCCCGCTGGCCGACGCGGCCGCCCTGCCGGTCGCCGGCCTCACCGCGTTCCAGGGCCTGTTCGACCACGGCCACCTCCAGCCCGGCGAGCGCGTCCTGGTCAACGGCGCCGGCGGTGGGGTCGGGGGTTTCGCCGTGCAGCTCGCCAAGCGCGCCGGCGCGCACGTGATCGCCACGGCCGGCCCCCGCAGCCGGGATGCCGTCCTGGCCCGCGGCGCCGACGAGGTGGTCGACTACACCGCCACGTCCCTGGCCGACGCCCTCGACGCACCCGTCGACCTGCTGTTCAACAACGTCTCCGGGGACCCGGCGCAGTTGAGCCGCCTCACCGACCTCGTGCGACCGGGCGGGCGCGCCGTGAGCGCCCCGCCGCTGCCGCTGACCGACGACACCGACCGCGACGTGCGCTGGACCGTGCTCTACGTCCGCAACGACACCGCCCAGCTGGCCGACCTCGTCCGCCGGGTCGACGCCGGCGAACTCCTCCTCGACGTCTCGCAGCACCGGCCCCTGGCCGACCTCGCCGGGGTCCACGCCGACGGGGAGGCCGGGACGTTCCGCGGCCGCGTCGTCGTCATCCCCTGAGCGCCCGAAAAGCCCTCGCCGGGGGTTCGCGCCCGAACCTAGCCTTGACGAGGTGACCATCGAGGTGAACCCCGCCGACCCGCTGACCCGGCTCGGCTGGGACGAGGACTGGGCCCGGCGCTGGGCGACGTTCCAGGCGTCGTCGCACGCGCACGGGATCACCCGCTTCGGCGAGCAGGACCCTCCCCACCTCCTGCCGGCCCGCGTGGTCCGGGTGCACCGCGGGGCCTGCGACGTGCAGACCCCGCTGGGCCCGCAGCGGGTGCAGGTCCCGCCGGGCGGTCTCGTGCCCGAACCCGCGACGGGCGACTGGGTCGCCCTCCGCCTCGACGCCCCGGACGGGGCCGCACCGGTCGCGGTCCTGCCCCGCCGGACCGTCCTGGCCCGGGCCTCGGTCACGGGACGTTCTGCCGAGCACGTGCTGGCGGCGAACGTCGACACCGTGGTGGTGGCGATCGGCGCGGAGTCGCGGACGACGAACGGACGGGTCGAACGGTTCCTCGCCCTGGCGTGGAACTCCGGAGCACATCCCGTGGTCGCCCTGACGAAGAGCGACCTCGCGCCCGCCCACGACCTCGAACGCATCGTCGAACGGGTGCGGGCCGACGCCGTCGGGGTCGAGGTCATCGCGGTCCGGCACGACGACCCCGCCGGTGTCGGGGAACTGCGAGACCGCCTGCGCGGCACCGTGGTTCTGCTCGGGTCGTCCGGTGCGGGGAAGTCGACCCTGGCCAACCTCCTGCTCGGGGAGGAGCGGTTCGCCGTCGGCGCGGTCCGGTCCGTGGACGGCAAGGGCCGGCACACGACGGTGACGCGGGAACTCGTCCCGGTGCCCGGTGGGGGCGAACCCCTCGTCCTCCTCGACACCCCGGGACTGCGCAGCCTGGGCGTGGCCGACCTCGGCGGCGCCCTGGACCGGACGTTCGCCGACGTCGAGGACATCGCGGTGGACTGCCGGTTCTCCGACTGCTCGCACACCTCCGAACCCGGGTGCGCGGTCCTCGCCGCGATCGACGCGGGCGTGTTCGACCGGCGCCGGCTGGAGAACCTGCGCAAGCTCGAACGGGAGCAGGCGTGGTTCGCCCGCCGGACCGACGCGCGCCTGGCCGCCGACCGGCGCCGGGAGTGGAAGCGGATTGCCACGGCGAACCGCGACCGCTACCGCTGAACCGCCCCGGCCCCGGCCGACCCCGGGGGTGTCAGGCGAAGGCGGGACGGATGACGGCGCTCGCCAGCGCGACGCGGTCGGGGAAGGGCAGGAAGGACCCGGACAGGGCGGTGATCGTCGCCCGCTCGACGTCGGCGAGGTTCCAGCCGGCCTCCTCGACGAGCAGGGCGAACTCGCGCGACAGCGACGTGCCCGACATCAGCCGGTTGTCGGTGTTCACGCTGATGGAGAACCCCAGGTCCTTCAGCAGCGTGATCGGGTGCTCGGCCACGCTGGTCGCGGCGCCCGTCTGCACGTTGCTCGACGGGCACAGTTCCAGGACGATCCCGCGGTCGCGCACCCAGGTGGCCAGCCGACCCAGCGTGGCGTTCGGCAGCCCGTGCTCGTCGTGCCCCTCGTGCACGCTGACGTCCTCGACGATCCGCACGCCGTGACCGATGCGCTCGGCGCCGCAGGGGTGCAGCGCGTCGGCGATGCTCGGCAGCCCGAACGCCTCCCCGGCGTGGATCGTCACCGGGAAGTTCTCGGCGTGCAGGCGGTCGAACGCGGCGAGGTGGTCCGAGGGCGCGAACCCGATCTCGGCGCCGGCGATGTCGAACCCGACGACCCCGGCGTCGCGGTGGCGCAGCGCGAGTTCGGCGATCTCCAGGCCGCGGTCGGCGTGCCGCATCGCGGTGACGAGGGTGCCGACGCGGATGGGCGTGCCGGCCGCAGCGGCCTGCTGCTCCCCGCGGCGCATCCCCTCCTCCACGGCCTCGACGACCTCGTCCAGGGACAGCCCGCCCTGCAGGTGCTGCTCGGGGGCGTAGCGCAGCTCCCCGTACACGACGCCGTCGGCGGCGAGGTCCAGGACGGCCTCGGTGGCGACGCGGGCCAGCGACTCGGCGTCCTGCATGACGGCGATGGTGTGGTCGAACGTCTCCAGGTAGCGCACGAGCGTGCCGGAGTCGGCGGCGTCGCGGAACCACGCGCGCAGCTCCTCGGGGTCGCTCGTCGGCAGCCGGTGACCGTTCGCGGACGCGATCTCGACGATGGTCGCCGGGCGCAGGCCGCCGTCGAGGTGGTCGTGCAGCGACACCTTCGGGAGGGCGCGCACGCGCTCCAGCGTGGTCTGCGGGGTGGTGGGGGTCGTCTCGCTCACGGCTCCGATCCTGCCAGTTCCGGGGCGCCCCGCTCCCCCGCCGCGGGTCGGCCGGCGGCGCGCAGCTCGATGCGCTGACCGGCCGCCGTCGCGCCCAGCAGCAGGACGGCCCCGAGCACCCCGGTGAGCCCGAGGACGTCACCGGCGAGGGCGAGGCCGAACAGCACCGCCCACAGCGGTTCGGTGCCCAGCAGCAGGCTCGCCCGCGCCGCCGAGGTCCGGCGCACCGCCCAGGACTGCGCGAGGAAGGCGAAGACGCTGCACCCCAGGGCCAGGTACGCGATGCCCGCCCACTGCGCGGGGCTCGCCGACGTCGCGAAACCCGCCGTGGCGCCGGGGGCGAGCGCCAGCCCCGCGACCGCGCCGACGACGGTCTGGACGAGGGTCAGCCCGCGCAGGTCCAGCGGCACCCGCCGGGTGACCCGCCCGATCGCCGTGACGTGGCAGGCCCGCACCACGGCCGCGGCCAGCACGAGCAGGTCACCGGCCGTGGGGGTGCGCCACCCGCCCCCGCCGACGAGCAGCGCCACACCCACGACGGCGACGAGGGCCGCGGCGAAGAACGACGGCGGCAGCCACGAGCGGGTCCACAGGCCCTCGACGGCCGGGGTGAGCAGGACGGTCGTGGAGATGAGCAGGCCGGCGTTGGTCGCGCTCGTGCCCGCCACGCCGAACGTCTCCAGCAGCAGGACGGCCGCCTGGGAGCACCCCAGGACCAGGCCCCAGCCCAGCTCGTGCCGGCCGAGGCGGGCCCGGGTGAGGACGACGACGACCGCGAGCGCCACCGCCGCCCCGGTGTAGCGCAGCGTGAGGACCGGCAGGACCGCCTCCGTGCCCGGCCCGCTGTCGAGCAGCACCTTGACCGCGAGGTAGCTGCTGCCCCACACCACCGCCACGCCCAGCAGCAGGGCGTCCACCCGTCGATCGCGCACCCCACCAGCGTCAGCGAGTGCAACAGTTCAGTCCAGCGCGACTTCTTGAACCCGGGCATTAGCATCGCTTCATGGACGAGCGGCAGTTGCGGGTGCTGCGCGAGCTCGCCGAGCGGGGCAGCCTGGCCGCCGTCGCCCGGGCCCTGCACGTCACCCCGTCCGCGGTGTCGCAGCAACTGGCGGCGCTGCAACGGTCCTTCGCGGTCCCCCTGACGCAGAAGCGGGGCCGCCGCCTCGCCCTGACCCTCGCCGGCGAAGCCCTGGCGAGCGCCGCGGTGGACGTCGCGGCCGCCATGGACGCCGCCCGCCGAGCCGTCGGCGACCACCTCGACTCGGCGCGGACCCCCGTGTCCGTCTGCGCCTTCCACTCCGCCGCGCTGGCCTGGTTCGGCCCGCTGCTCACCGCCCTGGACGGCACCCCGCCGCTGCGCTGCACCGACGAGGACGTGGCCCAGGACGCCTTCCCGGCCCTCGTCGCCGACCACGACGTGGTCGTGGCCCACCGGCCCGAGGCCTCCCCGGCCTGGCCGGCCCGCCGGGTGCGGGTCGTGCCGCTGCTGCTCGAACCGCTCCACGTGGCGCTGGCGGCCGAGCACCCCCTGGCCGGGCGGGAGGAGCTGCGGGTCGCCGACGTCGCCGCCGAGCGCTGGGTCTCCGTGCACGAGGGGTTCCCGCTGGCCGGTCTCCTGGACGTGGTGGCGGTCGCCGCGCGCCGCCCGCTGGACGTCGTCCACCGCATCAACGAGGTCTTCGTCGCGACGTCCGTCGTCGCCGCCGGTGACGCGGTCGCGCTCGTGCCGGCGCGCACGAGCCGCCCCGGGCCGGACGTGGTGCTGCGTCCGCTGGCCGACGTGCGGGTGAACCGGCGCGTGGACGCGCTGCTGCGCCCGGAGGCCCTGGCCCGGCGCGGCGTGCGGACCGTCCTGGACGCCCTGCGCGACGTCGCACGCACCCCCGGGGGTTGAGCTGCAGCGCGTTGCAGGTCCTAGCGTGAACTCGTGACCCAGAGCACCGACCGGGCCGCCGCCGCGCGCCCCACCCCGACGCCCACCCCGACGCCCACCCGCGAGGGGATCCTCTCCCCCCGGTACCTGGTGACGACGCTGGGGACGACGGCGCTGGTGTTCCTCTCGGCGTTCGAGAGCCTGGCCGTCACGACCGTGATGCCCCTCGTGGTCGACGACCTCGGCGGCCGCAGCGCCTACGCGACGGCCTTCGCCGCGACCCTGGCCGCCAGCGTCGTCGGCATGGTCGCCGCGGGGGCCTGGTCGGACCGGCGCGGGCCCGCCCGCCCGCTGCTCGCCGCGGTCGTGGTGTTCTGCCTGGGCCTGCTCGCCGCGGCCCTGGCGCCGAGCATGCCGGTCTTCGTGGCGGGCCGCTTCCTGCAGGGCCTGGGCTCGGGCGGGATCAGCGTCACCCTCTACGTCCTCGTCGCCCTGGCCTTCCCCCCGGCCCTGCGCCCGGCCGTGTTCGGCGCCTTCGCCGCCGCCTGGGTCCTGCCCTCGATCGTCGGGCCCGCCGCCGCCGCGTCGGTCGCGACGGCCTGGGGCTGGCACTGGGTGTTCTCCGGGGTCCTGGTGCTCGTGCTCCTGGCCGCGGGGGCGGTGCTGCCCACGCTGCTGCGCGTGCGGGCCCCCGTCACCTCCCCGGCCCCGTTCCCGCGCGGGCGGTTCCTCGCCGCAGCGGGCACGTCGCTGGCCGTCGTGGCCCTCAGCTCGGCCGGCAGCCTGGGCGGTGGGGGGCCGTGGCGGTGGCTCGCGGCGGGCGCCGCCCTGGTCGTCCTCGTCGTGGCGGTCCGTCCGCTGCTGCCCGCCGGCACGCTCACCGGGCGGCCCGGTCTGCCCGCGGTCGTCCTGCTGCGGGGCCTGCTCGCCGCCACGTTCTTCAGCGCCGAGGTGCACCTGCCGCGGATGCTCTTCGAGCGGTTCGACGTCCCGCTGCGCCTGGCCGGGGTCGTGCTGACCGCGGCGGCCGTGGCGTGGGCGTCGGCCTCGGCCGTGCAGGGCCGGCTGGGCCCGCGGCTGCCGCACGAGCGGGCCGTGCGGATCGGCACGGCCCTGCTGCTGCTGGGCGTGGCCGCGCAGGCGGGCGTCGCCGTCCTGGACCCCGGCGCCGTGGCCGCCGCGGTGGGCTGCGCGCTCGGCTGGTTCGCCGCGGGCGCGGGCATGGGGCTGGGGTTCCCCCGCACGACGGTCCTCGTCCTGGAGCGGTCCACGCCCGGCCAGGAGGGGTCGGGATCCTCGGCGCTGACCGTCGCCGACGCGGTCGCCGGCGGGACCGCGATGGCCCTGACCGGGCTGGCGTTCACGGCCCTGGCCACCGTCTCGGGTCGGGCCGCCTTCGCCGGGACCCTGCCGCTGTGCGCGGCGCTGGCCGTCCTGGCCGTCCTCGCCGCCCGGCGGGTCGCACCACCGGCGCCCTGACCGTTCCCCGGCTCGGGCCAGCGGGCGGGTCCCGCGGCCCCGGTAGCGTGCGCGGGTGCGCGCGAGAACCGGGGGCCTGCTGGCCGGGGCGGTCCTGTCCGAGGTCACCGCGACCCTGGCCCTGCGGGCCGCGACCGGCGTGACCCTCACCGCCCTGGCGGGGGCTGTCCTGTTCGCCGAACCCCTCACCCCCGTCACGGGCGCGGGGATCGCGCTCATCGTCGGTGGGGTGCTCCTCGTGGAACTGGGGGCGCGCCACCCCGGGGAGGACGCGTGAGCTGGCTGTTCCTGGCCGGCGCGGTGCTGTTCGAGGTCGCCGCGACCGCCGTGCTGCGGATGTCGGACGGTGGTCGCCGGCGTCGTTGGCTGCCGGTCGTGGCGGCCGGGTACCTCGTCTCGTTCGGGTTCCTGTCCCTCGCGCTGCGGGCGGGGATGGCCGTCGGCGTGGCGTACGGGGTGTGGTCCGCGGTCGGGATCGCCCTGACCGCGCTGGTGGCGCGCGCGGTGTTCGGCGACCCGCTGACGCGCACCACGGTCCTGGGGCTGGCCCTCATCGCCGCCGGGGTGCTCCTGGTGGAACTGGGCGCGCGCTGACCCGCGGGGTTCTGCCCGGAGGAGAACCCGCGACCGATCTTCCGGCCACCGGAACACCGGGTTCCCGGACCGTCTGTCCGGGGGAAACTCGGTGCGCCGGAAGAGTGGTCAAGATCATTTCTCGTCACGTACCGTGAACTCGTCCTGGCAGGATCCCGTCATCCCACCCCACTCGGAGGAGACGACATGCCCCGCGCGAGCACCGTCCTGGAGACGACGTCCCGGTTGTCCGGTGACGACCTCGAACAGGCCTGGAAGGTCTACGAACTCGCGTTCGCGGGACTGGCCCGGCGGGCCGTGCAGCAGCACCTCATGACCCGCGAGGAGTTCGACGAGGTCTGCGCCGACGAGCGGGTGGTCAAGTACGTCGTGCGGGACGCCGACCTCGGCGTCCTCTGCGGTTTCGCGACGTTCTCCAACGACCTGTCCACCGTGTACCAGTTGTCCGAGGACTACTACGCCCACCGCTGGCCCCGGCAGTTCGCCGAGGGAACCATCTGGTACATCGGCTGCGTCGGGGTGCACCCCGCCTACCGCAGCAGCGGCGTGTTCGTGACCCTCGTGGAGGCCATGTGCCGGGTCGTGCACGACCAGCGCGGCGTGGCCAGCCTGGACATCTGCCGCTACAACGACGAGCAGCTGGCCCTGCCCCGGCTCATCGGCCGGATCGTGAACTCCTTCGGCCACGAGACGACCGGGGAACGGCTCGACGAGCAGACGTACTGGGCCTACGACTTCGCGTCGGCCTGAACCTCGCGCCGGTGGTTCCGCGCCCCGGCGTCCCGCAGGTACCGGGCGGCCTCCCCCGCGGACTGGGCCCGGTGCCACAACCACCCCTGCCCGTGCCCGACGCCCAGACCGGCCAGCACCGCGCGCTGCTCCTCGGTCTCCACGCCCTCGGCGGTCACCGCCAGCCCCAGCGCCTCGCTGACCGCCACGACCGCCCGCACGACGGCCGCGTCGGTGCCGTCGCGACCCAGCCCCGAGACGAAGCTGCGGTCGACCTTCACCCGGGTCACGGGGAAGCTGCGCAGGTAGCTCAGCGCGGAGTACCCGGTCCCGAAGTCGTCCACGGCCAGCCCCACCCCCAGGCGGCGCAACCGGTCCAGCAGGTCCAGGGTACGGTCGTCCTCCTCCAGCATCGAGGACTCGGTGATCTCCAGCAGCAGCGCGTCCCCGCCCCGGCCGTGCGCGGCCAGCGCCTCGCGCACGGTGTCGGGGAAACCGGGGTCGAGCAGCTGGCGCGGGGAGACGTTGACCGAGACGAGGAAGTCGTCCCCGACGACCCCGTCGCGCCGCCAGGACGCGAGGTCGGCCAGCGCCGTCTGCAGGACCCACCGCCCGACCTCCACCACCAGGCCGGTCTCCTCCAGGACGGGCACGAACACGGCCGGGGAGATCGGCCCGTGCAGCGGGTGGTCCCAGCGCAGCAGCGCCTCCACCCCGCGGGGGACACCCGTGGCCAGCGAGACGATGGCCTGGTAGTGCACCTCCAGGGACCGTTCCGCGACGGCGCAGCGCAGGTCCAGCTCGAACTCCACGTCGTCCCCGATGGCCCGCCGCAGCGCGTCGTCCCACAGCACGTGCCGGTTGCGGCCCTGCGACTTCGCCCGGTACATCGCCAGGTCCGCCTCGCGCAGCGCCACGGCCAGGGACACACCGACGGCGGCGATGCCCACCGAGGCCGAGACGACGACCTCACCCACCGGCAACCGCACCGGTCGGCGCAGCGCCTCCAGCAGGTCCGTGGCGCACCGCACGGCGCTCGCGGCCGGGCCGGGGACGGCCAGGACGAACTCGTCACCGGCCAGCCGGGCCGTCACCGCCTCCCCGGGGGCCGCCGAGCGCAACCGGGAGGCCACCTCGCGCAGCAGCAGGTCGCCGGCGACGTGCCCGTGGGTGTCGTTGACGCGCTTGAAGCCGTCGAGGTCGACGAAGAGCACGTAGCGGCCGGCGGCGCCGTCGTGATCGCCGTCGGGGCCCGGGGTCCGCGCCGCCGGCAGGGCCTGGACCCGCCGCTCGAACTCGTCGCGTCCGGGCAGGTCGGTGAGGGCGTCGTGGGTGGCGCGGTGCTCCAGCACGGCCTTGGCGGCGGCGTGCCCGTTGACGGCGGCCACGGCCCGGGCCAGGACGAGACCGATCATCACGCACAGCAGCGTGAACGCGGCGGCCTGCCCCACGAGCCCCTGGTCGGTGCGCACGCTCGCCAGGTAGGCGGCCCCCAGCAGCGACACGCACAGCACGACGAGCCGCGGGGCCGACCACGCGTCGAACGTCGGGGCGGGCGGTGCGGGGGCCTCCCCCGGCCGCGGCAGGCGCAGGACGGTGACGACCAGCAGGAAGTAGGCCAGGAGGAAGGGGGCGTCGAAGGCGGTGGGCGCGACGTAGTGCCCCTGCCGCCCCAGGACGGCGTACCCGACGTCCCCGGCGAGCAGGCACGCGACGGCCCCGCACAACCAGCGGTGCGCCACGACCCCCGGGGCGCTCATGATGAGGTCGAGGGCCAGGACCACCAGGACGACGTCGAACAGCGGGTAGAGCCCGGCCAGGACCGAGCCGAGGACCGTGCGCCCGGGCAGGTCCAGCACCGGCAGCACGAGGAACTGCACCGCGGCGGCGGCACCGGCCAGGCTCGCGACGAGGACGTCGAAGACCACCTCGCGGCGCAACCCCCCGAGCGCGCGGGCCATCCGCGCCAGGGCCACGACCAGCAGCACGTACCCGACGAGGGAGAAGGGGTCCGGGGCGAAGGCGGCCAGGCCGGGACGGCCGTCGGCCCACGGCCGCAGCGCCGAGCCCAGGAGGAACAGCCCCGCGCACACCGGCACGAACGACCAGCTCCACGCCGGTCCGGGCCGGCGGCGACGGACGGCGGCCGCCGCGACGACGACCGCGGCGACCCCGAGCACACCAACCCCCGCCGACCGCACGGCGTCCGGCAGCGGCAGGAGGTAGACGACGACCAGGACGACGGCGGCCAGGACCTCGGCGTGCCACCGGCGCAGGCGGCGCGGCGCGGACACCTCTGGCTGGACCACGTGGACTCCTCTCACCCCCCTGGTCATCGGTTCCCGCCGGCCGCTCCTTGATCACGGAGGGTCCGTCCCGGGGGGACCCTGCACGCCCCGCCCGGCTCCCAGGGTGACGGAGGAACGTCAGGCCGTCACGCGCTGATGCACCAGGGGCCGCGCGGCGGGCGGTTCGGCGCTCACGGGGAACCCGCCGTCGAGCGCCTGCAGCGCCCACTCGAAGCGCTCGGGGGTGTCGGTGTGCAGCGTCATCACCGGCTGGCCCGCGCGGACGGCGTCCCCGCGCACCGCGTGCAGCTCCACGCCCGCCCCGGCCTGCACGGCCTCCTCGCGCCGGGACCGGCCCGCGCCGAGCCGCCACGCGGCGACCCCCACGGCCATCGCGTCGACGTCGAGGAACCCGTCGGCGGGGGCGAGCACCTCGTGGGTGTGCCGGGCCACCGGCAGCGGGGCGTCCGGGTCCCCGCCCTGGGCGGCGATCATCCGCCGCCAGGCGTCCATCGCCCGGCCGTCGGCGAGGGCGTCGGCCGGGTCGACGGCGTCCAGGCCCACCGCGGCGAGCATCTCCCGCGCCAGCACCAGCGTGATCTCGACGAGGTCGGCCGGACCGCCGCCGGCGAGGACCTCGACGGACTCGCGCACCTCCAGGGCGTTGCCCGCGGTGCGGCCCAGCGGGGTCGACATGTCGGTGACGACGGCGACCGTCCTCACGCCGGCGTCGGTGCCGAGGTCGACCATCGTCCGGGCCAGCTCGAGCGACTGCTCCAGCTCCGTCATGAACGCGCCCGACCCGGTCTTGACGTCGAGCACGAGCGCGCTGGTGCCCTCGGCGATCTTCTTGCTCATGATCGAGCTGGCGATGAGCGGGATGGCCTCGACCGTGCCGGTCACGTCGCGCAGCGCGTAGAGCTTCCGGTCGGCCGGGGCGAGGTCGCCGGTGGCGGCGCAGACGACGGCGCCGAGGTCGGTGAGCTGGGCGCGGATCTCCGGCAGCGTCAGCGACGCGCGCCAGCCCGGGATGGCCTCCAGCTTGTCGAGCGTGCCGCCGGTGTGACCGAGCCCGCGGCCGGACAGCTGCGGGACGGCCGCCCCGCAGGCCGCCACGAGCGGGGCCAGCGGCAGCGTCACCTTGTCCCCCACCCCGCCGGTGGAGTGCTTGTCGACGCTGGGCCGGGGCAGGTCGGTGAAGTCCAGCCGGGCGCCGGAGGCGATCATCGCGGCGGTCCAGCGCGAGACCTCCCGCCGCGTCATCCCGTTGAGCAGGACCGCCATCGCCAGCGACGACATCTGCTCCTCGGCGACCTCGCCGCGGGTGTAGGCGTCGATCACCCAGTCGATCTGCGCGTCCGAGAGCTCCCCCCGGTCGCGCTTGGTGCGGATGACGTCGACGGCGGCGAACTGCTGGCTCACGGGACGGCCTCTCCAGGAGGTTTGCGGGCGGGGTCGGTCAGGTCGTGCGGCCCGAACGCGTCGGGCAGCACCTGGGTCATGGGCACGACGCCGCGCGGGGAGTCCACCAGCAGGTCCGGTCCGCCGAACTCGAACAGGAGCTGGCGGCAGCGCCCGCACGGCATGAGGACGTTCCCGGCCGCGTCGACGCAGGCGAACGCGACCAGCCGCCCGCCGCCGCTCATCTGCAACTGCCCGACGAGGGTGCACTCGGCGCACAGCGTGACGCCGTAGGAGGCGTTCTCGACGTTCGCGCCGGCGACCAGGCGACCGTCGTCGACGAGCGCGGCCGCCCCGACGGGGAAGGTGGAGTACGGCGCGTAGGAGTGGGTCAGCGCGGCCCGGGCGGCGGCGCGCAGCCCCGCCCAGTCGACGTCGGGTCCGTCCGTCACGGGTACGCCTCCCCGCTCGCGGCCGGCGGCCGGACGCGGCCGACGAAACCGGCCACCGCCAGGATCGTCGCCAGGTAGGGCAGCATCGCCAGGAAGCTGGAGGGGACCGCGGCCGGGCCCTGCAGGATGCCGACGAGCGTCTGCAGCGCCGCGAAGAACCCGAACAGCAGCGAGGCCCCGACGGCCCCGCGCGGGCTCCACCGCCCGAAGATGACGGCGGCCAGCGCGATGAACCCCTTGCCCGCCGACATGTTCTCGGTGAACGGCCCGATGGTGCCGATCGACAGGTACGCCCCGGCCAGCCCGGCGATCCCCCCGGCGACGACGACGTTGACGTACCGGACGCGCAGCACGTCGATGCCGACGGTCGCCGCCGCCTTGGGGTGCTCGCCCACGGCCCGCGTGCGCAGACCCCACTTCGTGCGGAACAGGACGACCTGCAGGACGACGATCACCACGTACATGACGTAGACGAGGACGTTCGCCTGGAACAGCAGCGGGCCGACGACGGGGATGTCGGCGAGCACGGGGATCCGGATCGGCGAGAGCACGCCGGGCGAGTTGTACCGCTGGGTGTCGGTCTGCATGAGCGCCTTGTACGCCCATCCCGTGAAGCCGAGGGCCGCGGCGTTCAGGACGACCCCCAGGATCACCTGGTTCACCCGGTAGCGGATCGCGAACACCGCCAGCAGCCACCCGACGACGGCTCCGGCCAGGACCGCGCCGACGACCCCGGCCCCGAGGGTGCCGGCCATCGACCCCACGAGCGCACCGGCGAAGGCGCCGGTGAGCATCTGCCCCTCGATGGCGACGTTGACGACGCCGCTGCGCTCGCCGAGCACCCCGGCGAGGGCGCCGAGGATCAGCGGGGTCGCCAGGAACACCGTCTGCTGCAGCAGCCGGACCAGGTCCATCGACTGCGCGTCCGCCCCGCTCATGACCCAGCACAGGAACGCCAGGACGAAGCAGGCCAGGGTCACGGCGATGACGACCGGGCTGCGCCGGGCGCGGAACCCGCGGGCCATCTGGAACACCCCGAGCAGCACGACCACCACGCCGAGCACGACGGGGGTGACCGTGCCGGGCAGGGTCAGGTCCGGCAGCGTGACCGAGGACCCGCCGCCGAAGCGGAACGTGGCGTCGGAGGCGCCGGAGCCCAGGCCCCAGCCCAGGACGGTGACCAGACCGACGACGACGAGCAGGGCACCGGTCACGACCCGCTTGCGCAGGCCGACGGGTCGCTCCACGCGCGCGGGGTCGACGACGGCCGCGGGGACCTGGGCGTTGGCCGACCCGCTCACCGGGACCACCCTCCCGACAACTCCGCACCGACGGCGGGACCGCCGGCGCGCAACCGGAACACGGCCCGCACGAGCGCGGGAGCCGCGATGAACAGGACGACGAGGGCCTGCAGCACCCCGACGAGGTCGACGGGGACACCCGTCACGGACTGCATCTGCACCGCGCCCGCGCGCAGGCCGCCGAAGAGCAGCCCGGCCGCGATGACGCCGTAGGGGTTGTTGCGCCCGAGCAGGGCGACGGTGATGGCGTCGAACCCGATGTTCCCCGCGACGCTGCCGGTCACGCTGCCGGTGACGCCGAGGACCTGGGTGGCCCCGGCCAGACCGGCCAGACCGCCGGCGAGGGCCATCGAGACGACCTGCAACCGGCCCACGCCCATCCCGGCGGTGCGGGCCGCGTCGGGGTTGGCGCCCACGGCGCGCAGCCGGAACCCGAGGCGGGACCGCTCGAACAGCCACCAGACCGCGACGGCGGCCAGGACCGCCAGGACCAGGCCGAGGTTCACCCGCAGCGAGGACCCGAGCAGCTTGGGCAGGACGGCGGAACCGTCGACCTGCTCGGAGATGGCCTGCGTGTAGGGGGCGCGCTGGAAACCGCGCACGCTCAGCAGGAAGGTCAGCAGGTTGATCGCGACGTAGTTCAGCATGATCGTCGTGATGACCTCGTGGGCCCCGGTGCGGGCCTTCAGCAGGCCGACGACCCCGCCCCACACGACCCCGCCGGCGACCCCGGCCACCAGCGCGGCGAGCAGGTGCAGCACGACGGGCAGGTCGATCGCGAAACCCACCCAGGCGGCCGCGATCGCGCCGACGATGATCTGCCCCTGGGCGCCGATGTTGAACAACCCGACCCGGAACGACAGCGCGACGGCGAGCCCGGCGAGGATGAGCGGCGTGGCGTTGACGAGCGTCTCCGAGATCGGCCGCAGCGCGGCGGTCCCGGTGAAGTTCGGGTTGTAGACGGCCCCCTGCAGCAGCGCCAGGTAGGCGTCGCGCACGGAGTACCAGACGTTGAGCAGGAAGTCCTGCGGGTAGGAGAAGAAGTACCCAGCGCTCTGCCGGGACGGCTGGTCGCCGATGACGATGAGCACCGCGCCGACGAGCAGCGCGCCCACGACGGCGAACACCGTCACCAGCCAGCTGCCGCCCCAGTAGAGGCGGCGGCGCCGCGGCGCGGCCTCCTGGCGGTCCTTCTCCAGCGAGGGGGAACTCACGCGTCGTCCTTCCCGGGGGTGGCGCCCGCCATGAGCAGGCCGAGTTCTTCCTGCGTCGCGTCCGGGCCGACCTCACCGGCGATCCGGCCGCGGTACATCACGACGATGCGGTCGGCCAGCGCCCGCACCTCGTCGAGCTCGGTGGACACCAGCAGCACGGCCGCACCGCGGTCGCGTTCGGCCACGATCCGCTGGTGCACGAACTCCTGGCTGCCGACGTCGACACCGCGGGTGGGCTGGGCGACGACGAGCAGGTCGAGCGAGCGCGTCATCTCCCGGGCCAGCACGACCTTCTGCTGGTTGCCGCCCGACAGCGTCGAGGCGGCCGCCTGCGCGGAGGGGGTGCGGATGTCGAACTCGGCGATGCGCTCGGCGGCGTTGCGCCGCACGGCCTCCCGGTTGACCGACGGGCCGCTGGCGAAGGCGGGTGAGTCCACGAGGTCGAGCACGAGGTTCTCGGCGATGCTGAACGACCCCACGAGGCCGTCGTGCAGCCGGTCCTCGGGGACGTACCCGACCCCGAGGGCCAGCACCTCGGCGATGGGCCGTCCCGTGACGTCGGTGCCGGAGACCGTCACGGTGCCGGCGTCGACGGGTTGCAGGCCGACGATGCTGCGGGTGAGCTCGGTCTGGCCGTTGCCGTCGACCCCGGCGACGGCCAGGACCTCGCCGGCCCGCACCTGCAGGTCGACGTCGTCCAGCAGGACGGCACCGGAGGGGTCCACGACCCGCACGCCGGCCATCTGCAGGACGGCTGCACCGGGTTCGGCGTCCGCCTTCTCCACCCGCAACCGGACGTCGCGCCCGACCATGAGGGCGGCCAGCTCCTCGGGCGAGGCCTGCGGGGAGGCCTCCCCCACGACCTTGCCGCGACGGATGACGGTGATGCGGTCGGCGACGGCCTTGACCTCGCGCAGCTTGTGGGTGATGAAGACGATCGACGTCCCGGCGTCGGCCAGTTCGCGCATGACGCGCATGAGGTCGTCGGTCTCGGCGGGGGTGAGCACCGCCGTCGGCTCGTCCAGGACGAGGACCCTGGCGTCGCGCAGCAGCGCCTTGACGATCTCCACGCGCTGCTGGACGCCGACGGCGAGGTCGGCGACGAGGGTGTCGGCCGGGATGGCCAGGCCGAACCGCTGCGACGTCTCCTCCACGCGCTGCCGGGCCCGGCGACGGTCCAGGAACCCGCCGCCGGAGGTGAGTTCGGCCCCCAGGACGATGTTCTCGGTGGCGGTGAACGTCGGGACCAGCATGAAGTGCTGGTGCACCATGCCGATCCCGGCGGCCATCGCGTCCCCCGGGGAGGAGAACTCCACGGGTTCACCGTCGACGAGGATCTGCCCCTCGTCGGGGGTGTACAGGCCGTAGAGCACGTTCATCAGCGTGCTCTTGCCGGCGCCGTTCTCGCCCAGGAGGGCGTGGATCTCGCCCTCGCGGACGACGAGGTCGATGGAGTCGTTGGCGACGAGGGGCCCGAAGCGCTTCGTGATGCCCTTGAGTTCCAGTTGCACCTGCGGGTCGTTCCCCTCGTCGCCGTCGTCCGTCGGTCCTGGGCTGTCGTGCGGCCGGGCGGTCAGCCGGCCTTGATCGCGTTGGGCGAGGTGATCTCGATCGAGCCGTCGACGATGCCCTGCTTGACCGTGTCGAGCTCGGTCTTCAGCTCGGCCGGGACCCGGTCGTCCCACTGGTTGAACGGTGCCAGGCCGGTGCCGTCGTTCTCCAGCGTGCCGACGTAGGCACCCGTGGGGACGTTCCCCTCGGCGGCGTCGAGGACGTACTCCTTCACGGCGTCGGTGAGGTTCTTCGTCACCGAGGAGATGAAGTAGTCGCAGTAGTCCGCGGCGCTGACGCAGCCGTCGGTGTCGACCCAGACGAGGTTCAGCGAACCACCGGCGGCCTGGGCCGCTGCCCCCGCGCCCAGGCCGGACTGCCCGGCCACCGGCATGACGATGTCGGCACCCTGGGAGGCCAGGGTCTCGGTGATCGACCGGCCGGCCGCCTGGTCGGTGAAGGAGTTCGAGAAGGTGCCGCCGCTGGGGTTGTTCTCGTCCCAGCCGATGACCCTGACGTTCGTGCCCTTCTGCTGGTTGTAGTACTGGACGCCCTCCCAGAAGCCGTCCATGTAGATCGTCACCGGCGGGATGTTCAGCCCGCCCCAGGTGCCGACGGTCCCGGTCTCGGTCATCCCGGCCGCCAGGTACCCGCCGAGGAAGCCGCCCTCGACGGTGTTGTACTCGAAGCCGTAGACGTTGTCGGCCACGGGCGCGGAGTCGATCTCGGCGAAGTCCTGGTCGGGGTTCTGCTCCGCGACCTCCTTCACCGCGTCGGACATGAGCCCACCGACGGCGACGATGGTGCCGCAGCCCTTGCCGACCTCGGCCTGCAGGTTCGGGACGTAGTCGGCGTCGCTGTTGGAGGCGATGTAGGAGATGTCGATGTTCGGGTTCTCCTCCTTGGCGGCCTCGAAGCCGGCGTAGGAGGACTGGTTGAACGAGCGGTCGTCGACGCCGCCGGTGTCCAGCACCATGCAGGCCTTGAACGCGTCGCCGGACCCGCCCTCGGAGCCGCCGGAGGACCCCTGCGTGTCGGTCGGCCGGTCGCCGCAGGAGGCGAGCAGCAGGGCGGCGACGCCGACAGCTGCCACCGGGGCGAGGCGGTGGATCGAAGTCATGGTGAGGTCCTCCAGGTCGGGGTGGATCGCATCGTGGCGTCGGCCCCACCTCGGGCAGGTGCGAACGCGCGGTCATCGTAGTGCGCGAAAACCCGCGGTCCGTGCCGTCGAGCGGTCACGTTGTCCAGATCGAGACCTTCGCGCCGGTCACCTCACCCGGGTGCCGGAACGGATCACCGTCGGTGCGGGACCGGCTCAGGACACCCCCCACGCCTGCGGCAGCGCGCGCGGGGAGAGCGCGGTGAGCGCCAGCACCCCCATCCCCACGGCCAGCGCCCCCTCGTCGGGGGCGAAGTCGCCGCGGTGCAGGTCGTACGTGGGCCCGCCGGGGGTGCGCGTGCCCAGCCGCACCATGGCCCCGGGCACGTGGTGCAGGTACCAGGCGAAGTCCTCCCCGCCCAGGGACTGCCGCGTCGGCAGGACGCCGGACTCCCCCAGCACCGCCCGGGCGGCGGCGTCCAGGGCCGCCGTGGCGTGGATGTCGTTGTCGACCGGCGGCACCCCCCGCACGAGGTCGACCTCGGCGCGCACGGCGTAGGGGCGCACGAGGTCGGCCACGACGGCCTCGACCAGCTCCCCGGCGTGCTGCCAGGCCGCGGTCTCCATGCAGCGCAGCGTGCCCGCGGCGAAGCCGTCGGCGGGCACGGCGTTGGCGGCGTCCCCGGCGTGCACGGCGCCCCACGTGAGGTTGACCCCGGCGCGGGGGTCGACGCGGCGGGCCAGGACGGCGGGCAGCTGCGTGATGACCTGGCCGAGGGCGAACACGAGGTCACCGGCCAGGTGCGGCCGGGACGTGTGGCCCCCCGTCCCCCGCAGCCGGACGGTGACGTGGTCGGAGGCCGACGTGATGGGCCCGGCCTTCAGGCCCACGGTGCCGACGTCCAGGCTGGGGTCGCAGTGCAGGCCGTAGATCGCGGCCACGTCCTCCACCGCACCGGCACCCACGACGTCCAGCGCCCCGCCGGGCATGACCTCCTCGGCCGGCTGGAACAGCAGCCGCACGCGGTGCGGCAGGTCGCCCGTGCGGGCCAGGTCGGCCAGGACGAGACCGGCGCCCAGGACCGAGGCGGTGTGGACGTCGTGGCCGCAGGCGTGCGCGACCCCCGGGACGGTCGAGGCGTAGGGCAGCCCCGTCGACTCCGGGGTGCGCAGGGCGTCGAGGTCGGCGCGCAGGGCGAGCGTGCGCTCGCGCGGGGACTCGGGCCCGAGGTCGGCGATGAGACCCGTGCCCGGGAGCAGCTTGACCTCGACGCCCGCGGCGGTGAGCAGGTCGGCGATCCGGGCCGTGGCGCGGTGCTCGGCGCGGGCGAGCTCGGGGTGGGCGTGCAGCTCGCGGCGCAGGGACCTGGCGGTGGGCTCGTGGGCGACGACGAGGTCGGCGACGCGCTCGCCGAGCCCGCCGGGGCCGGTCGTGGTCCGCGGGCTGCTCGTGTCGCTCGTCACGTCGTCCGACGGTACCCGCGCCGCCCGCCCACCGCCGACCTCACCCGACTCCGGGGGCGGCTCGGTGGGGTGTCGTTGACGCGGAGCACCGGTAGGTTCGGCGCTCCGCGTCAACGACCCCTCCCCGGCGGGCGGGTCAGACGACGTCGAGCCCGGCCTCCAGCGCCCGCTCGACGAGCTTCTTGACCTCCTGGGCCCGCGCCCGCGTCGTGACCATGAGCGCGTCGGGGGTGTCGACGACGACGAGGTCGTCGACACCGAGGAGGGCGACGACGCGGTCCGTGCCGGGCACCACGAGCCCGCCTGCGACGCTCTCGGTGATGACGAGGTCGGGGTCGCCGAGCACCTTCGGCTGGTCGACGTCGGCGGGCAGCAGCTCGGCCAGGGAGGAGAAGTCCCCGACGTCGTCCCAGCCGAAGGTCGCGGGCACGACGGCGACGCGGCCCTCCTCGGCGGCCGGCTCGGCGACGGCGTGGTCGATGGCGATGGCCGGCAGCGAGGTCCACTGCTCCTCCAGGACGGCCTCGCGCTGCGGGGTGTCCCAGGCGTCGGCGATGCGCTGCAGGCCGGCGTGCAGGGCCGGGGCGTGCGTGGCGAGCAGGTCGAGCAGGACGTCGGCGCGGGTGACGAACATCCCGCCGTTCCAGCGGTAGTCCCCCGTCGAGAGGTAGGCCGAGGCGGTGCGGGCGTCGGGCTTCTCCTTGAACTGCACGACGCGGCGCGCGTTCGGCGCGCCCTGCAGCCGCAGCCGCTTGCCCAGGCGGATGTAGCCGAAGCCGGTGGCCGGGTGGGACGGGGCGATGCCGATGGTGACGACGAAGCCGCGGCGGGCGGTGACGACGGCCTCCTCCACCGAGCTCTCGAAGTCGTCGCGCCCGGAGATGACGTGGTCGGCGGCGAAGGAGCCGAGGACGGCGTCGGGGTTGCGGCGCACCAGGACGGCGGCGGCCAGGCCGATCGCGGCGGCGGAGTCGCGGCGGGCGGGCTCGCGCAGGATGTTCGCCTCGGGCAGGTCCGGGAGCTGCTCGGCGACGGCGTCGGCGTGCGAGCGGCCGGTCACCACGAGCAGGCGGTCGGCGTCGGCCAGCGGCAGCAGCCGGTCCCACGTCTGCTGCAGGAGCGTGCGACCGCGACCGGTCAGGTCCAGGAGGAACTTGGGGCGGTCGCTGCGCGACAGCGGCCACAACCGGGTGCCGGCTCCCCCGGCGGGCACGACGGCGTGGAAGTCGGACAGGTCGATCTGGGCGTCCTCGAGGTCGTCGACCGACCAGGGCGTGGAGGAGGCCCACGACCCCGGTCCGGTGCTGCTGCTGAGCTGTCCCCCGTCAGTCATGACCCGGAACCTACCGGTGGGCACGCGCCGTGACGGCGGGTCGTCCGGGTGCGGTCGCCCGGACGGAGCAGGGGGCGCGGGCCCGTTGCTCCGACCCGGTGCCGCCGGTTGCGCCGGGCCGTCCGCGTGCTCCAAGGTAGGTGAGCCTGACCTGCGTGATCTGCACCTCAGTTCCGAACGCACCACCGTGAGTCCTTCATCACAAAAGCCACACGACCACGGCCGTGGGGCCGCTCCCCCCTGCCCGCGCGCCTACAGTGGTGACGACGCCGCCGCCTGAGCGCCGGAGCCCGGGTGGACCCGGCGTCGCGGAGCACTCGAGGAGGACGTCGGTGGCCACGAGCCTGACCCCACCCGGACAGGGCGCGCCCGTCGGGAAGTCGAAGACCGGACGACCAGCCGGCACGCTGTACCGCGGCCGCGAGGGCATGTGGTCGTGGGTCATGCACCGCATCTCCGGGGTGCTGATCTTCTTCTTCCTCTTCGTGCACGTCCTGGACACCGCCACGGTGCGCGTGTCGCCCGAGGTCTACAACGGCGTCATCGGGCAGTACAAGAACCCCGTCATGGGTCTGGGCGAGGCCGGTCTCGTCGGTGCCGTGGTCTTCCACGCGCTCAACGGCGTCCGGATCATCCTCGTCGACTTCTGGTCCGGCGGGACCAAGCACCAGCGCAAGCTGTTCTGGGGCGTCGTCGGCCTGTGGGTCGTCCTCATGGTGCCCTTCCTCGTCCGTCACCTGACCAACGTCTTCACGCACTGAGGGGCGACGCGCCGTGAGCACCGATCAGACCCCCGGCGGCAGCTACGCCCCGGCCCTGGAAACCCCGCGTTCGCCGTACAAGCGCAACAAGCCGACCCGGACCAACTGGGAGCTCTACGGCTGGCTGTTCATGCGCATGTCCGGCCTGCTCCTCATCGTCCTGGTCTTCGGGCACCTGTTCGTCAACCTCATGACGGGCGAGGGGATCCACCAGATCGACTGGAGCTTCGTCGCCGGCAAGTGGGCCAGCCCGTTCTGGCAGACGTGGGATCTGCTGATGCTGTGGCTCGCCCAGCTGCACGGCACCAACGGCGTGCGCACCGTCATCAACGACTACGCCGAGCGGGACGCGACCCGCTTCTGGCTCAAGATGGCGCTCTACGTCGCGACGGTCATCGTCCTCGTCGTCGGCACCCTCGTCATCTTCACGTTCGACCCCTGCGCCGACCCGAACTCCACCCTGGAGATCTGCCGGGCCGGCAGCGCGAACGTCCCCAGCATCACGAACTGACCGGATCGACGAGGCGGGAGACCACACCATGCAGACCCACCAGTTCGACGTCGTCATCGTCGGGGCCGGCGGCGCCGGGATGCGCGCGGCCCTGGAGTCCGGCCAGCGCGCCCGCACCGCGGTGCTCACCAAGCTCTACCCGACGCGCTCGCACACCGGTGCGGCCCAGGGCGGCATGTGCGCCGCGCTGGCCAACGTCGAGGAGGACAACTGGGAGTGGCACACCTTCGACACCGTCAAGGGCGGTGACTACCTCGTCGACCAGGACGCCGCCGAGGTGATGTGCAAGGAGGCCATCGACGCGGTCCTGGACCTGGAGAAGATGGGGCTGCCGTTCAACCGCACCCCCGAGGGCAAGATCGACCAGCGCCGGTTCGGCGGGCACACCCGCGACCACGGCAAGTCCCCGGTGCGCCGCAGCTGCTTCGCCGCCGACCGCACGGGTCACATGATCCTGCAGACGCTGTACCAGCAGTGCGTGAAGCACGAGGTGGAGTTCTTCAACGAGTTCTACGTGCTCGACCTGCTCCTGGTCCCGACGTCGGAGGCCAAGACGGGCACCGAGATCGAGGGCGCGGCCGACCAGCCCGGCCTGAAGACCCCGCCGTCCATCGGCACCCCCGGCGACCAGCGCATCGCGGGCGTCGTGGCCTACGAGCTCGCCACCGGCGAGATCCACATCTTCCAGGCCAAGTCCGTCGTCCTGGCCACCGGCGGCGCCGGCAAGGTCTACAAGACGACGTCGAACGCCCACACCCTCACCGGGGACGGCATGGCCCTCGCCTACCGGCGCGGCCTGCCCCTGGAGGACATGGAGTTCTACCAGTTCCACCCGACCGGCCTCGCGGGCCTGGGGATCCTGCTGTCCGAGGCCGCGCGCGGTGAGGGCGGCATCCTGCGCAACGCCGACGGCGAGCGGTTCATGGAGCGCTACGCCCCCACCATCAAGGACCTCGCGCCGCGCGACATCGTCGCCCGCTCGATGGCCAACGAGGTGCGCGAGGGCCGCGGTGCCGGGCCGAACAAGGACTACGTCCTGCTCGACCTGACCCACCTGGAACCCGCGCACATCGACGCCAAGCTGCCCGACATCACCGAGTTCGCCCGCACGTACCTCGGCGTCGAGCCCTACACCGAGCCGGTCCCGGTGTACCCGACCGCGCACTACGCGATGGGCGGGGTGCCGACGAACATCGACACCGAGGTCCTGCAGGACAACACCCGCGTCGTGCCGGGCCTGTACGCGGCCGGTGAGGTCGCGTGCGTCTCGGTCCACGGCTCGAACCGCCTCGGCACGAACTCGCTGCTCGACATCAACGTGTTCGGCCGCCGTGCGGGCATCGCCGCGGCCGAGTACGCGACGAAGGCCGAGTGGATCGCCGTGCCCGAGGGGTCCGAGCAGCACGTCGTGAACTGGATGGCCGACCTGCGCGACCGCCCCCAGGGCGAACGCGTCTCCGACATCCGCCGCGAGCTGCAGGACACGATGGACGCCAACGCCCAGGTGTTCCGCACCGAGGCGACGCTGAAGCAGGCGCTCACCGACATCGACCGGCTCAAGGAGCGCTACGCCCGCGCCTCGGTGCAGGACAAGGGCAAGCGGTTCAACCTCGACTTGCTCGAGGGCCTGGAGCTCGGGTTCCTGCTCGACCTGGCCGAGTCCATGTGCCTGGGTGCGCTGGAGCGCAAGGAGTCCCGTGGTGGGCACTTCCGCGAGGACTACCCCAACCGCGACGACGTGAACTACATGCGGCACACGATGGTGTACCGCGAGCACGCCGCCGACGGGTCGTACACGACGCGCCTGGACTTCAAGCCCGTCGTCCAGACCCGCTACCAGCCGATGGAGCGCAAGTACTGATGTCGACGTTCGAGACGAGCCCGCGGGAGACGAACGCGGAGGCCGCGTCGGCCAAATCGGCCGAGACCGCCCACAGCGGTCAGGGCCGCCCGTCGGCGGGCGAGGGCCAGGGCACCGGCGGGACCGGCGAGATCCCGTCGTTCACCATCACGCTCAAGGTGCGCCGGTACGACCCGGAGCAGGACTCCGAGCCGCACTGGGAGTCCTACGAGCTGACGATGCACGGCACCGACCGCGTGCTCGACGCCCTGCACAAGGTGAAGTGGGAGCAGGACGGCCGGCTCTCGTTCCGCCGTTCCTGCGCCCACGGGGTCTGCGGGTCCGACGCCATGCGCATCAACGGCC
The DNA here is from genome assembly GCF_041276425.1 of Kineococcus halophytocola. Classification (NCBI taxonomy): domain Bacteria; kingdom Bacillati; phylum Actinomycetota; class Actinomycetes; order Kineosporiales; family Kineosporiaceae; genus Kineococcus; species Kineococcus halophytocola. Next base: position 40,749 of record NZ_JBGFTU010000019.1, on the reverse strand, counting down.
GCAACCGGCTGGCGTGCAAGACGCTCCTGAAGGACCTCGACATCAAGAAGCCGATCGTCGTGGAACCCATCAAGGGCCTGCCCGTCGAGAAGGACCTCATCGTCGACATGGAGCCGTTCTTCGCGGCCTACCGCGAGGTCATGCCGTTCCTCATCACCAAGGGCGCCGAACCGACGCGCGAGCGCGTGCAGTCCCAGGCCGACCGCGAGCGCTTCGACGACACCACCAAGTGCATCCTGTGCGCCGCGTGCACGTCGAGCTGCCCGGTGTTCTGGAACGACGGGCAGTACTTCGGCCCGGCCGCGATCGTCAACGCGCACCGGTTCATCTTCGACAGCCGCGACGTCGGCTCGGACCTGCGCCTGGAGATCCTCAACGACAAGGAGGGCGTGTGGCGCTGCCGCACGACCTTCAACTGCTCCGAGGCGTGCCCGCGCGGCATCCAGGTGACGAAGGCCATCGCCGAGGTCAAGCAGGCGCTCATCTCGCGCAAGCTCTGACCCACGGCTGACGGAGGGCCCGACCGCACGTGCGGTCGGGCCCTCCGTCGTTCCGAGCCGACGACGGGTCAGCGGGGTTCGGCGGTGAGGGTCCTGGCCGCCGGATCGACGAGGCGGACGGCCTCCGGCTCGTCGGACCGCTCCGGTCGCGGTCCGGACACCCCCAGCAGGTCCGGGACGACGAAGCGCTCCGGCCCCAGCCGGGGCATCCGCACCCCGACGCCGGTCTTCAGCCGCCACTCCTCGGGCACCCGTGCGAGGAGCACGGTGCGCAGGTCGTCGATCACGTCCTGGTGCAGGACCGAGGGCGACGGCGTCACGGTGAGCTGTCCGTCCAGGATCTCGCAGCGGTACCCGTCGTCGGGCAGGGCGAGCAGCTCCTCGAACACCCACTCGCGGTGCAGGACGCTCACCGCGTCGCCGCTCATCTCCGCAGCCGTGGCCACCTCCCCGGTCGTGGCCAGCATCGCCGATCGGCGTCGGGCCGGCCGGTACGATCCACAGGTGCTGGACCTCGTCGACCGCGACGTGCAGGTGGCCGGCCGCCACCTCTCGCTCAAGATGCCCCGCGACCTCGAGGCGCTGTTCACCGAGGAGGCCTTCGCCCACGACGAGTTCGTCCCCTACTGGGCCGAGCTGTGGCCCAGCGCCCTCGTCCTGGCCGACGTGCTGCCCGGGGAGCTCTCCGGCGGGCCGCTGCGGGTGCTGGAGCTCGGTGCCGGGCTGGGGGTCCCGTCGCTGTGCGCGGCGCTGGCCGGGCACGACGTGACGGCCGCGGACTGGGCGCCGGACTCCGTGGACCTGCTGCGGGAGAACGCCGTCCGCAACGGCGCGAGCGTGCGGGCGCAGCGGTGGAGCTGGACGGACGACCCCGCTCCCCTGGCCCCGCCGTTCGACGTCGTGCTCGCGGCCGACGTCCTCTACGAGCGCCGCAACGTCGCCCCGATCCTCGCGGCCCTGCCCGCGCTCGTGGCCCCGGGGGGCCGGGCGCTCGTCGCGGACCCCGGCCGGCTGCCCACCCCGGAGTTCCTCGACGGTGCCGCCCGCACGTGGTCGGTGCGGCCCGTGCCGCACGAGGGGCCGGCAGCCGTGAGCGTGCACCGCCTCACCCGCCCCTGACGTCGCGGCGCACGGCGCTGCGTAGAGTGCCGACAGGCCAACCCGCAGGGAGACAGCGTGCGCCACCAGGACCGTTACCTGCAGATCAGCCGGATCCTGTCCCGGCACGGTCTGGGGTACTTCATCGACGCCCTCGGGCTCGAACGGTGGGTGCGCACCGACTGGGACGTGTTCGGCCGCCCCCGCGAGCGCGAGCGGCACACCCGCGCCGAGCACGTGCGCCTGGTCATGGAGGAGCTCGGCCCGACGGCGGTGAAGATCGGCCAGATCCTGTCCACCCGCCCGGACCTGCTGTCCCCCACCTTCCAGCGCGAGCTGGAGAAGCTGCAGGACAGCGCGAGCCCGGTGCCGTGGGAGGTCGTGCGCAGCGCCGTGCAGGAGGAGCTGGGCGCCGACCCCGAGGAGCTGTTCGTCCACTTCAACCGCGAGCCCCTGGCCAGCGCCTCGATCGGGCAGGCCCACACCGCGGTGCGCGAGGACGGCACGCAGGTCGTCGTGAAGGTCCGCCGCCCCGGGGTCGTCGAGGAGGTCGAGGGGGACCTGGAGATCCTGCGCACCCTGGCCGTGCAGGCCTCGCGCCGCTGGTCGGTGGCGGCCGACTACGACGTCGTGGGCCTGGCGACGGACTTCGCGGACACCCTGCGGGCCGAGCTGGACTACCTGTCCGAGGGGCACAACGCCGAACGGTTCGCCCGCAACTTCCACGGTGACCCCGACATCCGGGTCCCCACCGTGTACTGGGAGACGACGACGTCGCGGGTCATCACGCTGGAACGGCTGCACGGGGTGAAGATCAGCGACGAGGCCGGGCTCGCCGAGCACGGGATCGACCGGTCCGCCCTGGCCGCGCGCGCGACCCGCCTGCTGGCCGACATGGTCTTCGAGCACGGGTTCTTCCACGCCGACCCGCACCCGGGCAACTTCCTCATCGAGCCCTCGGGCCGCATCGGGCTGCTCGACTACGGGATGGTCGGGGAGGTCGACGAGCGTTCTCGCGAGCACCTGGCGATGCTGCTGGCCGCGTTCGACCGTCGCGACCCCGCCCGGATCGCGGCGGCGTTCGCGACGATCGGCGTCACCGAGCACCGCGTGGACCGGGTGCGCCTGACGGCCGACTGCGCGCACCTGCTGCGCACGTACGAGGGTCTGCCGCTGGGACGCATCAAGGTCGGTGACATCGTCCGCGACGTGCTGGAGATCCTGCGCCGGCACCACCTGGCCCTGCCCCGCAACCTGGCGCTCGTCATGAAGATGATCGTCATGACCGAGGGGCTCGGGGCGAGCCTGGACCCGGAGTTCCGCCTCGGCCGCATCCTCGGCCCCTACGCCCGGCGGCTGGTCGCGCGGCACTTCGACCCGATCGTGCTCGCCAAGCGGGTGCGGCAGGCCGGGCTGGACGTGGCCCAGCTCGGGGTGGAGCTGCCCGGTCAGCTCGGGCGGGTGCTCGACGTCCTGGACCGCGACGGCATCTCCGTCTCGCTGCGCACCGACGAGCTGGACCCCCTCGTGGCGCGCCTGGAGCGGATCGGCAACCGTCTCGTCGTGGGCCTGGTCGTCTCCGCCGGCATCGAGGCCCTGGCCACGCTCGGCTCGACCGACCCGGAACGGTTGAAGCCGTACGAGACGAAGGTCGCCGCCGTCGGGGTCGCCGCCCTCGGCGCGCTGACGGGCTACCTCGGCTGGACCGCCCGCGGCCACCGCCGCCGCCGCTGACCCTCCCCCGGGAACGCCCCGTTGCCTCCCCGCGGCCACCAGGACGCCCCGTTGCCTCCCCGCGGCCACCAGGACGCCCCGTTGCCTCCCCGCGGACACCGGAAGACCTCGTTGCCTCCCCGCGGTCGATGATCGACCTCGGGGAGGCAACGAGGCCCCACCCCGAGCGCAGCGAGGCGCCCGGGAGCGGGGCCGGGCGTCAGGAGAAGCTGGCCTGCACGACCCGCCCGCCGCCGGGGCGGGCGAAGCGCGAGCGGCGCAGGTCGCGGACGACGAACCCGCGGCTGATGAACCGGTCGGTCCCGTCGAAGCGGGGGGCGAACGGGGACCGGCCGTGCATGGCGCGCAGGTTGTCCAGCAGCAGCACGTCACCGGGCTGGAGCACGACGGCGTGGCGGTGGGCGACGTAGATCTCCAGCACCCGCTCCAGCAGGGCCTGGGCGTGCCGGGTGATGCCGTGCATGAGGTCCTGGTCGACGAGCATCGTGGGGTCGTCGACGTCGCCGGACAGCATGGAGAACGGGCCGCGGACCTCGCGGGTGTCGAGGAAGTCGGCGAAGGACTCGTCCACGAGGGTCGTCCACAACGGCCGGAACAGTTCCAGGACGTCGGTGGGGTCGACGTGTCGCAGCAGGTCCAGGGCGCGGAAGGCGTAGGTGGCGGCGTCGGCGTCCCCGCGCAGGCACCCGAGGACGACGTAGTCCGGGCGCAGGTCGGAGAAGCACTGCTCGGTGTGGGCCTCCAGCTCGACCCGGGAACCCTGCGACTGCTGGGTCGCGGCGAGCCTGGCGTTGGGGACCATGTCCTGCAGCAGGTGCCCGTGGCCCTCGGCGGCGTAGCCGACCATGTGCCCCAGGGCGTGGCTGACGACGGCCTGCTGCCGGGCGAGCAGGGTCCGGCCCCCGAGACCGCCGGTGTTGTCCGGCGGGGTGGGGGGCAGGTCGCCCACCTCCAGACCGCGCAGGACGAGGACGCCGGAGTCCGATCCGCGCTCCTCGAAGGCCCACAGCGTCTCGGCCACCTCGGCGGGCAGTTCCCGCGCCAGCACCCGGGCCTGGCGGCCGAAGTCGTCGGCCTGCGTGACGGGGTCGGCGGTGAGGCGGGCCCCCAGGGCGGCCAGCGCGGCCCGTTCGGGGGCGGCCAGCTCACGGACGGTCGGCACGGCGGCCGAGGAGTCGAGGAACACCGAGGACACGAGCAGCTCCCATCGTCGACGCACTGCGGAGTCTCACCGTAGCGCGTCGACGATGGGCAGTCTGCCTAGTTCACAGCACTGGTTCTGGACAGATTGTTAGCGCTTGATCATGCCGTGGGGGTCGATGACGAACTTCTGCGGCGCCCCGGCGTCGAACTTGGCGTAGGCGTCCGGCGCCTCGTCCAGCGAGATCGGCGTCGCACCCACGGCCTTGGCGATCTGCACCCTGTCGTGCAGGATCGCCATCATCAGCCCGCGGTGGTACTTCATCACCGGGCACTGCCCCGTGGTGAAGGACAGCGACTTCGCCCACCCGGTCCCCAGGTCCAGCGACAGCGACCCCTTCTTGGCGGCCTCGTCGACCCCGCCGGGGTCGCCGGTCACGTACAGGCCCGGGATGCCCAGCGCGCCACCGGCCGTGGTCAGTTCCATGAGCGAGTTCAGCACCGTCGCCGGGGCCTCGGTCGCCGACCCGGACCCGTGCCCGCGGGCCTCGAACCCGACCGCGTCGATGCCGCAGTCCACCTCGGGTACGCCGAGGATCTGCTCGACCTGGTCGCGCGGGTCGCCCTTGGACACGTCGACCGTCTCGCAGCCGAAGCTGCGGGCGCGCTCGAGCCGCTCGGCGTTGAGGTCACCGACGATGACCACGGCCGCCCCCAGCAGCTGCGCCCCGACGGCCGCGGCGAGCCCGACCGGACCGGCCCCGGCGACGTAGACCGTGGACCCGACGCCCACGCCCGCCGTCACCGCGCCGTGGAAACCCGTCGGGAAGATGTCCGACAGCATGGTCAGGTCGAGGATCTTCTCCATCGCCTGGTCCTTGTCCGGGAACTTCAGGCAGTTGAAGTCCGCGTACGGCACGAGGACGTACTCGGCCTGCCCACCGACCCAGCCACCCATGTCGACGTACCCGTAGGCGGACCCGGGGCGGTCGGGGTTGACGTTCAGGCAGATGCCGGTCTTGCGCTCCTTGCAGTTCCGGCAGCGGCCGCAGGCGATGTTGAAGGGCACCGACACGAGGTCGCCGACCTTCAGGAACTCCACGTCCCGGCCGACCTCGACGATCTCGCCGGTGATCTCGTGACCCAGCACCAGGTTCGGCGGGGCCGTGGTGCGGCCGCGGACCATGTGCTGGTCCGAACCGCAGATGTTGGTGGCGACCAGCTTGAGGATGACGCCGTGCTCGACCTTGCGGCCGACGTTGGCGGGGTTGACCCCGGGTCCGTCCTTCAGCTCGAAGGTGGGGTAGTCGATGGTCTGCACCTCGACCTGGCTGGGGCCGAGGTAAGCGACGGCACGGTTGCCGTGGGACGTGTCGGTCGTGGTCACGGACGCAGCTCCCTCTCGCGGCGCCGGCTCCGGCGCCGGCGCGGTGACCCCCACCCAACCGCCCACGGTGCCTCGGCGCAAGTGTGGATCTCCCCCGTCCCGCACACGGCCCGGACGGGACCCGCAACGGCGCCGCGGAGCGCCTCAGCGGGAGCGCCGCCGGGCCCCGCGCACCCCCCGGACACCGATGACCGCGATGGCGGTGCCGAAGACCAGGCTGACCACCACGAGGACGAGGTGGACGAGGAAGAAGGCCTGCGGCCCGTCGTCGAACGAGCGGGGGTCGGACCAGATGTTGCGCAGGAAGTTGGGCCAGATGAACCAGCTCCACACACCGAACGCCACGAGGAACCAGCTGACCGGCTTCGACATCACCACGGGGTCACCACGAGACCGATCCTGCCACCCGCACGTCAGCGGCGGCCCACCCGCCGCAGCGCGGCCGCCGAGACCGCCCCGACCACCAGCCCCGAGACGAACGGGGCCCGCCGCCGGCGCTCGGGGACCGCGAAGCCGTCGGGCGCCTCCGGCCCCAGCGGCACCGTCAGCCGCGCCTGTGCCATGAGGTCGGGGTTCAGGGACCCGTGCTCCTCGGCCCGGGTCGCCGCCCACGCCGCGGCCAGCAGGGCCAGGCGGGCGATGAGGTTCATGAGGACCAGCAGCACGACGAGGGTGACGGCGGAGCCCAGGACCGGGTTGCCGTCGGCGCTGCGCCGGGCGATCGTCGTGCCGAACTGCTTGAGCAGTCCGATGCCGATGCCCCCGAGCACGGCTCCCTGGATGAGGTCGCGCACCGGCACGTCCGCCCCCGGCAGGAACCGGAAGACGGCCAGGAAGGTCGCGGTGTCGATGGCCAGGGAGACGACGATCCCCAGGACCCGCAGGGTCCACGACGACCACGTGGACGGCTCGAAGCCGAGCAGGTCGAGCACGAAGTCCCCCGCCGCGTTCGTGGCGACCAGCGCGACGGCCGAGAGGAGGACGCCGAAGCCGATGATCACCATGCCGAGGAGGTCGCGCAGCCGGACGAGGAGGAAGTTCCCGGCGTCGGTGTCCTCACCGAACACCGCCCGCACCCCCTGACGCAGACCGTCGACCCAGCCCAGGCCGGTGAACAGCCCGGTGGCCAGGGAGACGATGAGGGTGAAGGTGAGCTGGGACCCGCCGAGGAACTCGTCGACGTAGATCCCCTGAGCGTTCTCCCCCGCCGGACCGGCGGGCCGCTGCCCCTGGTTCACCAGCCCGGGCGCGTACTGGTTGATGCCGTCGACGAGGTTGCGCACGACCCAGTCCCGGACCTCCGGGACACCGTTCATCACCAGGCCCAGCACGGTCAGCGACACCGTCACCGCCGGGATGAGGGAGAAGAAGGCGAAGTAGGCGATCCCGCCGGCCAGGACGTTCCCCCTCGCCTGGCCGTACCGCTTGTACGCGCGCAGCGGCATCGACCGCTGGACGGTGCCGACCGCGCTCTTGGCCTGCTCGACGGCGCCACTCACTGCGAGGGCTCCCCTCTCACTGCTGGAAGGTGAAGTCCTCCCGTGGCCGCCAGACGCCGTCGGCGCCGTGCTCGTAGAGGCTGAACCCCTTCACGGTGAAGGTCGCCTCCCAGTCGCGCAACACGAGTTCGGCGCGGTCCAGCGCGGCGTCCTCGACGTCGTGGGCGACGGTGACGTGCGGGTGGTACGGGAAGGTGATCTCGGCGGCCAGCGGACCCGTCCGGATGGCGGCCTGCAGCAGCTCGCACTCGGAGATGCCCCGGGCGAGCTGGACGAACACGACCGGTGAGACCGGGCGGAACGTCGCGGTGCCGCGCAGGTGGACGTCGAAGGGGGCCCCGGCGGCGGCCACCGCCTCGAGGTGGTCGCGGGCGGCGGGCAGGGCACCGGGGGCCAGCGGGAACGGCGGCAGCAACGTGATGTGCGGCGGGATCGCGTGGGCGAGGGGGTCGCCGAACTCGTCCCGCCACGCCGTCAGCTCGGCGGCGTGCGGGTCCGGGACGGGGACGGAGACGCCGATGGTCCGGAGCGGCTCGGAGGGTTCCCCGCTCACCGGCGCCGGACCAGTCCGACCCGGTCGTGCACCGTGGCGAGCGTCTGCTCGGCGATCTCGTTCGCGCGCTCGGCGCCGCGGGCGAGCAGCTCGTCCAGGGCGCCGGGGTCGGCCATGAGCTCCAGGGTGCGGGTGCGGACGGGGGCGAGGGCGTCGGTGACGACCTCGGCCAGCTCCTTCTTGAGGTCCCCGTACCCGCGGCCGTCGAAGTCGGCCTCGAGCTGGGCGATCGAGCGGCCCGACAGCGCCGAGTGGATGGACAGCAGGTTGGACACCCCCGCCTTCTCCACCGGGTCGAAGCGCACCTCGCGGCCGGTGTCGGTGACGGCCGAGCGGATCTTCTTCGCGGTCACCTTCGGGTCGTCCATGACGTCGACGAGGCCGTTCGGCGAGGAGGAGGACTTGCTCATCTTCGCCGTCGGGTCCTGCAGGTCGTGGATCTTCGCCGTCTCCTTCGGGATGAACGGCTCGGGCACGGTGAAGGTCTGCCCGAAGCGGGAGTTGAAGCGCTGGGCGAGGTTGCGGGTCAGCTCCAGGTGCTGGCGCTGGTCCTCCCCCACCGGGACCTCGGCGGCCTGGTAGAGCAGGATGTCGGCGGCCATGAGGACGGGGTAGGTGAACAGCCCGACGGTCGTGGACTCCGAGCCCTGCCTGGCCGACTTGTCCTTGAACTGCGTCATCCGGCCGGCCTCGCCGAAGCCGGTGAGGCACGACAGCACCCAGGCGAGCTGGGCGTGGGCGGGGACGTGGCTCTGGACGAACAGGGCCGAGCGCTCGGGGTCGATGCCCGCGGCGACGTACTGCGCGGCGGTCCGGCGGGTGCGCTCGCGCAGCTCGGCCGGGTCCGGGGAGACCGTCAGGGCGTGCAGGTCCACGACGCAGTAGAGGGCCTCGTGGGTGTCCTGCAGGGCCACCCACTGCGTGAGGGCGCCGAGGTAGTTGCCCAGGTGCAGCGAACCGGACGTGGGCTGCATGCCGGACAGCAGCCGGGGTCGCGTCCCCGCCCCCGCCCCTGCGCCCGCCCCTGTCGTCGTCCCGGTGGTCCCGTCCGCCATGACTCCATCCTGCCAGTCGCCGGGCACACCCCGGCCCGCCACCCTCTGTGCGGTTCTGTTCGTTTCTGGTTGACTCTGGGTCCGGATGTGGTCATGCTCGGGACCGTGCTCGCCCACCAGCGGCAGGAGCTGATCCTGGACGCCGTCCGCGTCCACGGCGGCGCCCGCGTCGCCGACCTCGTCGACCGGCTCGGGGTCTCGGAGATGACCGTCCGCCGCGACATCGCCGAGCTGTCCCGCCAGGGGCTCCTCGCCCGCGTCCACGGCGGTGCCGCCGCGCTCGGGCGCTCCAGCGAGGAACCCGGTTTCGCCGCCAAGTCGACGCTGCGCACCGCGGCCAAGGAGGCCGTGGCCCGGGCGGCGCTGCGCTTCGCCGACGCCGGGGCCTCCGTGGCGCTGTCGGCCGGGACGACGACCGCCGCCGTCGCCGCGCAGCTGCGCTCGGTCCCGGAGCTGACCGTGGTGACGAACTCCCCCCGCGTGGCCGACGTGCTGCACGAGCCCGGGTCCGGACGCACCGTCGTGCTCACCGGCGGGGTCCGCACCCCCTCCGACGCGCTCGTCGGTCCCGTCGCACACGCCGGGCTCGCCGGCCTGCACGTCGACGTCCTGTTCCTCGGCGTGCACGGCCTGGACCCGCGGGCGGGTCTGACGACGCCGAACCTGCTGGAGGCCGAGACGAACCGGGCGCTCATGGCCTGCGCGGCCCGCGTCGTCGTCGTGGCCGACGCCTCCAAGCTCGGCGTGGTCGGCCTGGCCTCCTTCGCCCCGCTGGACGCCGTCGACGTCCTCGTCACCGACGACGGCCTGGCCCCCGAGGACCGCACCGTCCTGGCCGAGCACGTCGGCGACCTCGTCGTCGCCACCACCAGCCCACCGCAGGACCCGGAGGACCACCTGTGACCGAACCCTCGAAGCACCCGTTCCGCAAGACCTCGACCCGGATGGCCGACGGCCGCGAACTCGTCCACTTCGACGACACCGAACCCTGGCTGTCCGGCGGGCGCGTCCGCGACGCCGTCGACCACCGGCCGCTGCCGCCGGCGGAGGAGACCGTGCGCGGCGGGTCGCAGGTCCGGTTCGACCCGCTGACGGGCGACTGGATCGCGATGGCCTCCCACCGCAACGACCGCACCCTCATGCCGCCGCCGGACCAGGACCCGCTGGCCCCGACCGTGCCCGGGGGTTTCCCCACCGAGATCGCGGACTCCAGCTACGACGTCGTCGCGTTCGAGAACCGGTTCCCGTCGTTCTCGAACCGCATCGGTGGGCAGGCCGGGTTCCTCGACGGCGAGGAGCTGTGGCCGACCCGTCCCGCGGCCGGGCGCTGCGAGGTCGTCTGCTTCACCTCCGACACCCACGGCTCGTTCGCCACGCTCGACCCGCACCGCGCCCGGACCGTGCTGGAGGCGTGGATCGACCGCACCGAGGCGATCGGGGCCACCGAGGGCGTCGAGCAGGTGTTCGTGTTCGAGAACCGCGGCGCCGAGATCGGCGTGACGCTGCCGCACCCGCACGGGCAGATCTACGGCTACCCGTACGTGACACCGAAGACGCGGACCATGCTGCGCCGGGCCCGCGAACACCGGGAGGCCACGGGCCGCAACCTGTTCCGCGACGTCCTGGACGCCGAACGCCGCGCCGGGCACCGCGTCGTGCTCGAGACCGAGCACTTCACCGCCTACGTCCCGGCCGCCGCGCGCTGGCCCGTCGAGGTCCACCTCGCCCCCCACCGCGACGTCCCGGACCTGCCCGCCCTCACCGACGCCGAGCGCGCCGACCTCGTCGGCGCCTACCTCGACCTGCTGGGCCGCCTGGACCGCTACTACCCCGACGAGCACCCGCTGCCCTACATCGCCGGCTGGTTCCAGGCCCCCGTCCGCGAGGGACGGGAGGAGTTCCGCCTGCACCTGCAGGTGTTCTCCGTCCTGCGGGGCCCGGGGAAGGTGAAGTTCCTCGCCGGGTCGGAATCGGCGATGGCGGCCTGGATCAACGACACGACACCGGAGAAGGTGGCGGCCCGACTGCGCGAGGTTTCCCGATGAGCACCCCCGGCCCCGAGTTCTTCCCCGCCCCCGACCGCGCGCGGACCGCGCAGGCGCTGGCCGGTGAGTTCCGCACCGCGTACGGCACCGACCCCGAGGGCGTGTGGTCGGCCCCGGGCCGGGTGAACCTCATCGGTGAGCACGTCGACTACACCGGCGGGTTGTGCCTGCCGCTGGCCCTGCCGCACCGCACGTTCGTCGCGCTGCGCCCGCGCACCGACGGCCTCGTGCGGGTGCGGTCGCTGCAGGAGGGTTCGGGCGAGGTGCAGGTCCCGCTCGCCGAGGTCGGCGCCGGGTCCCCCGCGGGCTGGGCCGCCTACGTGGCCGGGGTGCCGTGGGCGCTGCTGCAGAACGGGTTCGAGGGCCTGGCCCTCACGGGCGGTTTCGACGCCCTCGTCGACGGTCACGTCCCCTACGGGTCGGGGCTGTCCTCGTCGGCGGCGCTGGAGTGCGCCGTCGCCGTGGCGCTCGGAGAACTCGTCGACCTCCCCCTGGACGACACCGGCCGCGCCGGGCTCGCGAGCGCCTGCCAGCTCGCCGAGAACGTCGTCGCGGGCGCGAACACCGGCGGCATGGACCAGGCCGCGTCGCTGCGCTGCCGCCAGGGCGGGGCGATCCTGCTCGACACCGACGACGACTCGGTGACGCAGGTCGCGCTCGACCTCGCCGGGGCCGGGCTCGCGCTGCTCGTGGTGGACACCCGCGCCGCGCACTCCCACGCCGGTGGGGAGTACGGCGCGCGCCGCGCCGACGTCGAGCGCGCCGCGGACCTGCTCGGCGTGGCGAACCTGCGTGCCGTGGACCCCGCCGGCCTGGACGCCGCGCTGGCGCGCCTGGGCGCCGAGCCCGACGGGGAGGTGCTGGTCCGCCGGGTCCGGCACGCCGTCACCGAGATCGACCGGGTCCGGCGCACCGCCGAGCTGCTGCGGGCCGGGCGCACGGACGAGGTCGGGCCGCTGCTCGACGCCTCGCACGACTCCCTGCGCGAGGACTACGAGGTCTCGTGCACCGAGCTCGACCTCACGGTCGACACCGCGCGGGCGCACGGCGCGCTGGGGGCCCGGATGACCGGTGGCGGGTTCGGCGGGTCGGCGATCGCCCTCGTGGCCGCCGGGCGCGTCGAGGAGGCCGCGGCGGCTGTCGCCGCGGCGTTCGCCGGGCGCGGGCTGCGCGCGCCGCGCTTCCTGTCCGCCCTGCCCGCCGAGGGCGCCGCCCGCGACCTCTGAGCGCCCGGCCCCGTTCACGACGGGTTCACCCGGGCGAGGCCGGGCCCCGCCAGCCTGCACGGGTGGTGTGGGGACTGGTGTGGGCGGCGCTCGGGACGGCCGCCTCGGCGGCGGTGCTCGCCGCGACGTGGCGGGCGCACCGGGCGCTGTGGCGGGCCGAGCAGGCGCGGTCGCGGCGGTGGCTGCGGACCCACGCCGTCGACCCCGGCCCGCACCCCCCGGACCCGCCCGCGTGGCGGCTGGTGCTGACCCCGGACCTGTCCCCGCAGGGGGCGTTCACCCGGACCGTGGCACCAGCCCGTGCGCGTGCGCGTAGGCCACGGCCTGCGCGCGGTCGCGCGAGCCGGTCTTGGCGAACAGGTGGTTGACGTGCGTCTTGACGGTCGCGACGGACACGACGAGCTCGCGCGCGACCTCCTGGTTCGAGCGCCCGGCGGCGATGAGGCGCAGCACCTCGGCCTCGCGCTCGGTGAGGCCGTCGGGCAGCTCGACCGGTGGCGGGGGCACCGGGGTGCCCGCGGCCCGCAGCAGCCGGGCCTGCACGTCGGCGTCGAGCACGACCTGGCGTGCGACCGCCCCCTGCAGCGCGCGGGCGATGTCGGCCCGCCCGGCGCTCTTGGTGAGGTAGCCGCGCGCACCGGCCTGCAGCGCACCGAGGATCGAGGCGTCGTCGGCGTAGGTGGTGAGGACGACGACGGCCGTGTCCGGGTGCTCGGCGGCCAGCCGCCGGGTGGCCTCGACGCCGTCGACGCCGGGCATCCCGAGGTCCATGAGGACGACGTCGGGGGCCAGTTCCGCCACGCGCGCGACGGCCTGCGCCCCGTCCCCGGCGGTGCCGACGACCTCGAACTCCGGCAGGAGGCCGAGCAGCGCGACGAGCCCGTCGCGGACGATGGTCTGGTCGTCGGCCACGAGCACGCGCAGGACGTCCGGGGCGGTCACGCACCGATCCTGGCGCACCGGCCCGCTCACGCCGGCACCCGGGCGGTGACGCGCCAGCCCGACCCGTGCGGTCCGGCGGCGAGCGAGCCCCCGGCCAGTTCGAGGCGTTCGCGCAGCCCGGCCAGCCCGTACCCGCCGTCGACCGTGCGCAGCGTGCCGGTCCGGCGGGCCCCGGTGTCGGTGACGACGAGCTCGGTGCCGGTCTCGTCGTAGGTCAGCTCGACGGCGACGGGTGAGCCGGGAGCGTGCTTGCCCGCGTTGACGACCGCCTCCTGCGCGGTGCGCAGCAGCGCCACCTCCCCGGCCCCCAGCGGCCGGGGACGCCCCTGCACGCGCAGGCTCACCTCGGTCCCGTTCTCCCCCGCCCCCGCCGCCAGGGTGGCGAGGGCGTCCGGCAGCGGCGGGGCGTCCACGCGCAGCGCGTGCACCGCCCGGCGGGTGTCCTCCAGCCCGGCGGTGGCGAGGTCGTGGGCGGTCCGGACGCGGTGCAGCACGGCCGCCCGCGCGCCGGCGTCGAGGTCACCGTCACCCGACAGCAGCGCGTCGGCCACCTCGAGCTGGATCGCGAGCCCGCCGAGGGAGTGGGCCAGCACGTCGTGGACCTCCCGGGCGATGCGGGTGCGCTCGGCCAGGGCCGCCCCGCGGGCCTGCTCGGTGAGCAACCGGCGGGACTGCTCCTCGCGCTCGCGGCGGGTGGCGCGCAGCACGCCGCCCAGGACGGCCGAGAGCAACCCGGCGGGGTACCCGAGGACGGCCGACCACGACGTGACGTCCGCGACGAGCAGACCGACCTGCACGCCGGCCGTCCCCGCGAGGAACACCGTCAGCCCACCGGCGATCCCGGTGTCCCGACCGGCCGCGAGCGCGGCGACGACGGCGAGCGCGAACACCCAGCCGACCTCGGCGCGGGCGGCGACGAACGCGGCGCCGCACGCGACGACGGCCAGGAGCGCGACCACCACGACCCGCCGTCGTCCGGCGAGCGCGCCCGGGCGGCGCATCGACAGCGGGTCCAGGACCGTCCAGGCCACCCAGGCGGCCGCGACGACCAGGAGCACCGGCCACCAGGGCAGTGCCCGCCGCCCCCAGGGCGACGGCAGCAGGACCAGCGCGACGAGCAGTTCGACGAGGCGCAACGGCACGGTGGTCGCCCGCCACCCGCGGCGCACGCGCTCCAGCACGACGGGAACCCCGGGCGAGCGGGTCAGACGTCCATGCGCTGCAACCGGACCGCCGACAGCGCCACCGCGACGACCGTGATCCCGACCAGCACCGCGGTCGCCCCGGGAACCCCGAGGGAGGACACCGTGCCCAGGGGGACGTCCCCGGGGATCGCGTACGAGGCGACCCGGCGGCCGTAGGCGCCGATCGACAACCCGCGCAGCGCCGGGGCCAGGCCCGCGAGGAACGTCTCCCAGAGCACGACGTAGGCGAGACCCGCCAGCAGCCCGCGGCGGGTCAGCAGCGACAGCAGCACGAACACGGCGCAGTAGGCCCCGGCGGTGAGGACCGTGGCGAGGGCGACGCCGCCGACGACCCGGCCCGCGGGCTGGTTCACCGAGATCCCCAGCACCGCGCACGCGACCGCGGCGGGCAGCACCACGACGACCGTGGCGGTCCAGGCCGCGGCGAACCGCGCGAGCACGGTGTGCCAGCGGGGCCGGGCCACGGCCCGCAGCAGCGGCAGCGTGCGGGCGTCGCGCTCGTCGCCGAAGGCCCCGATGGCCAGGACGAGGGCGACGATGGGCACGACGAGCCCGGTGAGCAGGTTGCCGGTGAAGGTGTTCTGCACGCCGTACCGGTTGGGCACGCTCGTGATGGCGATGACCACGGCGACGACGGCGGCCACGGCCAGCGGCAGCGCCGCGAACCCCGCCGTCCGGCCGCGCAGCAGGATGCCCCGCAAGGAGAACCCGTACAGGGTGGTGCTCATCGACGTGCTCATCTACCGGCTCCCCTCGCCGCCCGCACCAGGTGGGCGAACACGCTCTCCAGGTCCTCCCCGACACCCTCGACGCGCCGCAGCGTCGTGGAGCACTCCCGCGCCAGCCGGGGCACGGCCTCGGCCAGCGCGACGGCGCGGGGCGCCTCGACGAGGACCCCGGGCCGGCCGCCGCCCTCGCGCCGCACCGACTCCACCAGGCCCTCGGCCAGCAGCGTCCCGGCCAGTTCCAGCACGCGCTCGCCCTCCAGCCGCACGGTGCGCGGGCGGTCGACGAGCAGGTCGCGGATGCCGGCCGGTTCCCCCTCGGCGACGAGCCGGCCGTTGACGACGACGAGGACCCGTTGCGCCATCCGCTCGACCTCGGACAGGACGTGCGAACTCACCAGGACGGTGCGGCCCTCCCGGCCCAGGGCGGCGAGCAGGTCCACGTCGGCGCGCCGCTGGGCCGGGTCCAGGCCGTTGAGCGGTTCGTCCAGCAGCAGCACCTGCGGGTCGTGCACGAGGGCCTGGGCGAGCTTGACCCGCTGCCGCATGCCCTTGGAGAACCCGCCGACGCGGCGGTCGGCGGCCTGGGTCAGCCCGACCCGGTCCAGGACGGTGGCCGCGGCGCGGCGGTGGTCGGCGACCCCGCGCTGGCGGGCGAGGAACTCGACCTGGGTGCGGGCGGTGGCGTGCGCCCACGTCGCCTCCCCGTCGGCGACGATCCCCAGGCCCCGGTGCACGGCCGGGTCGGCGTGCGGGTCCAGCCCGAGGACCCGGACCGTGCCCTGGCTGGGGCGGGTGGCCCCGGCCAGCAGTTGCAGGGCCGTGGACTTCCCGGCCCCGTTGTGGCCCAGCAGACCCGTCACCCCGGCCTCCAGGGTGAAGCTGACGTCCGAGAGCGCCACGGTGTCGGTGAACCACTTGCTGACCCCGGCCAGCTCGACGGCGCTCACGCGTCGCCCCCCTTCGCGTAGCGGCCGGCGAGCACGCCGAAACCCCCGACGACGACGACCACCCACACCACCCAGGCCAGGACGCCCGGGTCTCCGAGGCCGCCGCCGATGAACGTCGTCGCGAGCCGGATCGGCCCGCTGGCGGGGTCCAGCGACAGCGGCCAGTCCGCCCCGGTGACGGCCGCGACGACCCCGGTCAGGGTCGGGCCGACGAGGACGACCGCGAGGTACCCGCCGACGGCGAACACCCGCTTGGACGTCAGCGCACCGATGGCCAGGCCCAGGCTCGTGTGGAACAGGACGACCAGCGCGGCGGCCCCCACGATGCGCGGCAGGTCGCCGGCGTTGTCGGCGAACCACGTTCCCGGCGCGTCCGCGGTCGCGATGGACCCGACGAACAGGACGAGCATCGGCCCCAGCACGATGAGGGCCAGCAGCGCGACCGCGGCGAGCACGACCCCCACGACGTACTCGACCCACGACAGCGCGGTGGCGAAGTACAGCGACAGGACCCGGTCGCGCCGGTCCCGGGTGAGCATCGAGGGGATCGACGTCGCGACGAACGCGAGCAGCACCACCGAGTTCGTCGTCAGCAGTTGCGGGTAGCCGATGAGGTCCGTCGGCTGCACCTGCACCGCCGGCACGAGCAGCGGGACGGCCACGACCGCCAGCGCCGGCAGGTAGGCCGCGGCCAGCAGCAGGAACGGCCAGACCTTGGCCCCGGCGCTGCGCCGCAGCCCCAGGGGACGGCGGATCCCGCTGGCCACGAACGACCCGACGGCCGAGCGCCGGGGCTGCAACCGGCCGGCGAAGCGGGAGTAGCGGATGTCGTGCAGCACAGCGCGGGGGCTCTGCCGCGGGTCCACCTCGGTCACCGGGTCCCTCCCGCCATCGCGTCGACCACCACGTCCTCCAGGCCGCGCGCGGCCGGGGCGAGCCGTTCCACCCCCACGCCGAGGTCGGCCGCCAGGTCGCGCACGGCGTCCAGGGCCGCGTCGGGGCTGGAACTGAGCCCGATGTCGCCGGTGGCCGTGGGCGCCAGGGACACCCCGAACGGGGCGACCCGGGGTTCCAGCGCCGCGGCGAACGACCCGACGTCGCCGGAGACGCGCAGTTCGGCCGGGCCCGACGGGTCGTGACCGACGAGGACCGGGCGTTGCGCGGCCAGGGTTCCCGAGCGCAGGACGACGACCTCGTCGCAGGTGCGTTCGATGTCGTCCAGGACGTGGGAACTGGCCACGACGCGGATGCCGAGTTCGGTGGACAACCGGCGCACGATCGCGAGCATCTCCTCCCGGCCGGCCGGGTCCAGCCCGGAGGTGGGTTCGTCGAGCAGGACGACGTCGGGGCCGTGGACGAGGGCCTGGGCGAGTTTCGTCCGCTGCTGCATGCCCAGGGAGTAGCTGCCGACGGGGCGGCGGCGTTCCTCCTCCAGCCCCACCGCGAACAGCACCTCGCTGGTGCGGCGCACCGCGTCCCGGCGGCCGAGCCCGCGCATCCGGGCCAGGGAGACGCAGACGTCCTGGGCGGACATGTCGTTGGGCAGGCACGGGTGCTCGGGCATGAAACCCACCCGGCGGCGCACCTCGGAGCGTTCGCGCACGGTGTCCAGGCCGAGGATGCGCACGCTGCCGCGGTCGGGCCGGGTCAGGCCCAGCGCGGTGCGCAGCAACGTCGACTTGCCCGCGCCGTTGGCCCCGAGCAACCCCGTCGCGCCCGCCCCCAGCGACATCGTCAGGCCGTCCAGCGCCTGCACCGCACCGAAGCGCTTGCCGACGTCGACGCACTCCAGGACCGGCGCTCTCAACCCCTCAGGACCATCCACCCGCCCATCAGAGCACTCCCGGGGGCCGGCAGCGTCCCTCCTTCGACGCGCGGCGCGTCCGTCCTTCGGGAACGATCGGGGGGTGGCCACACCTCCCGGAGCAGCGGTCGACGTCGTCGTGGTGGGGTCCGGGTCGGGCGGGAAGATGGTCGCCCAGCAGCTCGCGCAGGCCGGTCGCAGCGTCGTCCTCGTCGAGCGCGGCCACGTCGGGGGGTTCTGCCCGTTCCTGGCCTGCGTGCCCGCCAAGTCCCTCCTGCTGTCCGCGCGCGCCGAACTGTCCTGGGTCGCCGCCCGCGCCGTGCGCGACGAGGCCGCCTCCCACCGCGACGACTCCGGGGCCGCCGCGGAGCTCACCGGGGACGGGGTCGAGGTGGTCCGCGGCAGCGCGACGCGCATCGCCCCCGGCTCCCCCGTCGGCACGGTGGACGTCGACCTGCACGGCGGCGGGCGGCGCACCGTGGAGGCCGCGCACGTCGTCGTCGGCACCGGCAGCACGCCGGTCCGCCCGCCGCTGCCCGGTCTCGACGGCGCCGCGACGTGGACGTCGGAGGAGGCGCTGGCCGCGCAGGAGCTGCCGGACCGCCTCGTCGTCCTCGGCGGCGGGCCCGTGGCGGTCGAGCTGGCGCAGGCCTACCGCGGGCTGGGCAGCGAGGTGACGCTCGTGCAGCGCGGGCCGCACCTGCTCTCGCGCGAGCCGTCCTGGGTCGGTGACGTGCTGGCGCAGGCCCTGACCGCCGACGGGGTGGACGTGCGCACCGGGGACCCGGCGGCCGAGGTCGTCGACGGCGGGCTGCGCCTGGAGTCCGGGGCCGTGCTGGGGTTCGACCGGCTGCTGCTCGCCACCGGCAGGGAGCCCGTCACCGACGGGTTCGGGTTCGCCGACGACTGGCTGACCGACGCCGGGGCGCTGCGCACCGACGCCCGCTGCCACGTCGTCGGCGACGACGGCCCGGTCGGGGGCCTGTTCGCCGTGGGCGACGTCACGGGGATCTCCGACTACACCCACACCGCCAACCACCAGGCCCGCACCGTCGTGGGGGAACTGCTGGGCCGCGGCCGGGACGCGGACTACTCCGCGATCCCCCGCGCCGTGTTCACCGACCCGACCGTGTTCTCCGTCGGGGCCACCTCCGGTGCCCGCTCGGCCCGGTTCGAGGTCGGCGAGGTCGAGCGCGCGGACCTGGTCCAGCTGTCCCGCCGCCGCGGGGTCACCGGCGCCGTCGAACTGTTCGTCGACGAGGCCGGGGTGCTGGTCGGTGCGGCGTGCGTCGGCCCCGACGCCGACTCCTGGGGCGCCGAGCTCGCCCTGGCCGTCCGCGCCCACCTGGACGTGGACCTGCTGTGGCACCACGTGCGGGCGTTCCCGACGTGGTCGGAGGCGATCTTCCCGGCGCTGGAGGAACTGCACGGGGCGTCTGCACCCTGACCGTCCTCGGGCGCGACCGGTACGTCCCGACCCTCCCGGACGTCGCGAACGGGTCGGGACGTACCGGTCGAGCCGGGCGGCGGTTGACCCGTCAGGCTCCGTAGACCGCCACGACGGGTGCGTGGTCGGAGAACCGCTCGGCGTAGCTGGGGGCGCGGTCGGTCTCGACCGTCCGCAACCGCTGCGCGAGCCCGGGGGTCGCGAGCTGGTAGTCGATGCGCCAGCCGGTGTCCCGGTCGAACGCCTGCCCGCGCCAGGACCACCAGGCGAAGGGGCCGTCGACGTCACCGGCGACGCGGCGCTGGGTGTCGACCCAGCCGAGCTCGTCGAACCAGTGGTCGAAGTGGGCGCGCTCGTCCTCCAGGAAACCGGCCTTGCCGCGGTTGCCCTTCCAGTTCTTGATGTCGCGCTGCGTGTGCCCGATGTTGAGGTCACCGGCGACGAGCGCTTCGCGGCCGGTGTCGGCCGCGGCCTTCCCGAGTTCGGCCAGGCGCACGTCCATCGCGTCCAGGAACCGGTACTTGTCGTCCTGCTGCGGGGTGCCGACCTCCCCGGAGTGCACGTAGGCGCTGACGAACGTCATCGGCCCGAGCACCGTGTCGACGTCGACCTCCACCCACCGGCCGGAGGTCTCGAAGTGCCGGTCGTGGGCGAACCCGATCCGCACGGCGGAGAACTCCGCCTTCGCCGCGACGGCCACCCCGGCCCGGCCCTTGGCGGCGGCCTCGGTGTGCGCGACGTGCTCGAACCCGGGCAGCGCCTTGCGCAGTTCGGCGTCGGGGGCGCGAACCTCCTGCAGCAGCAGGACGTCGGGGTCGCGGCCGTCCAGCCAGGGCTGCATCCCGCGGCGCACGGCGGCGCGCACGCCGTTGACGTTGACGGTCGCGACGGTCAGCTTCTCGTTCGTCTCGGTCTTCGTCACCACGCGCGGGACGCTACCCGACCTCCCGGACCCGGGAGGTCGGGTGGCGTCTCAGCGCAGGCCGGCGGCGCGTTCGGCGGACTCCACGACGTTCGTCAGCAGCAGCGCGCGGGTCATGGGACCGACCCCGCCGGGGTTGGGGGCCATGAACCCCGCGACCTCGGCCACGTCGAGCGCGACGTCACCGGTCAGCTTGTTCTTCCCGCTGGCCTCGTCGAACACCCGCGAGACGCCGACGTCGAGCACCGCGGCGCCCGGCTTCACGTTCTCCCGCGTCACCAGCCCGGCGACCCCCGCGGCCGCGACGATGACGTCGGCCCGCTTCAGGTGCTCGTCCAGGTCCTTCGTGCCGGTGTGGCACAACGTGACCGTCGCGTTGGGGTGCCGCCGGGTCAGCAGCAGCCCGATCGGCCGGCCCACCGTGACCCCGCGCCCCAGGACGACGACCTCGGCCCCGTCGAGGGGCACGTCGTGGCGCTGCAGCAGGTCGATGACCCCGCGCGGGGTGCACGGCAGCGGGGACGTGATCTCCTCGCGCACCCGCAGCACGAGCCGGCCCAGGTTCGTCGGGTGCAGCCCGTCGGCGTCCTTGTCCGGATCGACGGCCTCCAGCACGCGGTTGGCGTCGATGCCCGCCGGCAGCGGGAGCTGGACGATGAACCCGGTGCAGGCGGGGTCGGCGTTGAGCTGGGCGATCTCGGACTCGATCTCGGCCTGCGTCGCGGTGGCCGGCAGCTCGACGCGGATCGAGGCGATCCCGACCTCGGCGCAGTCGCGGTGCTTGCCGCCGACGTAGCTGGCCGACCCGGGGTCGTCACCGACGAGCACCGTGCCCAGGCCCGGGACGACGCCCCGGGCCCGCAGGACGGCCACCCGCTCGGCGAGGTCGGCCTTGATCGCCGCCGCGGCGGCCCGCCCGTCGAGGACGACCGCGCTCACAGGACACCCCGGTTGGACGGGTACAGCGGGAACTCGGCGGTGAGCTTGGCGACGCGCGCGCGCAGGGCGTCGGCGTCGAACTCCGGCTTGAGGGCGGCGGCGATGACGTCGGCGACCTCGGTGAACTCGGCCGCGCCGAAACCGCGCGTGGCCAGGGCCGGGGTGCCGATCCGCAGGCCGGAGGTCACCATCGGCGGGCGCGGGTCGAACGGGACGGCGTTGCGGTTCACCGTGATGCCGACCTCGTGCAGCCGGTCCTCGGCCTGCTTGCCGTCCAGCGCGCTGTCGCGCAGGTCGACCAGGACGAGGTGGACGTCGGTGCCGCCGGTGAGGACGGACACGCCGGCCTGCGCGACGTCGGGCGCGGTGAGGCGCTCGGCGACGATCTGCGCGCCCTCCAGGGTGCGGCGCTGGCGCTCGGCGAACTCCTCCGAGCCGGCGACCTTGAACGCGACGGCCTTGGCGGCCACGACGTGCATGAGCGGGCCGCCCTGCTGACCCGGGAACACCGCCGAGTCGACCTTCTTGGCGAACTCCTCGCGGGTGAGGATCAGGCCCGAGCGCGGCCCGGCGAGCGTCTTGTGCACCGTGGAGGTGACGACGTGGGCGTGCGGGACGGGCGAGGGGTGCAGACCGGCGGCGACGAGCCCGGCGAAGTGGGCCATGTCGACCATGAGGTGCGCGCCGACCTCGTCGGCGATCTCGCGGAACGCGGCGAAGTCGAGCTGGCGGGGGTAGGCCGACCAGCCGGCGATGATGAGCTTGGGGCGGGCCTGCAGCGCGGTGGCGCGCACGACGTCCATGTCGACGCGGAAGGTCTGCGGGTCCACGCCGTAGGACGACACGTCGTACATGCGCCCGGAGAAGTTGATCTTCATGCCGTGGGTGAGGTGGCCGCCGTGGGCCAGCTCCAGCCCCAGGATGCCGTCGCCGCCGCGGATGAAGGCGTGCATGGCCGCCGCGTTCGCGCTGGCGCCCGAGTGCGGCTGGACGTTGGCGTGCTCGGCGCCGAACAGCTCCGTGGCGCGGGTGCGGGCCAGCTCCTCGGCCACGTCGACGTGCTCGCAGCCGCCGTAGTAGCGCTTGCCGGGGTAGCCCTCGGCGTACTTGTTCGTCAGGACCGACCCCTGGGCCTCCAGGACCGAGCGCGGGGCGAAGTTCTCGCTCGCGATCATCTCCAGGGTGTCGCGCTGGCGGCCGAGCTCGGCGTCCAGGACGGCGGCGATCTCGGGGTCCACCTCGGCGAGGGGACGGTCGGTCACACCGGACGTGCCGGTGCTGGGGGTGGACTGGACGTCGGTCACGGTCGCTCCTCGTGCGGCGGGCGGTGGTGGCGACGCGGAGCCCAGGCGGACGACCCCGTGAACGGCGGACCCCAGCGGGCAGGCCCGTTGCCGCTCCCCGGTGGTGACCCACCTCGACGCCAGTCGCGGCGCCGCCACGGTAGCCCAGGGACGCCTCGCGCGGCCACACCCGCGCTCCGGTGCGCCCGAGCCGTCAGCGCGCGATGGCCGCGTCCAGGACGGTGCGCATCTTCGCGGCGGTCTCGACCACCTCGGCGGCGGGGTCGGACCCCTCGACGATCCCGGCGCCGGCGAAGATGCGCAGGGTGCGGCCCTGCACCTGCGCGCACCGCACGGCCACCACCCACTCCCCGTCGCCGTGGACGTCCTGCCAGCCGACGGCCCCGGCGTAGCAGCCGCGGTCCAGGCCCTCGACCTCGCGGATGACGTCCAGGGCCGCGCGGCGGGGCGAGCCGCCGACGGCCGGCGTCGGGTGCAGCGCGGCGACGAGGTCCACCGAGGTGGTCTCGGTGTCGTTGAGCAGGGCCGTGATGCGCGTGGCCAGGTGCCACACCGCGGGGGTGGCCACCAGCTCCGGTTCGGGCGCGTTGACCTTGCGGCAGAACGGCGACAGCGCCTCCACGACGGCCTCGACGACGAAGCGGTGCTCGCGGCGGTCCTTGTCGGAGGCCATGAGGGCGTCGGCCCGCCGCATGTCCTCGTCCGGTTCGGGCGAGCGCGGGATGGACCCGGCCAGCGGCCGCAGCAGGACGCTGGGCCCGCGGCGGCGCAGCAGCAGCTCCGGGCTCGCCCCCACCAGCCACCGGCCCCCGGGCCGGTCCGGGTCGTCCAGGGGGACGGCCAGCGCGGTCGCGGCGGGGTTGCGGCCCACGAGCGCGGCCAGCAGGTCCGGCACGGACCAGTCCTCGACGGCCTCCAGCTCCAGCGCGCGGGCCAGCACGACCTTCTGCACGTCACCGGCGCGGATGCGGGTCAGGGCCGCGCGGACGGCCTCGGCGTACCCCGCCGGGGCCGGCACCGGGCGGCTGCGCGCGACCGTGGCGCGGCGGGCGGCCCCGGCCAGGGGCAGCGGCAGGGGGCCGGGGGTCGTCTCGGCCCGGCCCAGCCGCAGCGCCCCGGGGGCCGTCAGGTCGAAGGGCACCGCACCGGCCGCGATGACCCCGTCCTCGGCGTCCTCCAGGGCGGCGGTGGTGCGGCGCAGCTGCTCCAGGCCGGAGCCGCCGGGGACGAGGGGGCGCGGGCCGGTCTGCACGAGGGTCGACTTCTCCCCGGAGAACACCGTGGCCCCCGCACGCACCGCCTGTGCCACCGCTTCGGGTTCTGCCACGCGATCACCCTAGGCTTCCCCGTGTGAGCACGCGCCCGAGGGTCCTGACCCTGTCCTGCCCCGACCGTCCCGGCATCGTGCACGGCGTGACGGGAGCCCTCGTCGCGCTCGACGCGAACATCACCGAGAGCCAGCAGTACGGCGACCCGGACACGGGGCTGTTCACCATGCGGGTGGCCTTCGACGCGGCCGCGAGCGAGGAGGCGCTGCGCGCCACCCTGGAGGTCGTGGCCCACCGCTTCGACCTGTCCTGGACGCTGTCGGCCGCCGACGACCGGCTGCCGACGCTCGTCATGTGCTCCAAGCAGGGCCACTGCCTCAACGACCTGCTCTTCCGGCACCGCTCCGGGCACCTGCCCGTCGACATCCGCGCCGTGGTGTCCAACCACACCGACCTCGCACCGCTGGCGGGCTTCTACGGCATCCCCTTCGTCCACGTGCCCGTCACGACGGGCGACGCGGCGTCCAAGGCCGCGGCCGAGACGCGGCTGCTGGAGCTCGTCGAGGAACACGGCGCCGAGCTCGTCGTGCTGGCCCGGTACATGCAGGTGCTCTCGGACGACCTGTGCCGCAGCCTGTCCGGGCGCGCCATCAACATCCACCACTCGTTCCTGCCCAGCTTCAAGGGCGCGAAGCCCTACCACCAGGCGCACGCGCGCGGGGTGAAGATCATCGGGGCGACGGCGCACTACGTGACGGGCGACCTCGACGAGGGGCCGATCATCGAGCAGGAGATCGAGCGCGTCGACCACCGCGCGACGGCGGCCGAGCTCGTGCGGCTGGGGCAGGACGTGGAGGCGCGCACCCTGGCCCGCGCCGTGCGCTGGCACGCCGAGCAGCGCGTCCTGCTCGACGGGAACCGCACCGTCGTCTTCCGCTGACCCGGCGCTCACCGCACGTCACGCTCCGCCCGGCCCCTTCAGGGTCGTTGACGCATCGCGACGAACCTACCGGCGTGTCGCGTCAACGACCCGTCCCCGGAGGGCCGGTGTCGGGGTGGTCGTCAGGGGCGGCGTCCGCCGAAGCGGAACGGGATGGGGATGCCGCCCAGGCAGCAGAACCCCTGCACCTGCAACGGGGACAGCAGCACCGCCGCGCGGTAGCAGGCCAGGAACCGCACCGCACTCGGCAGGACGGCCCTGACGACGCCGCGCCGGTGCACCTCCCCCCGCACGACGCCCGAGCAGGAGTCCCCGCCGTGGGCGAGGCGGTGCGCGCACGACCACCCCTTGCGCGGGGAGAGCCGGCGCTGGTACCCGGCGATGGCGGCCTCGACGACACGGGCGGCGGGAGTCCTCATCACCTCACGCTAGGCACGAGCCGACCTCACAGCCACCCGCGGCGCTTGAAGATGACGTACAGCGTCACGCTGAGCCCGAGCATGAGCAGCAGCGCGAGCGGGTAGCCGAACGCCCACGCCAGTTCCGGCATGTGGTCGAAGTTCATGCCGTACACGCCGCCGACGAGGCTGGGCGCGAAGAGGATCGCGGCCCAGGAGGAGATCTTCTTGACCTCCTCGCTCTGGGCGAAGCTGGCCTCGGTCATGGCCTGCATCTCCTCGTTCTGCCGCTGCGCGACGAGGGTCGCGTTGACGGTGAGGATGTCGCGCAACTGGTTGCGGTAGTTCTCGATGCGCTCCACGGCCACCGTCACGTGGTCGGCGACGTCGCGCAGGTGCCGTTGCAGCTCCTCGTCGACGCGGTACTTCTGGAACCCGCCGGTGAGCCCGGTGAGGATCCCGGTGAGCGGTGTGACGGCCCGCTGGAAGTCGACGACCTCCTGGGACAGTTCGTAGATGCGCCGCGAGACGGTCGGGTCGCCGGTGAAGACCTGCGCCTCGATCTCGTCGATGTCGTCCTCCAGGCCCTTCAGGACCGGCCCGTACCCGTCGACCACGGCGTCCAGGACCGCGTAGAGGATCGCCTCCGGTCCCCGCCGCAGCAGGTCGGGGTCGGCTTCCATGCGCCTGCGCACCTCGGCCAGGCCGGGGGACTCCGCGTGCCGGACCGTGAGGACGAAGTCGGCGCCGATGAACAGGTGCAGCTCGCCGAACTCCACCTCCTCGGACTCGTCGACGTAGCGGGCCGCGCGCAGCACGACGAACAACGTCGACCCGTACCGTTCCAGCTTGGGCCGCTGGTGGGCCAGGACGGCGTCCTCCACGGCCAGCGGGTGCAGGTCGAACTCGGCGGCCAGGGAACCCAGCTCCTGCTCGGCGGGGCGGTAGAGCCCCATCCAGGCCACCCGTCCGGCGCGTTCGCGCAGCGAGGCGACGGTGCCGACGAGGTCACCGGGCGAGTGCACCCGGTGCCCGTCCTCGTAGACGCCGCTGTCGACGAGGCTGCTGCCGCGGCCCGTCGCCGCGGCCGGGATCGCCCCGTCCTGGGCCAGGTCGCGCGAGGGGACCATGCCGCGGCGTCCCATCGACGGCAGCGGCAGACGACGTCGGGGCACGGGGGGACCTCCCTGGGTTCCGGTGGTGGGGGCGGCGCTCGGTGCGCCCTCCCAGTCTGCCCGTCCGCTGGCGCTCCCCCGTCCCGGCGGCCAGGCTGTGCCCCGTGAGGTACCGGGACGACGCCAGTCTGGACGCGAGCGGCGTGGAGGACCGCCGGCGCGGCGGGGGCGGGCGGGGGGTCGCGATCGGCGGCGGGGGGCTCGGGCTCGTGGGGGTCCTGGTCCTCGTCCTGTTCCAGGTCCTCGGCGGCAGCGACCCCACGCAACAGGCGGGGTCGGGGTTCGAGCAGCTCGGGTCGGGCCAGACGATCGACGACGGCCAGCTCGCCCGGGAGTGCCGGACGGGCGCCGACGCGAACGCCCGCCGCGAGTGCGCCGTCGTGGCCGACATCGAGTCGATCCAGGACTACTGGGACGGGGTCCTGGGCGGCGCGTACGTGCCGACGCGGACCGTCTACTTCTCCGGGGCCACGCAGACCGGGTGCGGCGCGGCGTCCTCGGGGACGGGGCCGTTCTACTGCCCCGCCGACCAGCAGGTCTACCTGGACCTGTCGTTCTTCGACGAGCTGCAGCAGCGGTTCGGGGCCGAGGGCGGCACGTTCGTCGACGCCTACGTCGTCGCCCACGAGTACGGCCACCACGTCCAGCACCTGCTCGGCACGACCGACCAGGTGCGACCGGGCGAGACGGGCCCGGCCAGCGGCAGCGTGCGGCTGGAGCTGCAGGCCGACTGCTACGCCGGCGCGTGGGCGAACCACGCGACGACCGTGCCGGACGACTCCGGCGCCCCGCTCATCGCCGAACTCACCCAGGACGACGTCGACCGCGCCCTGGACGCCGCGGCCCGCATCGGCGACGACTTCATCCAGACGACCCTCGGGGACGGCAGCACCGACCCGGACAGCTACTCCCACGGGACCTCGGAGCAGCGGCAGCGGTGGTTCACCCAGGGGTTGCGCACGGGTGACCCGCGCCGGTGCGACACGTTCGCGGCGCAGTCCCTGTAGCCACCCGCACACGACGGAGGGGCCGTCGCCACCGGCGACGGCCCCTCCGTAAGACCTCAGCCCAGGCGGGCGGCGAGGTTCTCGTCGAGCGTGCCGAGGAACTCCTCGGTGGTCTGCCAGGCCTGGTCCGGCCCGACGAGCAGCGCGAGGTCCTTGGTCATCTTGCCGCTCTCGACGGTCTTGATGACGACGTCCTCGAGGGTCTCGGCGAAACCGGTGACCTCGGGGGTGGAGTCCAGCTTGCCGCGGTGGGCCAGACCCCGGGTCCACGCGTAGATCGACGCGATGGGGTTCGTCGAGGTCGGCTTGCCCTGCTGGTGCTGGCGGTAGTGGCGGGTCACGGTGCCGTGCGCGGCCTCCGCCTCCACGACCGAACCGTCCGGGGTGGACAGCACGGACGTCATGAGGCCGAGCGAGCCGAAGCCCTGGGCCACGGTGTCGGACTGCACGTCGCCGTCGTAGTTCTTGCAGGCCCAGACGTAGCCGCCCTCCCACTTCAGGGACGCGGCGACCATGTCGTCGATGAGGCGGTGCTCGTAGGTGATCCCGGCCTGCGCGAACTTGTCCTTGAACTCGCTCTGGTAGACCTCCTCGAAGATGTCCTTGAACCGGCCGTCGTAGGCCTTGAGGATCGTGTTCTTCGTGGACAGGTACACCGGGTAGTTGCGCGCCAGGCCGTAGTTCAGCGACGCGCGGGCGAAGTCGACGATGGAGCTGTCGAGGTTGTACATCGACAGCGAGACCCCGGCGCCGGGGGCCTGGAAGACCTCGTGCTCGATCGGCTCGCCGCCGTCCTTCGGGGTGAAGGTGACGGTCAGCGTCCCCTCGCCGGGGAACCGGAAGTCCGTCGCGCGGTACTGGTCGCCGTAGGCGTGGCGGCCGACGATGATCGGCTTGGTCCAGCCCGGCACCAGGCGCGGGATGTTGCTGATGATGATCGGCTCGCGGAAGATCACGCCGCCGAGGATGTTGCGGATCGTCCCGTTCGGGGACCGCCACATCTTCTTCAGGCCGAACTCCTCCACCCGGGCCTCGTCGGGCGTGATGGTGGCGCACTTGACGCCGACGCCGGCCTTCTGGATCGCGTGCGCCGCGTCGATCGTCACCTGGTCGTCGGTGGCGTCGCGGTGCTCGACGCCCAGGTCGTAGTACTCCAGGTCGACGTCGAGGTACGGGTGGACCAGGCGGTCCTTGATGAACTGCCAGATGATCCGGGTCATCTCGTCGCCGTCGAGCTCGACGACCGGACCCTGAACCTTGATCTTGGCCACTGTGCTGTCTCCTCCGACTCACTGGGCGTTCTCTCGACGTCAAGCTACCGCTCCCGTCGGGTACAGCCTTCACCGCGGGGTGCCGGTTGTCACGTACGCTGCGGCTCCGTGAGCAGTCTCGAGACCCCGCAGCCGACCGACGAGCAGCTCGACCCGCGGACCACGGCCGGGCAGCTCGCCGGACTGCACGCTCGGACCGAGACGGCCGTCGCGGCCGCCGACGAGCGCGCCGGGGCCAAGCAGCACCCGCGAGGGAAGAAGACGGCCCGCGAGCGCATCGCGGCCCTGGTCGACGAGGACTCCTTCGTCGAGCGCGGCGGTCTGGTGCGCTCGCGCGCCACGGCCTTCGGGATGGCCGCCAAGCACGTCGACGGCGACGGCGTCGTCACCGGCTACGCCACGGTCGACGGGCGCCCGGTGTGCGTCTACGCCCAGGACTTCACGGCCTTCGGCGGGTCCCTCGGGGAGGAGCACGGCGCCAAGATCGCCGAGCTGCAGGACTTCGCGGCCACCACCGGCTGCCCGGTCATCGGCATCAACGACGGCGGCGGGGCGCGCATCCAGGAGGGGGTGGCCTCCCTGGTGCAGTACGCGCGCATCTTCCGCCGCAACGTGCACGCCTCCGGCGTCGTGCCGCAGATCTCCCTCATCCTGGGGCCCTCGGCCGGCGGGGCGGTCTACTCCCCCGCCCTGACCGACATCACCGTCATGGTCGAGGAGACCTCGCACATGTTCGTCACGGGCCCGGACGTCATCCGGACGGTCACCGGGGAGGACGTCGGCTTCGAGGAGCTCGGCGGCGGGCGCACCCACGCCACCCGCTCCGGGGTGGCCCACCACCTGGCCGAGAGCGAGGACGACGCCATCGAGTACGTCCGGGAGCTGCTGTCGTTCCTGCCCTCGAACAACCTGTCCGAGGCGCCGCTGCTGCCGGCCGAGGACGAGCGCGACCTGGTCGTCGACGAGGACGACCTGGTGCTGGACACGATCGTCCCGGACTCGGCGAACCAGCCGTACGACATGGCCGCCGTCGTGGGCGCCGTCCTGGACGACGAGGTCTTCCTGCAGGTCCACGAGCTGTTCGCGCCGAACGTCCTGACCGGTTTCGGCCGCGTCGAGGGCCGCCCGGTGGGGGTCGTGGCCAACCAGCCGCAGCAGCTGGCCGGGACCCTGGACATCGACGCCTCGGAGAAGGCGGCGCGCTTCGTGCGCCTGTGCGACGCGTTCAACGTGCCGGTCCTGACGTTCGTGGACGTGCCGGGGTTCCTGCCCGGCACCGACCAGGAGTGGAACGGCATCATCCGCCGCGGGGCCAAGCTGCTGTACGCCTACGCCGAGGCGACCGTCCCGCTGGTCACGGTCATCACCCGCAAGGCCTACGGCGGGGCCTACATCGTCATGGGCAGCAAGGAGATGGGCGCGGACGTGTGCCTGGCCTGGCCCAGCGCGCAGATCGCCGTCATGGGCGCGCAGGGTGCGGTGAACATCCTGCAGCGCGGGGCGTTGAAGGCCGCCGCCGAGAACGGCGAGGACGTCGAGGCCCGCCGCCGCGACCTCGTGGAGGACTACGAGCTGCAGCTGGCGAACCCGTACGTGGCGGCCGAGCGCGGGTTCGTCGACGCGGTCATCGCCCCGAGCCAGACCCGGGTGCAGGTGGCCCGGGCGCTGCGGGCGCTGGCGACGAAGCGGGCCTCGCTGCCCGCCAAGAAGCACGGGAACATCCCGCTGTGAGCACCGGGGACGAGGCCGGGCTGGGCGAGCTGCTGGCGGCGCTGCGCATCGAACGCGGCAACCCCGCGCCGGAGGAGCTGGCCGCCCTCACGGTCGTCCTGACCTCCCGGTTGCGCAGCCGCGCCCCGCAGGTGCCCGACGTGCCCGCCCCGCGGTCGCGGTGGGCCGACCGGCGGCACGCGCTCGGCCTGCCCCCCGCCCCCGGCCAGGGGTCCTGGCGCGCGAGCGGCCTGCCCCGCTGACGGGCTGCGCCCCCGGCCACCCACCCGGCACCCCCCGGTCTGCCTAGACTCGGCGACGTGACGTGCGGCTGGGACCACCCGTGGTGACCGATCGAGCCGCGAACGCCGTCCGCGTCGTCCACGCCGCGGACGTGCACCTGGACTCCCCGTTGCGCGGTCTGCGCCGGCTCGGCGACGACGCCGTCGCCGCCACCCTGCGCGCCGCCACCCGGGGGGCGCTGGAGGCCCTGGTGGCGCTGTGCGAGGCGCAGCGGGCCGACGCGCTGCTGCTGGCCGGGGACCTGTACGACGGCACCTGGCACGACTACGCCACGGGGCGGTTCTTCACCCGGCAGGTCCAGCGCCTGGCCGACTCGGGGATCAGGGTGTTCATCGTGTCGGGCAACCACGACGCGGAGAGCCAGATCACCCACTCCCTCACCCTGCCGGGCAACGCGCACCGGTTCGGGGTGGACTCCCCCGGCACGGTGGTGGACGAGCACCTGGGGCTGGCCGTGCACGGCCAGGGGTACCGGACCCGGGCGGTGTCCTCCAACCTCGCCGCGGGCTACCCCCGCCGCGTGCCGGACCTGGTCAACGTGGGTCTGCTGCACGCCACCGTCGACGGCAGCCGTAGCGGCGGCGAGCACGAGCGGTACGCACCCTGCTCGATCGCCGACCTGACCGCGCTGGGGTACGAGTACGTCGCCCTCGGGCACGTGCACGCGCGGGAGGTCCTGGCCACCGGCCCGACCACGGTCGCCTACTCGGGCAACCTGCAGGGCCGGCACCCCCGCGAGACCGGGGCCAAGGGCGCCTACGTCGTCGACCTGGTGCCCGGCGAGCAGGCCCGGCTGACCTTCCACGCCCTGGACGTGGCCCGCTGGGAGTCCCTGGAGGTCGACGTCACCGGCGCCGCCGACGTCGCCGAGGTCATGGGGTCGCTGCGGGAGCGGATGCTGCACACGCGCCGCGAGGCCGGGGACCGTCCCCTGGTGGTCCGGGCGGTGCTGACCGGCCCGACCGCCGCTGCGGCGGACCTGGCCGACGCCGAGCGCCTGCGCCAGGAGGCCGAGCAGGCCGCCGAGGCCGCGGGGGTCGTCCTGGAGAGGGTCCGGTCGCAGACCCGGGCCCCCCGCGCCGGGGGCGGGGACGACCCGGAGCTGGTCGCGGCGGTCCGCGCCGCCGCCGACGCCCTGGCCCGGGACCCGGTGCAGGCCCAGGCGCTGCGCGGGGTGCGCGGGGTGCGCGGGGAGGTCGGGCGGCTGCTGTCCGACGCCGGGCTGCTCGACCTGGGCGACCCGCGGGTGGTGGGCGAGCTCGCGCGCCAGGCCGCCGACGACCTCTCGACCCGGCTGGGGGGCCGCTGATGCTGCGCGCGGTGACCCTCGCGCCCTACGGCGCCTTCGAGGACGCGGCGGTCGAGCTCGGGGCGGGTCTCACGGTCGTCCTGGGGCCCAACGAGTCCGGCAAGTCGACCCTGCTGGCCGCCGTCGGCGACCTTCTGTGGGGCTTCGAGAGGAGCCCGCGCTACGCCTTCGTCCACGCCCGGGCCCGCCTGCGGGTGGGGGCCCGGTGGCAGCCCGGCCCCCACAGCTCCGACGGCACCGACGGTTCCGACAGCGCCGACGGGCACGAGCTGGTCCGGTCCTCGCGGGGCCTGCTGCGCGGGGACGAGCCGGTCACCGCCCCCTGGGCCCAGGACGGCTGGGACCGGGGGACCTGGACGAGCCGGCTGGGCCTGGACCACGAGCAGCTGCGCGCCGGCGGGCGGCAGGTGCTGCGGGGCGACGGGGACCTGGCCGCTCTGGTCTTCAGCGCCCACCACGGCAGCGGGGCGCAGGACCTGCTGGCCGCGCTGGAGGCCGAGGCCGACCGGCTGTGGCGCCCGCGGGGGCGCTCGGCGGTCAAGGACGGCGTCGCCCTCGTCCAGTCCCTCGACGAGCAGCTCGCGGGCACCGCGACCCGCGCGGGGCTGGTGGAGGCGGCCCGGGCCGCCGCCGGGACCGCGCGGGAGGAGGCCGACCGCGCCCAGGAGCGGCTGCGGAACGTGCGCGCCCGGCACGAGGAGGTGACCCTGCGGCTGCGGCTGACACCGCGGGCCCGGGCCCTGCTGCGCACCCGCGAGCAGGTCGCGGCCGCCACCGCCGACCTGGCCGGGCTCGGCGGGGCCCTCGGGCCGGCCGAGGTGGCCGACCACGACGCGGCGGCCGCCGACCTGGCCGCGGCCCGGGCCGCCCTGGCGGAGCTCACCGACCGCGCCGCGGCCCTGGAGGACGAGCGCACGCGCTGCACGGTCGAGGCCGACGTCCTGGCGGCCGGGGCCCAGATCGACGCCCTCGCCGGGGCCCGCCAGGCCCGCGCGCAGGACGCCGCCGAGGCGCTGCGCGCGCGCACGAGCGCCGAGGAGGCTTGGCACGGCGCCCGGCAGGCGCTGGCCACCCTGGGACCGGTGCCCGAGGGGCCCGTCGCCGAGGTCGTCCCCGACCTGCTCGCCCGCCTGCAGGTCCCCGCCGACCGGGCCGCCGACCTGTCCGGGCTGGCCGCGGCGCACACCGAGGTGGCGGCCGAGGCCGCGCGCGCGGCCCAGGAGCTCGACCGGGCCCGGGCGGCCACGGCCGGGCGCGACCCGCAGCAGGAGATCGCGGAGGAGGACGTCGCGGCCCTGCGGGCGGTGGTGACCGCCGCCGGCCGGGACGGGTCGGCGGCCCGGGAACGGCGCGCCGCGCTGGCCGCGCGCGACGAGCGGTGGGCGGCCGCCCGCGCGGAGGCCGTCGCGGCCGGGGCGCTGGACCCCGACGCGGCGCTGGAGGCACCCCCCGCCCTGGACCCCGCCGCCGTCCGGGACGCCCACGAGACCCTGGTCCGGGCCCGCCAGGAGCACGCCCGCGCCGCCGCCGAGCACGACCGGTGCGCGGCGGCGGCCCGCATGGCGGCGGACGAGCTCACCCAGGCCCAGGAAGGCACCGGCGGCGTCGACGAGGAGGCGCTGCGCACCGCCCGCGCGCGCCGGGACGAGCTGCTGGAACCGTTGCGCGGGAACGGTTCCCCGGCCGACGGTTCCCCGGCCGACGGCACCCCGGTCGACGGTCCCGCGGTGCTGGCGGCGGTGGCCGCCGCCGACGCCGCCGCGGACGCACTGCTCGACCACGCCGAGGCCACCGCCCGCCTGCGGGAACTGCGCCGCACCGCCGACC
This sequence comes from Kineococcus halophytocola, assembly GCF_041276425.1. Classification (NCBI taxonomy): domain Bacteria; kingdom Bacillati; phylum Actinomycetota; class Actinomycetes; order Kineosporiales; family Kineosporiaceae; genus Kineococcus; species Kineococcus halophytocola. The sequence goes on along the minus strand of NZ_JBGFTU010000019.1, from coordinate 7,066 downwards.
GGGCCGCCGCGGCCGCCGCGGCCGCCGCCGGGCAGGCGCGGACCGCCGCGAGCGCGGCCGAGGCGGCGCAGGCGGCGTACGCCGCGGCCTTCACCGCGGCCGGCCTGCGGGTCCCCGACGGGGCCCCCGCCCCCGTGCTGGCCGCCCTGGAGCGGCTGGACGCCGAACGCGCCGCGGTCGGGGTCCACGACCGGCGGGCCCGCGAGCTCGGCGAGGAGGTCCGGGCCCAGCTCGACGCCCTCACCGTCGTGCTCGCCCGGTGTGCCGGCCCCGCCGACGTGCAGGCCCTCCCTGCGGCCGACCTGCAGGCCGGTCTCGACGTGGGGCTGGAGACCGCCCGCGCCCTCGTCGCCACCGCCGAGGCCGCCGCCGTGCGCCGCGCCCTGGACGCCGAGCACGAGCGGGCCGCCCAGCTCGCCGCGCAGCGCTGCGAGGACCTGCGGGGGGACGCCGCCCGGGCCGAGGAGGCCTTCCGGAGCGCGGTCGCGGCCGCCGGTCTGCCCGCCGACCTCGGGCCCGCCGGGTGGGCCGAACGCGCCCGGGTCCTGCGGACCGCGACCGAGGCCGCCGAGGTCGCCCGCCGCGAGCAGGACCGCGCCCGGGACCGGGAGGACCGGGTGGCCGCCCACGCCGACGAGGTCGCCGACCTCGCCGCCCGGCTGGGGACCCCCGCCCGGGCCGACCGCCCCGACCAGGTCGAGGTGGCCCTGGCCGCGCTGGAGGACCGGTTGCGCCGCAGCCGCGCCGACGAACGGACCGCGACCGGGCTGGACCGGCAGGCGCAGGAGGTGGCCGCCGCCGCCGCGGCCGAACGCGCCCGCTGCGAGCGGGCGCAGGCGCGGCTGGGCGCCCTGGCCGCCGAGGGCGAGGACCCGGGCGCCCTGGCCGGGCGCGCCCGCCGCAGCCGGGACCTGCTGGACCTGCGGGAGCGCGAGCGCGAGGAGACCGCGGCCCTCGCCGCCGAGGTGGGCCGCGCCGAGGACGTGCCGGCGCTGCTGGAGCAGACCGGCGCCCGCTCCGACGCCGACCTGCGCACCGACGAGGAGGCGGCGGCGCTGGCCGACGAGGAGGCCCACGAGGTGTGGGCCCGGGCCCACCAGGACCTGGCCCGGGCCGAGGTGGAGGTGGAGCGGCTGACCTCCGGCGTCGACGCGAACGTGCTGGCCGCCCAGCGCGCGGAGGCGCTGGCCGGGTTGCAGGCCGACACCGAGCGCTACGTCGTGGTGGACGTCCAGCGCACGGTCCTGCGCGGCCGGCTCGAGGAGTTCTCCGCCACCCGGGCCAACCCGCTGCTGGCCGAGGCCGGGGAGGTGCTGACGCTCCTGACGGGGGGCCGCTGGACCGGTCTGGTCGCCCTCGACGACGGCGGGGACCGGCGCCTGGCGGTGCGCCGGGCCGACGGGGAGCTGCTCGAGGGGGCGGCCGGTCTGAGCGAGGGGACGGCCGACCAGGTCTTCCTGGCGCTGCGGCTGGCGGCGGTGGCCGACCAGCACCGCGCCCTCGTGGCCTCGGGGCAGGGACCGTTGCCCGTGGTGCTGGACGACGTGCTCATGACCTTCGACGAGACCCGCACCCGGGCGGCGCTGGAGGCGCTGGCCGAGCTGGCCCGGGACGTGCAGGTCGTGCTGCTGACCCACCACGCGGACGTGGCCGGTCAGGCCCGGGAGCTGGCGGCCGCGGGGGCCGCGGTGAGCGTCACGCAGCTGCCGGCCCCCTCGGCGGTGCCCACCGGGTCCACCGGGTCCGCCGGGGGTTCCGGGCGGCGGGACCGGGGCGGTGTCGACCAGCAGCTCGTGCGGGCGTGGGCGCGGGAGCAGGGGCACGCCGTCGGCGACCGCGGGCGGGTGAGCGAGGACCTGGTCCGCGCCTACCGGGCCGCGCACGACCTGGAGGAGACGGGCTGAGGTCCGTCCGGGTGCGGCGCGGCGCTCAGAACTCCTGCAGCTGCAGGCGCATCCACGGGCTGAACGGCCCGGGGTCGGCGGCGACCTCGGCGCGCAGGACGTCCAGGTCGACCCAGCGGGCGGCGTCCACCTCCGCCGGGTCCAGGGCCAGCTCGCCGTCCAGGCGGGCCCTGAAGACGGGGCAGACCTCGTTCTCCACCGTCCCGTCGGCCATGACCGCGCGGTAGCGGAACGTCGGCAGCAGGGGGGTGACGTCGGCCACGGGGGCGCCCAGCTCCTGCACCGAGCGCCGGGCCACGGCCTCGGCGGGGTCCTCCCCCGGGCCGGGGTGGCCGCAGAAGGAGTTCGTCCACACCCCCGGCCAGGTGCGCTTGACCGCCGCGCGCCGGGTCAGCAGCGTCCGTCCCGCCCCGTCGACGATCCAGCACGAGAACGCCAGGTGCAGGGGTGTGCTCGTGTGGTGCACGTCCGCCTTGGGCGCCGTGCCGCAGGGCGTGCCGTCCTCGGTGAGGAGGACGACCAGTTCGACGGTGGGGTCGGCCGGGGCGAGGGTCACCCCCGCACCGTAAGCCGTCGCCGCAGCCGCGGCGAGCACGGGAGGCCGACACGCCCGGTGCCCGCCCGGCCGGGCGGGCACCGGGGCCGGGGTCAGGCCGGGGTCGGGCCGGGGTCAGGCCGGGACGGGCTGGGTGGCCGCGACGACGGCCTCGTCGAGCTCGGCGCCGAGCTGGAGGTCCTCCCCCGCCGCCAGGCGCGCCTCGAGCTCGCGCACCCGCGGGATGACCAGCTCGCCGAACGCCTCGACCTCCTCCTTGACGTGCAGGAAACCGAGGAGCAGCAGGTCGACGCCGACGAGCCGGTAGGCCAGGACGCGACGCGCCACCTCCTCGGGGGTGCCGACGAGGCCGGTGCGGAACCCGTCGTTGTACTGGACGAGGTCGCGGAACTCGCTGTCGGCCCACATGCCCTTGCCGTCACCGGTGGCGTTGCCGGCCTCCTGCACGGCCGCGCCGAACCCCTCGACCTTGGTGCGGTCGGCCTTGGCGATGATCTCCTCGAGCACGGCCTCGGCCTCCTCGCGGGTCTCGCGCACGAGGGCGAAGCCGTTGAGGCCGAACCGGACGGTGCGGCCGTGCTGGGCGGCCTGGGCGGAGACCTCGCGCACGCCCTGGGCGGCGTCGGCCAGCGACTTGCCGTTCATGAAGTACCAGTCGCTGACCCGGCCGGCCATCGCCTGCGCGGCGGTGGAGTTCCCGCCCTGGAACAGCTCGGGGGCCGCCGTGGGCTGGGGGCGGAAGGTGATGTCGGTGGCGTTGAAGAAGTCCCCGGACTGGCTGTACCCGTCCTGGCTCCACACCCCGCGCAGGAGCTCGATGAACTCCTCGGACTGCTGGTAGCGGTCGTCGTGCTCGTGCCAGGTGACCCCGAGTTGTGTCGCCTCGTTCTTGAACCAGCCGGACACGATGTTCAGCGCGAGGCGGTTCTGGGTGAGTTCCTGCGTGGTCGCGGCGAACTTGGCGAGCACACCGGGGTGCCAGAAGAAGGGGTGGACGGCGGCGATGACCTTGAGCCGCTCGGTGGCCAGCAGCAGGGCCAGGGAGAACGAGGTCGACTCGTGCTGGGCGTCGGCGCCGTAGGAGGCGAGGTAGCGCACCTGGGTCAGCGCGTACTCGAACCCGACCCGTTCGGCGGCCCGGGCCACCTCGACGTTGTAGGCCGGGTCGTGGCTCGTGCGCTGCTCGATCGTCGAGACGACGAGACCGCCGGAGACGTTGGGGACCCAGTAGGCGAACTTCAGGGGCTCGTGCAGGGGCATCGCGGCGCGTCCTCCATCGGTCCTGGCGGTAGCACCCCCGTGGGTTGCTGCGGCGTCGTCGAGCCAGGTCTCTCAGCCGCTCTGGATGGGATCCCCCGCAGCGTACCCCCTCCTCCGGGCGAACGCGCCCGGCTCATTTCGGGACCAGTACGACGTTGTGCCGCAACGGATGTCGGAGACCCCCTTCCACCTCCTCCCCACCCCCTCCCCGGCCGCGGACGTGGCGGAAACGCTTGACGGGGATCTCCGGCGGCTGTCAGAGTCCCTGCAGGTCATGAGCGCCAGCGTCAAGCCCCGGCTCGCTGGCCGGCAACCCTGGTCCGTCACGGGGTGCTCCGGGTGAGGACCAGGTCCGCAGGGGTTGCGGACAAGGACGAACCAGGAGTTCCCGTGTCGATGGACTGTCGCCGCTCCCGCTGAGCGCACCCCTGCTCCCCCCTCCCCACCGGACCCGGCGTCGCGCCGGGCCCGCGACCTCCCCTGCCCGGCCCCCGCCGGCCCTGTCGCCCAGGAGACGACGTGATCGAACTGCGCCACCTCACCAAGACCTACGGGGAACCCCCGCGCACCACGACGGTCCTGGACCGCCTCGACCTCACCGTCCCCGCCGGCAGCATCACCGCCGTCGTGGGCCCCAGCGGTGCGGGCAAGAGCACGCTCGCGCAGTGCGTGACGCTGCTGACGCGCCCGACGTCGGGATCGGTCCTCGTGGGCGGCCAGGACCTCACCCGCCTGGGCGCGGACCGGCTGCGCGAGGCGCGGCGCCGCATCGGGACGATCTTCCAGTCCGACGGCCTGCAGACGCGGCGCACCGCCGCGCAGAACGTCGAACTCCCCCTGCGCTACCTCGGCGTCGTGACGCGCGACCGGCGGCGGCGGGTGGGTGAACTGCTCGAACGGGTCGGGCTGGCCGGGCTCGCCGACCGCTACCCGCACGAACTGTCCGGCGGGCAGCGCCAGCGCGTCGGGATCGCCCGCGCCCTGGCCCTGCGCCCCGGCGTCCTGCTCTCGGACGAGGCCACCTCGGGGCTGGACCCGCAGGCCACGGCCTCGATCACCGGCCTGCTGCGGGAACTGCGCGACGACCTCGGGCTGGCCATCCTGTTCATCACCCACGAGATGGACACCGTCGTCGACGTGGCCGACGCCGTCGCCCGCCTGGAGCACGGCCGCATCGTCGAGGCGGCCCCGCTCCTGGACGTGCTGCGGGACCCGGCCTCCCCCGTCGGGGCGGCCCTGCTGCCCCGCCGCGGGGTGGGGGACGCGCGCGGTCTGGCGGTCTGGGAGGTGCACTACCGCGGCGACGACGTGCCCGCCGACTGGCTGGCCGCCACGTCCCGCGAACTCGGCCGGGACCTGTCCCTGCTCGGGGCCTCGGTCGGGACCGTCGCCGGGCGCACCGTCGGGCACGCCACCGTCGGGGTCCCCGGAAGCGTCGACCCCGCCGTCCTCACCGCCGCGCTGGACCGCCGGGGACTGCACGCGCAGGCGCCGGCCCCGTCCCGGGAACTGGACCTCGTGTGAACACCCCGCTCGCGCAGATCCCCGCGCTCATCGCCCCCGCGCTCCTCGACACGCTGCTCATGGTCGGCATCGTCATGACGATCGTCGTCCTGCTCGGGGTGCCGATCGGCGTCCTCGTGCACAACCTCGCCCCCGGCGGGCTGCTGGAGAACCGCCCCGCGCACACCGTCCTGTCCTGGGTCGTCAGCACCGGCCGCTCGCTGCCGTTCCTCGTCCTCATGGCCGCGCTCGTGCCGTTCACCCGGTTCGTCACGGGCACGAACATCGGCATCCGCGCGGCCGTGGTCCCGATGGTCCTGGCCGGCACCGCGTTCTTCGCGCGCATCGTGGAGAACTCCCTGCGGTCGGTGCCGCCGCACCTCGTGGCGGTCGCCCAGGCCTCGGGAGCCTCACCGCTGCAGGTCATCACGACCGTGCAGCTGGCCGAGGCCACCCCCTCGATCATCGGCGGGTTCACCATCAACACCATCGCGATGATCGAGTACTCCGCGATCGCCGGGACCATCGGCGCCGGCGGCATCGGCTACGTCGCGGTCACCTACGGGTACCAGCGCTTCGACCACGCCGTGATGATCGCCACGATCGTCGTCCTCGTCGCGCTCGTCGCCCTCGTCCAGCTCACCGGTGACGCCCTCGCCCGCGCGGCCGACCCGCGCACCCGTCGCCGCCCCCGCACCACCTCGACCCCCACCCCCACCCGAACCCCCACCACGACGCAGGAGACGAGCCGTGTCCGCTGAGACCCGCGAACCCGCCACCGACGACCACGGTTTCGAACTCCGCACGCGACGGCGCTGGCCGTTCGTGGCGGGTGGGGCCGTCGTCCTGCTCGGCGTCGCCGCCGCGATCGTCGTGCCCCGCCTGGGCGGGGAGGACACCGCGAACACGCAGGCCGGGGCGACCCTGTACGTCGCGACCGCGGAGGGCAACGCCCGGGAGCAGGCCCTCATCGAGTACGTCGCGGAGGAGGTCGCCCCCGAGCACGGCATCACGGTCGCGTTCAAGGCGCTGGCCGACTCCAACACCATCAACCGGGCCGTGAGCGACGGCGAGGTGGCCGGCACGATCTACCAGCACCGGTTGTGGCTCGGGCAGGTCCTGCAGGCCAACCCCGACTTCCGCGAGGAGGCCGCGACGCCGGTGTTCCGGTGGGGTTTCGGCCTGTGGTCGGCGAAGTGGAAGACTCCGCAGGAGATCCCGCAGGGCGGGACCGTCTCGTTGTACTCCGACCCCGCCAACGAGTCGCAGGGGTTGTTCGTGCTGCAGGAGGCCGGGCTCATCACCCTGAAGCCGGGCACGGACGTCGGGTCGGCGACGGTCGACGACATCGCCCAGAACCCCAAGGACCTGCAGTTCACCTTGCTGGACTTCGGCGCGCAGTCCCGCGCGCTGCCCGACCTCGACGCGGCCGTCGGCTACACCGAGTACTACCTGGCGGCGAAGATCCCGATCGAGCAGCAGATCTTCGCCCCGACCGCCCCCGACGAGTTCGCCGGCCAGCTCACGATCGGCTCGCGCTGGAAGGACACCGAGAACATCCGGGCCCTCGTGGCGACGTTCCAGGACCCGAAGGTGCAGGAGTACCTGGCCACCGACCCCGAGGTGCAGGACGTCCTGCTCCCGCTCGACGCGCGCTGACCCCGCGCTGAGGCACGGGCGCCCCCTCCGGCCCGGAGGGGGCGCCCGGCCGTCCTCAGAGACTGTTTCAGATGTGGGTATGAGGGTGGGATCCTGCTCGGGTGAGTGGCGTGCAGCGTGAGGCTTACCCGTCGGACTTGAGTAATGCGGAGTGGGAGCTCATCGAGCCACTGCTGCCCAAGCA
>NZ_JBGFTU010000018.1:0-106115 GCF_041276425.1 Kineococcus halophytocola | reverse complement strand
TGCTTGGGCAGCAGTGGCTCGATGAGCTCCCACTCCGCATTACTCAAGTCCGACGGGTAAGCCTCACGCTGCACGCCACTCACCCGAGCAGGATCCCACCCTCATACCCACATCTGAAACAGTCTCTTAGTCCCCGGTGGTTGGACCCCCCGCAGCCGCGCCGGCAAGGTCATCATGTTCTCCGTATTCGGCGTCCTCTTCATCAGCGCGTGCGTCTACCAGCTCGTAAGCGACTAACCCGTTCGAGTGATGCCGCCTCGCGGCAGGTGATGACCGTCCTCAATTCGCCACGACCGTGACGTCGCTGGCTGCCGGTGACAGCGCACACGACGCGGGATGACCGTGAAGTCCTGCGCCCTGCAGGCTCACCGTCGACAGCTCACGAGAGGGTGAGCACGTGAGCACCACGGGCACGACCACCTGGACCATCACCCCTGCCACCGACGACGACCGTTCAGACTGGGAACGGCTGTACCTGGCCTACGGCGAGGTCGCTGGAGAACGTCTGAGCCCCGAGCACCTCGACCGGGTCTGGTCCTGGATCGGTACCCCTGCGGGCCAGACCGGCTGCCTGGTGCTGCGTGAAGGTGAACAGCAGCGCGTGGTGGGGCTCGCTCACTACCGCCTCTTCGAGCGGCCCCTCGCCGGGTCGGTCGGCTGCTGGCTCGATGACCTCTTCGTCGACCCCGGCCACCGCGGCCGCGGTGGGGCTCGTGCGGTGCTGGAGCACCTGCGGGTCCTGGCAGCAGAGCACGGCTGGAGCACGGTGCGGTGGACGACAGGCCAGACCAACAGCGCACAGAAGCTCTACGACCAGCTCGCCGATCGAAGCCCGGTCATCACCTACAACATGGCTCCCGCGCCAGCCTCGAACGCACGCTGACCACAGGACGAGCGAACGACACGACACCGTCATGTGCGTGAAGTCCCGCCCACGACGTCGCCGCAGCGGCGACCCCCACGACCCGCACCGGGACGGACCGGCGGGCGAGGGACCTCACCGCAGCCCCGGCGCGGAACCGCCACCGGGGTCCTGCGGCAGGAGGGGGATCAGTCGATGGGGTCGAGCACGAAGACGGGGATCTCCCGGTCTGTCTTGCGCTGGTAGTCGGCGTAGTCCGGGTAGGCGGCGACCGCGCGCTCCCACCATTGCGCCTTCTCCTCACCGCTCACCTCGCGCGCGGTGTAGTCGCGCTTGACCGGGCCGTCCTGCAGCTCGGCCAGCGGGTTGGCCTTGAGGTTGTGGTACCAGACGGGGTTCTTCGGGGCCCCACCCAGGGAGGCCACGGCCGCGTAGCTGCCGGCGTGCTCGACGCGCATGAGGGCCTGCTTGCGCAGCTTGCCCGACTTCGCGCCCAACGTGGTCAGGACGACCACCGGCATCCCGCGCAGCTCGGTCGCCTCGGTCCCGCCGCTGGCCTCGTACTGCTCCACCTGTTCGCGGACCCACGCCTCGGGGCTGGGCTCGTACTCTCCGGTCAAGGGCATGTCCCGCAGGCTAGCCAGTACCGTCGAGCTCCGCCGCGCGGGTGATGCCGAGCTCGCGCACCGCGGTCTCGAACACCGTCGCCAGGTCCAGGGAGAACTGCGGCGTCACCGACGGGCTGCTCGTCAGTCCCGCGGCCAGGCACTCGTGGACGTGCTCGAGCATGAAGCGGTGCCCGTGGGCCACGGCGTGGTCGTGCTCGCTGACGTGCTCGGTCCCGTCCGGGCCCGTGCGGTGCACCGTGAACCGAGGCGCGGCCGGCAGCGGCGAACCGACCTCGATCCACCCCTCGGCGGCCTCGATCCAGGCCCGCGAGGGGGTGCTCGCGACCATCGTCGTGGACAGGGCCGCGGCCGCCCCCGAGTCCCAGCCCAGGGCCAGGGCGACCTGGCGGTCCACCCCCGAGGGGGCCAGGGAACCGGCCACCCGCACGGTCGCCGGCGTCCCGAACAACGTCAGCGCCAGCCCCACCGGGTAGGGGCCGAGGTCGAACAGGGACCCGCCGCCGATGGCGGGGTCGTGGAAGCGGGCGAGGGAGTCCGGGACGGGGAAGCCGAAGTCGGCGTGCAGGCCGTGCACCTGCCCCACCTCCCCGCGGCCCAGGAGGTCCAGCAGCGCCACGGTGCCCGGCAGGAAGCGCGTCCAGTACGCCTCCATGAGGAACACCCCGCGCTCGCGGGCGGTGTCCAGCAGGTCGCGGGTGGCGGCCAGGCTGACGGTCATCGGCTTCTCCACCAGCACCGCCTTGCCCGCCAGCAGCGCGGCGCGGGCCGGGGCGTGGTGCTGCGGGTGCGTCGTGGCGACGTAGACCGCGTCGACGGCCGGGTCGGCGAGCATCTCCTCCACCGACCCGTACGCGGCCACGTCCTCGCGGCCCTCGGGCACGAAGCGGCGGGCCCGCTCGACGTCGCGGGAGGCGACGGCCCGCAGCCGCCCGCCCGGTGCGAGGTCCAGCGCCTCGGCCACCTCCCGGGCGATGCCGCCGGTCCCCACGAAACCCCAGCCCACCCCGGCCTCGGCGTTCACCGCGGCACCTCCTCCTCGCGGGGCAGGGACTGCGAGGCCCCGGCCCGGCTCACCGTCACCGCCGCCACGCGCGCGGCCCACTGCGCGGCCTCCAGCAGGCCCAGCCCGTCGAGCAGGCCGTCGGCCAGCGCCGCCACGTAGCTGTCGCCGGCCGCGGTGGCGTCCACGAGGTCGGCCGGGGCCGCCGCGACCTCGGCGTGCCCGCCGGGGGTGACGACCAGGGACCCGCGCTCACCGCGGGTGACGATCGTCGTGCCCGCGGGCCGCACGGCCCGGGCCTGGGCGACCAGGCCCTCGACGTCGGTCGCGACCGGCTCACCGGCCAGCACGGCCAGCTCCCCGGCGTTGGGCACGAGCAGGTCGGCGCGGGTCAGCAGCGCCGGCGGCAGCGGCCGGGCCGGGGCCGGGTTGAGGACCAGCACGCCCGTGCACAGCTCGGCCGCCGCCAGCAGCGCCTCGTCGGGCACCTCGCACTGCAGCAGGACCACCCGGGCCGAGCTGACCGTCTCGGCGGCGGCCCGGACGCGGGCGTCGTCGAGGCGGTCGTTGGCCCCCGGGCTCAGGACGATGGTCGACTCCCCGGCGTGCACGAGGACGACCGCGACGCCGGTGGGCACGTCGAGGGCGGCCACGTGCTCGACGTCGACCCCCTCGGCGGCCAGCCGCTCCCGCAGCCCGCGACCCTCCTCGTCGTCGCCCACGGCGCCCACCATCGACACCCGGCGGCCGAGCCGGGCGGCGGCGACGGCCTGGTTGGCCCCCTTGCCGCCGAGGCCGCGCTCGGCGTCGGCCCCGCGCACGGTCTGCCCCGCCGGGGGCAGCTCGTCCAGGCGGATCGCGAGGTCGGCGTTGACGCTGCCGACCACGGTGACGTCGCGCGTCTTCTCGGCGTGCGGGGTGCCGTGGCTGTCGTACGTGATGCTCACGCGCCCGCCCCCGTTCCCGGGCCCGCCTCGCCGCGCACGGGCAGCACCCAGATCGCCGCGACCGCCGGGTCCCCGAGGTCGACGGTGCGCTCGCCCCCCAGCCGAACGACGGTGGTCCCGGCGAACCCCCGGCGCTGCACCACCTCCAGCCGCAGGTCCAGCCCGATGCCCAGGTCGGCGAAGTAGCGCAGGACGTCCGGGTCGGCGTCGGAGATGCGGGCGACGACGCCGACGCCCCCCTCGGGCACGTCGGAGAGGTTGTGCGCCCCCGGCTGCGGGACGGTGCCGTCCGCGCGCGGGATCGGGTCGCCGTGCGGGTCGCGCTCGGGGCGCCCCAGGCGCGCGTCGAGGCGGTCCAGCATCCGGTCGGAGACGACGTGCTCGAGCACCTCGGCCTCCTCGTGCACCTCGTCCCAGGAGTAGCCGAGGTCGGCGACGAGGAACGTCTCCAGCAGCCGGTGCCGGCGCACGACGGCGAGCGCCCGGGTGCGCCCGTCCTCGGTCAGCTCCACCCCGCCGTAGCGCTCGTGGCGCAGGAGCCCGGCGTCGGTGAGCTTGCGGACGGCCTCGGAGGCCGTGGAGGCGGACACGCCCATGCTCTGGGCGAGCATCGAGAGCGTGATCTTGGCGTCGGACCACTCCCCCGCGGCGTAGACGGTCTTCAGGCAGTCCTCCGCGGCCGGCGTGGCCGCCGGCACCGAGGTCGTCGAGGCGCGGGGCACACCCCCAGCTTGCCACCTCGGCCCGTCCCCCTCCCGGCGGCACCACCGGCGGGGTTTCGGTGCGCCGAACTCGGGGTTACCGTGGACCGCAGAACGGTTGTCGAGCGACCACGGGAGGTCGACGTGCAGCGCAGCGGACGGGACGCGGTGGTCTCGGGGGCCGACGTCCTCGTGGGTCTGACCCTCCTGCTCGTGGCCGGTGCGGCCGCGGGCGGCGCCCGGTGGGGCACGGCCGCCCTGGCCGCCGTCGTCGCCCTCCTGTGGTGGGCGGCCGCGTGGTGGCGCCTGGGCCGGGCCCGCGCGACCCGCCCCGCGCGACGGGCGCGCCCGGCGGGCTGAGCGCGGACCGCGGCGGTGCCAGGATCACCGACGTGACCGACCTGACCCCCGACCTGGCCCCCGACCTGGCCCCCGACCTGGCCCCCGACCTGGCCCCCGACCTGGCCCCCGACCTGGCGTCCACGTGGCGGCGCACCCGCCCGCCGCGCACCCTGCGCCACCTCGACGCGGCCGCCGCCGGCCGCAGCAGCTGGGCCGTGCTCGACGCGGTCGGCGGGCACCTGCGCGCCGAGGCCACCCGCGGTGCGTACGTGGCCGCGTTGGAGGCCGAGGCGGTGCTGGAACCGGCGCGCGAGCACGTCCGGGCCCTGCTGGGCTTCGCGCCCGGGGAGGGGCTGGTCGCCTTCGTCCACAGCGCCGAGGACGCCCTGCGCCAGGTCCTGCTGCGCTGGCCCGGTGAGCGGCCGGTCGCGGTCGCGCACCCGCGGGGGGAGTACGGCCCGAACCTGGCGGTCCTGTCGACCCTGGGGATCGGCACGCGCGTGCTCGACGGGCCGCACCGGTGGGACCCCGGGGCCGTGGCCCGGTCCCTGGCCCGGCCCGGCGGGCGCCCCGACCTCGTCCACCTCACCTGGCTGGGCTCCCACGTCGGGACGGTGCAACCGGTCGCCGACGTCCTGGCCGTCTGCCGCGCCGCGGACGTGCCGGTCGTGCTCGACGCCGCGCAGGCCTTCGGGCACGTGGACACCACCGCCGCGCGGGCGGCCGACGTCGTCTACGGCACCTCGCGCAAGTGGCTGGCCGGGCCCCGCGGGGTCGGGTTCGTGGCCGTGCGCGGACCCCTGGCCCAGCGGGTCGGCCCGCTGGAGCAGGCCGAGGCCACCGTCGCGGGCCGCCTCGGGTTCGCCGCCGCCCTCGCCGAGCACGTCGACCTCGGCCCGGCGGCCGTGCACGCCGGCCTGGCCGCCGTCGGCGCGGCCACCCGCCGCCGCCTCGCCGACGGGCTGGCCGGGTCCTGGGAGGTGCGCGAACCCCTCGACGAGCCCAGCGCGACGGTGACCCTGCGCCCGCTGCAGGCCCTCGACGTCGCCGGCCTGCGGGCCGACCTCATCGCCACCGACGGCATCGTCACCACCGCCTGCGGCACCGAGCGGGCCCCGCTGGAGATGACGGGCCCGGTGCTGCGGGTCAGCGGCCACCTCGACACCACGGCCGAGGACCTCCAGGCCCTGGTCACCGCCCTGCTGGGTCGTTCCTGAACCACCGCCGGACCTTTCCGGTACTCCGGCAGGCGAAGCGCGCCCGGCGCTGCCAGAGTTGGGCGCAGATCGACGGACAGTCCCGCACGGAGGAGGAAGTTCATGGTGGGCAAGGTGCTGCTGCTGGCGGCGGCCGGAGCCGGGTACGTGCTCGGGGCCCGGGCCGGCCGCGAGCGGTACGAGCAGATCAGCAGTTCGGTGGGCCGGCTGTGGGGCAACCCCAAGGTGCAGTCGCGCGTCGGGGACCTGGAGGACAAGGCCGGTGACCTGGCCCGCCAGGCCGGTTCCGCCGCCCAGGAGAAGGTCGGCGCCGCCGCGGGTTCCGTGGCCGGCTCGGTGAAGGACAGGATCAGCGGCGGCGACGCCGGGAACAACGGCGGCAGCGACGGTGGGGACGGCGCCCCCCTGGGCGACCAGCACCACACGCGGATGCCCACCGACTGATCCACCCCTGGCACCTGCGGGTGCGCACCGACGACGTGGCACCGAGGGTGGGGACATGAGTTCTCCCACCGTCGGTGACCACGTCGTCTCGCGTCTGGGCCAGTGGGGCGCCCGCCGGTTCTACGGCTACCCCGGGGACGGCATCGGCGGTGTCGTCTCGGCGATCGGGCGGGCCGTGGAGGCCGGGGACGCCGAGTTCGTGCAGGTGCGGCACGAGGAGACCGCCGGTTTCGCCGCGACCGCCGACGTGAAGTACGGCGGTTCCCCGCTCGGCGTGGCCGTGGTGACCTCCGGCCCCGGTGCGGTGCACGTCCTCAACGGCCTCTACGACGCCAAGCTGGACCACGTCCCCGTGGTCGCCCTCGTCGGGCAGACCGCCTCGAACGCGCTCGGCACGAGCTACTACCAGGAACTCGACCTCGTCCGGCTCTACGGCGACGTGGCCGGGGAGTTCGTGTTCCAGGTCAGCCGCCCCGACCAGGTGCAGCACGTGGTGGACCGCGCCGCGCGCACGGCGCGCGAACGCCGGACGGTCACCGCGGTGGTGCTGCCCAGCGACCTGCAGGACGCCGACGCGGTGCCGGAGGTCCCCGAGGGCCACGGTTTCGCCCACACCTCCGCGGTGCCCGGGTCCCTGCCGGGCACGCCGCGCACGGAGGCACTGGCCCAGGCGGCGGAGGTGCTGCGCTCGGGGCGCAAGGTGGCGATCCTGGCCGGAGCCGGTGCGCTGGGGGCCACGGCCGAACTCACCGCGGTCGCCGACCGGCTCGGGGCCGGGGTCGCGAAGGCGTTGCTGGGCAAGGCCGTCCTGGACGACCGGCTGGAGTGGGTGACGGGGGCGATCGGCCTGCTCGGCACCCGCCCCAGCTACGACCTCATGAGCCAGTGCGACGTCTTGCTCATGGTGGGCACGACCATGCCGTACTCGGAGTACTACCCCGCCCCGGGGCAGGCCCGCGCCGTCCAGATCGACGTGGACGGCACCCGCTGCGGGTTGCGCTACCCCACCGAGGTGAACCTCGTCGGGGACGCCCGGGAAACCCTCGCCGCGCTGCTGCCGCTGCTCGAGGGCGCCGACCCGGACCCGTCGTGGCGCGAGGACATCGCGGGCTGGAACCGGGCCTGGGACGCCTGGGGCGTGGAGCGGGCGCAGGCGGAGGCGAACCCGCTGAACCCCGAACTGCTGGTGCGGGGGTTGTCCGACCGCCTGGAGGACGACCACCAGGTGGCCGTGGACTGCGGCACCGTCACGAGCTGGTTCGCGCGCGACCTGGACCTGCGGCCGGGCATGACGGCGTCGCTGTCGGGGACGCTGCTGTCGATGGGTGGGGGGTTGCCGTACGCGCTGGCGGCCAAGCAGGCCCACCCCGACCGCCCCGTACTGGCGCTGCTGGGCGACGGGGCCATGCAGATGAACGGCCTGTCCGAACTCATCACCGTGGCCCAGCGCTGGCGGACGTGGACCGACCCGCGGTTCGTCGTCGTCGTGCTGAACAACCGGCAGCTCTCGTTCGTGGCCTGGGAGGCGCGGGCGATGCAGGGCGAGGTCCCGTTCGACGCCGCGATGGACGTCCCGGACGTCCCCTACGCCGGATGGGCCGAGCTGCTGGGGCTGGCGGGCCGGCGCGTGGAGGGGCCCGAGGACGTCGACGCGGCGCTCACCGCGGCGATGAGCGCCGACCGGCCCTTCGTCCTGGACGCGGTGGTCGACCCGAACGTGCCGATGATCCCGCCGCACGTCAGCCTCGACCAGGTGCTGTCCACCGCGAAGGCGACCGTCAAGGCCGGCCTGAGCGGGGATCCCGACGCCCGCGAGATCGTCGTGGACGGCGTGCGGCAGACGGTGGGGGCGGCGGCCCGCGCCGTGCGCGGGCGGGCGCGGCGCCCGGAGCAGCGGTGAACGCCGCACCCCGCGCCCGGCCCGTGATCTCCCCACTCAGGGCAGGCTAAGCTCACTTCCATGAGTGCGCCGATGTCCCGCCGCCACCTGCTGTCCGCCTCCGTGCTCGGGGCCGCCGGTGCGGCGGGGCTCGGCGCCTGCGGCGGTCCGGGGACCCCGGACACCGGCGAGACCCCGGGAACCCCGGGAACCCCGGGAACCCCGGCCGCCGCACCGGGGTTCCCGTTCCGGTACGAGCACGCCTTCGGCGAGACGGTCCTGGACTCCCCCGTGAGCCGGGTGGCCGTCCTGGGGGTGGCCGACGCCGACCCGCTGCTGGCCCTGGGCGTGCAGCCCCTGACGAACACCGGCTACAGCTTCTACCCCCAGCAGGGCCTGGGGCCGTGGGCCGCCGACCTGCTCACCGGCGACCTGCTCAAGCTCACCTCCGACACGCAGGCGAACGTCGAACAGGTCGCGAGCGTGCGCCCGGACCTCGTGCTGGCCCTCGTCTCGGGCATCGACCAGGACCGCTACGACCAGCTGTCCCGGGTCGCCCCCGTCCTGGCCCGGCCGGCCGGGTCCGCGCCCTACGCCGCCGACCGCACCGCGACCACCCTCGCCGTCGCCCGGGCCCTGGGCCGGGAGGAGGAGGGCCGGCGGTGGTGCGAGGCAGCCGACGCCGCGTTCACCGACGCCGTCGCCGCCCACCCGGAGTTCTCCGGGCGCACCGCCGTCGTGGCCCTGCCCTACGACGGCAGGTACGGCGTGTACTCCCCCCAGGACGCCCGGGGCGCCTTCCTGGGTGACCTCGGGTTCTCCCTGCCCCCGGCCCTGAGCGCGCTGGACACCGGCGAGAGCTTCTTCATCGACGTGTCGGCCGAACGGCTCGACCTGCTCGACGCCGACGTCCTCGTGGTGCTCACCGACGACAGCACGCGCGCCGCGGTCGAGGAGGACCGCGTGCTGGCCGACCTGCCCGTCGTGCGTCGCGGCGCGCTGGTGCTGCCCGACCTCGACGTGCGCGGCGCGATGACCTACAACAGCGTCCTGTCCGTCCCCTACGGGGTGTCCCGGCTCGTCCCCGACCTCGCCGCCGCGCTCGCCTGATCCCCCGGGGCGTCATCCCCCGCGGCCCGATCCCCCGCCGCCGGGTCCCCCGACGCCCGGCGCTCGCGGACGGTCGCGGCCAACGCCCTGCGCGGCAACGCGTACCAGCACACCAGGACCAGGGCGGCCACCGCGCCGCCGGCGCTCCAGCCGGCGACGCGCCCACCGATGACGTCGACGACGAGGCAGACCCCGCCGGAGACGACCAGCCCCACGGTCGCCAGCCCCGCCTTGGCGAACGCGGACCCGGCGCGCACCAGCCGGGCCTTGGAGCGTTGCTGGAACAGGGCGCGGTGGTACCCCACCGGGGCGATGAACAGCACGACGGCGGTCACCGCCAGCAGCAGCACCACGACGTAGACGGACTCCTGGTACCGGTCCAGTTCCTCGAAGCGCGACTGGAACGGCAGGGTCAGCAGGAAACCCGTGAGCAGTTGCACCCCGGTCTGCACGACGCGCAGTTCCTGGAGGAGTTCGACCCAGTTGCGGTCCAGCCGCTCGGTGGGCGTCTCGCGCCGCAGACCGCTGTAGGGGTCGTCCGGGTCCTGCGCGTCCTGGGGGCCGGCCGCCACGTCAGGCCCCGCCCGCGACGGCGAGCAGTTTGCCGACCGTGCGCAGGTTCCGCGTCGTCACGAACGGTTTCCAGCGCGCCGCCCCGGCCCGGCGGGCGAACGGGGTGTCCGTGCTCGCCCCCTTCGGGCAGCGCCAGTACAGGACGTCCCCGGCCAGGACCACCGCCTCGGCGTCGTCGTCCGCGTGGTTCTCCACGTGGTTCTCCGCGTCGTCCTCCAGGTGCTCGGCCGCGAGCGCCGCGAGGCGGCCGGGGTCGGAGGTGAACGTGACGTAGGGGTGGACGTGCTCGTCGTCGCGGGCGAACGGGTACGCCGCCGCGACCTCGGCCAGCCGCTGCGGGGTGAGGACCACGACCCACGCCTCGTACCCGAACGCCGACCGCAGAGCCGCCTCGACCCGGGACCGCACGTCCTGCGCGCTGTGCGCGTCGTCGGCCTCGAGCACCACGTTGCCGCTGGCCAGGACGGACCTGACCCCGGTGAAACCCGCCTCCTGCAGGCAGGCCGAGAGGGCGGCGGACCGCACGGTCACCCCGTTGACGTTCACCCCGCGCAGGAGGACCACCCACTTCACGTCCCCACCCTGACCCGGCGTTCCAGGTGCAGCAACCGGTCCTTGGCCTCGGCGCCGCCGGCGTACTGCCCGCTGCCGCCGTCGGACCGCACGACCCGGTGGCAGGGCAGGAGCAGGGGCACGGGGTTGCGGGCGCAGGCCGTCCCGACGGCCCGCACCGCGCCGGGGTTGCCCACGTCCCCCGCCAGGTCCCGGTAGCTGATCCGGATCCCGAAGCCGACGCGCCGCAACGCCTCCAGCACGGACCGGCGGAACCCCTGCCCGGCCAGGACCAGGTCGACCGGGACGTCGAACGCCGTCCGCCGCCCGGCGAAGTACTCCTCCAGCTCGCGGACCAGCGGGTCCAGGCGGGCCGGCGCGCGCAGGACCCGCGGGCTGACCCGTTGCGCCAGGTCCTCCAGCGCCGCGTCGTGCCCCTGCTGCTCGAACGCCACCCGCACCACACCCTCGGAGGTGGCCGCGAGCAGGAGCGGGCCCAGGGGCGAGTCCAGCGTCCGGTAGGCCACGTCCAGCACCCCCGCCCGCTCGGCCTGCTGCGCCAGCCGCTCACGCAGCCGCCGCACGAGGTCCTCCTCCACCACGCTCATCAGAACTCCTCGCTCGTCCAGGTGCGCCGCAGGGCGGCGATGCCGTCGGCCGCCGCCCGTCGCGCCGCGGCCGGGGTGCCGCCCACGAGCGCGGCGACCTCGTCGTAGGGCAGACCCCCCACGTGGTGGTAAGCCACGCACCGGCGCTGCTTGGGCGGCAGAGCGGCCACGGCCCGCCAGACCTCCGAGCGCCCGTCCCCCGGGTGCTCCCCCGTCGGCGGCGGTTCGGGCGGGTCGGCCACCGGCACCCCCGCCCGGGCCCGCGCCCGCAGCACGTCGACGGCCTTGCGGTGCGCGATGGTCACCAGCCAGGCCCGGACGTCGCTGCCCGGCCGCAGCCGGGGGTAGGCGGTGAGGGCGGCCAGGAACGTCTCCGACCACGCGTCCTCGGCGGCGTGCTCGCCGACCACGGCGCGGCACACGCGCAGGACCGTCGCGCCGTGCTGCTCGACGACCCGCTCGAAGGGTTCCACCGCTGCTCCCACACCCCACCAACGCGCCGGACACCCCGGATGTGAGGTCCCCACCGGGAAGGGGCGTGGACAGCCTGGCACGCGGGGGCCAGGCTCGGGCCGTGAGCACCGTCCGCTTCGGCACCCTCGCCCTCGACACCCCCGACCCCCGCGGCCTGGCCGCCTTCTACGGCGCGCTGCTCGGCTGGGAGGTCGAGCAGTCCGACGAGGACTGGGTCACCATCGGCGGCGGCCCCGGCGGGACGCGGTTGTCGTTCCAGCTCGCCCCCGACCACGTCCCGCCCACCTGGCCCGCCGGCCCGGTCCCGCAGCAGGCCCACGTCGACCTCTGGGTGAGCGGGTACGCGGAGACGGACGCGCAGGTCCACGCCCTCGGCGGCCGCTTGCTGGAGGACGAGACCGACCACCCGTCGTGGCGGGTCTACGCCGACCCGTCCGGGCACCCGTTCTGCCTGTGCCTGGAGGGGTGAGCACCGACGGTCCCCCTCCCGGGCAAGGTCCGGGCCTGGGCCCGCCGGCTCCTGCTGGACGTCTGAGCCCGGACGCACCGGGGCCCGCACGCAGCGCGTGCGGGCCCCGGTGTCCTGCGCGGGCGGTTCTCCTCAGACGGTGAGGTCGATCGCCTCGCTGATCGCCTCGGGGCGTTCGCACGTCGTGGTCAGCGTCACGGACGTGTGCCCGTCGGCGGCGGCCTGGACGGACTCCATGATCTCCAGGACGTGCAGCGCGACCTCGTCGTTGGCGCGGTGCGACCGGCCGGCCTCGAGGGCGAGGGCGAGGTCGGCCAGGCCGTAGCCGCGGCCGGAGTCGACGTACCCGGCGCCGGCCCCGGCGTCGACCCAGTTCGTCTCCAGGTCCGCGTCCGGGCCCGGGGCGGGCGCGCTCGCGGCGTCGAACAGCTCCACGGTGCCGGAGAACGTGTTCGGGTCCGGCACGGAGATCGAGCCGCCGGTCCCGTGGACCTCGATGCGCGGCAGCCGCGCCGCCCACGTGTCGAAGCTCATGATCAGCGTCGACAGGGCCCCGGAGGCGTGCTCCAGGATGCCGGTGATGTGGGTGTCGATGGTGACGCCGAAGGACTCCCCGGCCCGGGGCCCGGACCCGATGGTCCGCTCCTGGGAGGGCCGCGAGGACGCCCCGACGACCCGGACCACGGGGCCGAGCAGGTGCACCAGCGAGGTGAGGTAGTACGGGCCCATGTCCAGCAGGGGCCCGCCGCCGGGCTGGTAGTAGAAGTCCGGCTGCGGGTGCCAGCGCTCGTGACCGGGGGTGGTCATGAACGCGGTGGCCGAGTGCGGGGTGCCGATCCGGCCGGCGTCCACGAGCGCGCGGGCGGTCTGGATGCCGGTGCCCAGCACGGTGTCGGGGGCGCACCCGACGCGGACGCCGGCGGCGGCCGCGGCCTTCACCACGTCGCGACCCTCCGCGACGGTCATGGCCAGCGGCTTCTCGCCGTAGACGTGCTTGCCGGCCGCGATGGCCTGCAGGGCGACCTCGGCGTGGGTGCGCGGCAGCGTCAGGTTGAGCACCACGTCCACGTCCGGGGAGGCCAGCAGCGCCTCCAGCGAGAGCACCTGCGCACCGTGCGCGTCGGCCAGCGCCTGCGCCCGCTCGGGGACCACGTCGCTCACCGCGGTGATCTGCAGCTGCGGCAGCCGCTCCAGCGACGCCGAGTACTGCGCGGAGATGACACCGGCGCCGACGACGCCGACGCGCAGGGCCTTCTGGTTCAGCGGGCTGCCCACAACAGGCCCCTCTCGATGATCGTCGTGACGTTCTCGTCCTTCAAGGTGGCCGGGTCGTGCCCGGGGGTGGCGACGAAGATCCGCCCCTTGCCCCACTGCCGGGTCCAGACCGCCGGGGAGGTGACCGGCCGGGTCCACGGGTCCCACTCGCGGACGGCCTGCGTCGTCGTGGCGAGCACGTCGACGTAGTCGTCGGACAGGACCCAGTACTGCTCGGTCACGAGGTCGAAGTCCTCGATGCCGGAGGTGATGGGGTGCGAGGCCGCCGCGGGGGTCATGGTCACGCGGTAGGGCACGTAGTTGTCCTGCGGGCCACCCTCGCGCTCGTCGGGGTGCTTGCCCGGGTGGCACCCGAACTGGCCCCCGACGAGGGTGAGGTAGTCGGAGTTCGACCGGTAGGAGTCGGCGATGCCGCCGTGCCAGCCGGCAAACCCGGTGCCGTTCTCGACCGCGGTGCGCAGGCCCTCGAACTCCTCCTTCTCGATGGTGTTCATGGTGTTGCACTGCACGATGAGGTCGACCGTCGCCAGGTAGTCGGCGTCGGTGTACACCGTCGGCGTGGCCGTGGAGCCCGGCCCGAAGTCGGTGCCGAGGTCCTCGACGCGGACGGTGAAGCCGTTGGCCTCCAGGTGCGGGATGAACAGGTCGGTGGCCTCGACGGGCGAGTGCCCGTCCCAGCCGCCGCGGACGACGAGAGCCTGCCGAGTCACGGGTGGAGCCTTCCGATCACTTGGAGAATCCGGCCGTGAGGCCGGAGAGCAGCTGACGGCGGCCGATGACGTACAGGACGAGGATCGGCAGCGTGGTGAGGACGACCGAGGCGAGCACGGCCGGGATGTTGACCGAGTACTGGCCCTGGAACGTCCACAGGGCCAGCGGCAGGACGCGCATCTCGGCCCGGTCGGTGAGGATCAGGGGCAGCAGGAAGCCGTTCCAGATCTGCAGACCCTGGTAGATCGTCACCGTCACCAGGGCCGGGCGGGTCAGCGGGAACGCCAGGCGCCACATGGTGCCCCACTCGCTGGACCCGTCCATGCGCATGGCCTCGAACAGCTCGTTCGGGACGTCGCGCACGAAGTTGGACAGGATGAGCACGGTCAGCGGGATGGCGAAGGCGATCGAGGGCAGGATCAGCGCGCCGAACGAGTTGTACATCCCGAGCTTGATCATGATCAGGTAGATCGGGATGATCGTGGCCTGCAGCGGGATGGCCAGCCCCATGAGGAACAGGGAGTTCACCAGCTTCAGCCAGCGCCCGGCGCCGCGGACGATGGCGAAGGCGGCCATGAAGGACACCAGCACGGCCGGGACGGTCGCGCCCACGGTCACGATGACCGAGTTGGCGAAGTACCGGACGAAGTCGTTCTCCAGCACGAGCTGGTAGTTGGCCAGCGTCGGCGACGCCGGCGGCACCATCGGGTTGCTGCCGAAGTAGTTCGCCGACGTCTTGAAGCTCGTGATGACGATCCAGTACACGGG
The DNA here is from genome assembly GCF_041276425.1 of Kineococcus halophytocola. Lineage (NCBI taxonomy): Bacteria > Bacillati > Actinomycetota > Actinomycetes > Kineosporiales > Kineosporiaceae > Kineococcus > Kineococcus halophytocola. The sequence goes on along the minus strand of NZ_JBGFTU010000018.1, from coordinate 91,554 downwards.
CACCAGGACGACGAGCAGCCAGAGCCACCCGAAGGCGCCCCCGATCCAGTTCTTGCGGTGGGTGGTGCCGTTCTTGGGCGCCCCCGCGGAGCGGGCGCCGGTGCGCGCGGGCGCGGTCTGGGTCGCCATCTCAGGCACCTTCCAGTTGCGAGTTGCGCTCACGGCCGCCGAGGCGCTGCAGGAGCTGGGCGAGGACGAGGCCGACCACGACGAGGATCACCGCGATGGCCGACGCCGGGCCCATGAGGTTGGCGCGGAAACCGGTGAGGTACATGTCCAGGGCCAGGACGCGCGTCGCGTCGTTCGGCCCACCGGCGGTCAGGACGAAGATCAGGTCGAAGGTCGTGAGGGACCCGACGACCATGAGCGTCGAGGACGTGATCATCGTGTTCTTCAGCTGCGGCAGCGTGATGGAGAAGAACTGCCGCACCCGGCCGGCGCCGTCGAGCTGGGCCGCCTCGTACATCGACCCCGGGATCTGCCGGATCGCGCCTTGGTAGATGAGGGAGTGGAAGGGGATCCACTGCCACGCGATGATGAAGATCACGACGCCCATGGCCAGCGTGCCGTCACCCAGCCAGTTCTGCGTGAGGATGTCCAGGCCCAGTCCCGGGCCCAGCCCGAAGTTCGGGTCCAGCAGCGCCTTGTAGGCGATCGAGACGGCCGCGGCCGACAGCAGCAGCGGCAGGAAGAACAGGACGGCCAGGACGGCGCGGTAGCGCTGGCTGCCGGAGATGAAGACCCCGAGCAGGATCGACAGCGGGGTCTGGGCGATCCAGGACAGCACGATGACGAGGAACGTCACCCACAGGGCGTGCGGGAGACCCGGGTCCGTGAGCACGGTGGTCCAGCTGTCGAACCCGGCGAAGTCGATCGCCCCGATGCCGTCCCACGACGTGAAGCTCAGGGCGAACACCCCGAACAGCGGCAGGACCGCGAAGGCGAGGAAGATCACCAGGGCGGGCAGGACGAGCCACCCCAGCTTCCCGGTGGACGTGCGGCCGGTCGAGGTGACCTTGCCGGACGCGTAGGTGGGAGCCGTGCTCACGGACGCACTCACGACGCGGTCGCCGCGTTCATGGCGGTGGCGAACTCCTCCGGCGTGATGGCCAGGCCGAAGAGCTTCTCGATGTTGGTCAGCAGGGTCTCGGCCTGGGTCGGGGACAGCGCCTGGTCCCACGACTGGGCGAAGGACGGGGCGTTGGTGGCGAGGTCGTAGGTGAACTTCAGCCAGTCCTCGTCCTCCAGGCCGGCGAACTTGGCGTCGATGCCCTTGACGATGGGGACCTCACCGGCCTCGGTGATGTACGCCTCGGCCTCCTTCTCCTGCAGCAGCCCGTCCGCGAAGTAGGCCAGGGCGATGTCCTTCTGCTCCTGGGTGGCCTGGGAGGAGACCGACACGTACTGGGCGGGGTTGCCGAAGGTGTTCATCGGGTCGCCCTTGCCCCCGGTGACCTCGGGGAAGTTCATGTAGCCGAGGTGGCCGCCGGAGACGAAGTCGCCGCCGTCGGACTTCATGCTGCCGTAGGTCCACGTGCCGTGCAGCATCATCGCGGCCTTGTCGGTGTAGAGCAGCGCCTGGTCGGCGTTGGAGTCGGCCGTGACCGAGGCGAAACCGGTGATGAAACCGTCGGCCCGGACGAGGTCCTGGACCTTGGTGAGGGCGTCGAGGGCGGCCGGGTCGTTCCAGTTCGGCTGGCCCTGGTAGATGGAGTCGAACAGCTCCGGGCCACCGATGCGGTCGAACAGCAGTTCCAGCCACATCATGTTGGTCCAGCGGGACTGACCGGCGAGGGAGAACGGGGCGATCCCGGCCGCGTTGAACGTCGGCACCAGGGCCATGAGCTCGTCCCACGTCGTCGGCGGCTGCGCACCGACCTGCTCGAACATCCGCTTGTTGTAGAACAGCACCAGCGGCTGCACCGTCTCGGTGGGCAGGGCGTAGACCTTGTCGTCGACCGTGCCCGCGGCGAACGCCGCGTCGAACAGCCGGTCCTTGACCTGCGGGTTCTCCTGCAGCCACGGGGTCAGGTCGTCGACCTGGCCGGCCTGGGCGTAGCTGCGCAGCGTGCCGCCGCCCCAGCCGAAGATGATCGTCGGGGCCTGACCGGCGCCGATGGCCGTCTTGATCTTGGCCTTGTACGCGTCGTTCTGGAACGAGCTGGTCTCGATCCGCTGGTCCTCGTGGGCGTCGTTCCAGTCGTCCACCGCCGTCTGGCGGATGCCCTCCTTGGGCTGCCCCGAGAGGATCCAGTCCGTCGCGGTGTCCGAGCTCGCACCCGCCGGGCCGGAGTCCCCGCAGGAGGCCAGGACGGTGGCGGCGAGCGGGGTCGCCGTCGCCAGGGCGAGGAAGGACCGGCGCGATGCGCGGTTGTGATCCACAGTGATCTCCGTTGAGCCGAGCCGCAGCCCTGCGGCTGTTCCACCCCGCGGCCCCGGGCGGGACCGCGTCGAACGCGGTCGAAAAGCTTTCGACCGCGCTGTCTGGCAATGACGATAAGAGGGCCCCGGTGCCGTGGTCAAGCACTGCACCACCCGTACCGGGTCCCCCGGCTGAACCCGTTGTCGCACAACGGCTACCTTGTCTCGAACACATCTCGAAAAGTTTCGACAAGTGGTAGCGTCACCACCATCGCGACCCGTACAGTCGTGCTTCGTCGAGTCGAGGAGGACCCGTGCTGGACCGTCCGCACACCCCCACCCGGTCCAGGGACAGGACGACCCTGGCCACCATCGCCGCGAGCGCCGGCGTGTCGGTGGCGACCGTCTCCAAGGTCGTCAACGGCCGCGAGGACGTCTCCGCCGAGACCCGGGCCCTCGTGGAGGACCTGCTCGTCCAGCACGAGTACGCGCCGCCGTCCACGCGCCGGGTCGTCACCGGCAGCTCGACCGTGGAGTTCCTCATCGACGGCGACTTCTCCTCCTACGCCACGGCCGTCGTCGACGGGGTCGTGGAGGCCGCCGCCGACGCCGACGCCTCGGTCGTCGTGGGGTTGCTGCGCGACCAGCGCGAGGGGCGCTACCCCGCGCCACCGCGCGCCTGGGCCCGTTCCCTGGCCACCGCCGGCCGCACCGGTGTCATCGTCGTCACCGGTGAGCTCACCGGCGCCCACGTCGACGCGCTCTCGGCCGTGAACCTGCCGCTGGTGGTCATCGACCCCTTGAACCTGCCCCGGCGGGAGGTCACCAGCGTGGGGTCGACGAACTTCACCGGCGGCATGACCGCGACCAACCACCTGCTGGCCCAGGGGCACCGCAGCATCGCCTGGGTCGGCGGTCCCCCCGGGTCCCAGTGCAACCAGGCCCGGTTGCACGGCTACCGCGCCGCCATGGAGAGCGCCGGGCTCGTGCCGGTGGCCGAGCACGTCCTGAACGCCGACTTCCGGTACGAGGCGGGTCGGCGCCTGGGGGCCCAGCTCCTCGCCGGCCCGGACCGGCCCACCGCCGTCGTCGGCGGCTGCGACTCGATCGCCCTGGGCGTCATGGAGGCCGCGCGCGCCCTGGGCCTGCGCGTCCCGGACGACCTGTCGGTCACCGGTTTCGACGACACCGAGCTGGCCGCCATGGCCGCTCCCCCGCTGACGACGATCCGTCAGCCGCTGCGCGAGATGGGCCGGGTGGCCCTGCGCACGGTCCTGCGGATGGCCGGCGGGGAGAGCCTGGACTCCCACCACGTCGAGCTCGCCACCGAGCTCGTGGTCCGGGAGTCCACCGCACCGCGCTGAGCCGCCGGTGAGTTCTCGCCCCGGCCGCGGTCAGGAGGGGCAGCAGGTTCCAGACCACCACCACCGGGAGAAGGGCACCCCCGTGCGCCAGCTCGTCGTCACCGCCTTCGTGTCCCTCGACGGGGTCGTGGAGGCCCCCGGGGGCGAACCCGGGCACCGCAGCTCCGGCTGGACGTTCCGGAACGTCGAGTTCCTCCCCGAGGTCTACGAGATCAAGGGCCGGGAGCAGGAGGAGACGACGGCACTGCTCCTGGGCCGCACCAGCTACGAGGCGTTCGCCCCGGTCTGGCCGACGAGGGAGGAGTTCGCCGGGTACGACGCGATGCCCCGCTACGTCGTCTCCACCACCCTCGAGCACGACGACGAGCGGTGGCCGGCGACCGTGCTGCGCTCCCTCGAGGACGTCGCGGCCCTCAAGGAGACCGAGGGCGGCCCGATCGCGGTGCACGGCAGCGCGACCCTCGCCCGCTCCCTCACCGACGCCGGTCTGGTCGACCGGTACCACCTGCTCGTGTTCCCGGTCCTGCTCGGCGCGGGCAAGCGGTTGTGGAGCGAGGCCGACAAGGACGAGCAGAGGCTGCGGGTCGTGGAGTCGCAGACCTACGCCAACGGCGTCGTCAAGCTCGTCTACGACGCCGTGCGCTGAGCCCGCGCCAGCTCGCGCAGGAACCCCTCGACCGCGTCGCGGCCGGCGCCGGTGGCGAAGGCCACCTCGCGGCCGGACAGGACCAGCCGCAGCTCCAGCCCGCCGCCGAACCGCCGCTCACGGGCGGCGCCCGCGCCCACGTCGGCGAGCGGGACCGCGGCCACGGACGCACCGCCGACGAGCTGGGGCCGGGACAGCCACAGCTGGACGGTCCCCACGCCGATCGCGCCCTCCCCGCCGACGAGACCGCCGCGCAGCGGCAGGGCCGCCAGCAGGTCCTCCCCCGCGGCGACGACGTGACCGAGGAGCTGGGCGTGCGCGGTCGGGCTCACGACCCCACCACCGCACGGGCCAGGTCGCGGCGCAGGGCCGGGCGCACGAGCACGTCGACCGCGTCCACCCACTGCCCCAGGGCGCCCACCCCCACCGGCCCCCGCCCGTCCCCGGCCGGTGCGACCGCGCCGGGCAGCGTCGGGACCACCCCGGCGAAGGGCCGGCCGTGGAACGGTGCCGTGGCCGGGCCCGGAGCGGGCAGCCCGACCTCGCCCTGCCGGGCCAGCAGGCCCTCCAGCGCCGCGCACAGCCCGGCCTCGCGCTCGCGCCAGTGCGTCGCCGCGAGGGCGCGCGCCAGGTGCGGGGCGACGCGGCCGCTCGGGCGGGCCGCGAACACCGTCCCGGCCCACTTCGCGTACGGGGCCCAGGTCCGGTCCAGCAGCAGCCCGAGCTGGACGGCCGTGCCCGCCAGCCGGGCGGCCAGCAGCCGCGACCCGAGGTCGTCACCGCGCGCCCCGGTGCGCCCGACGAACGGCAGTTCCTGCTCCAGCTGCTGCCAGGCGCTGGCCACCAGGTGCCGCCACACGTCGTCGGGGTACCAGGAGAGCTTGCGCCGCAGCGCCTCCCACCGTCCCTCGTCGTCGGCGAACACGGGCCCGGCGAGGAGTTCGAGGACGGCCTGGCCCGTGAAGGACAGCCAGTCGGCGGTCGTGGGGTCCTCCTGCGCCCCGATCCCCAGGCGGGACCGGACGAAGCCGTCGATCGTGGCGACCTCGACGCGGTGCCGCTCGTGCGGGTCCCAGGTCGTGGCGAACCGGACCGGGCGCCCCGCCTGCGTCGCGGGCAGGTGCTCCTGCAGGACGGCGCCGACCGGCCCGGCGAGCCCGTCCGGGACCAGCACGTGCAGGCGCAGCCCCCAGTCGTGGTCGCGCGAGACGTCGTCGTCGAGCCCCAGCACGTCCGAGCCGGCCCCGAAGCGGCCCGCGACCAGCGGCGCGCCGGGGAACTCCCGCCGCAGCAGCGGCGCCACGACGTCGTCGTGGAACCCGCGGGCCAGCTCGGCGCCGCGCGGTTCAGGCACGGACCCGCACCAGCGGCGCCAGCCAGGCGCGGTAGGCCGCGAAGGTCCCCAGCGCGGCCGCCGTCATCCCCGGCAGGGCCTCGGGCCCGGCCGCCTCCACCGCCGCGGTCGTCTCCCGCCACCGCCGGCCGGCGCCCTCGGGCCCGGTCAGCGACGTCGTCGCCGCGGCCGGGACGCCGGCGGCGACGACGGTCCGCGCGATGAGCCGGCCCCCCAGGGTGGACCCGTCGAGGACGTAGCGGACCCCCAGGGCCGCGGCCCGGTCCGGCACCGCGGGCACGTCGGGGCACTCGGGCACAGCGGCGATCTCGTCCTCGGGGACCGCGAGGGCGCGCAGGTCCTGCAGGGCCAGCCCGGCGCGGGCCCGGCCCACGACGTCCAGGGCCCCGGGGTCCGTGCGGGCCTGCTCGGCCAGCGCCCGCTCCAGCGGGGCCAGCAGCCCCCACGTCAGTTCCAGCCACCGGCGGTGCCGGGCGGTGTCCCAGGGCCGGTCCAGGACGTCGAGCGATGCGTCGAGGTCCTCGTGCGCGGCGGCCGTGGCCGCCCGCAACCGGGCCAGCGAGCCCTGTGCCGTTCCCACCGCCCCAAGCTACCCGGTCCCGACACGCCCGGGACGGCGCCGACCTCCTCGGTGCGCCGGCCCGCCGGGCCTGGCACGCTCTGTCCGGCGTCGGACGGGTGGGCAGATCGGGCAGTCGGGCAGGTCGGGCAGGTCGGGCAGGTCGGGCAGGTCGGGCAGGTCGGGCAGGTCGGGCAGGTCGGGCAGGTCGGGCAGGTCGGGCAGGTCGGGCAGGTCGGGCAGGTCGGGCAGGTCGGGCAGGAGGAGGGTGCGGTGCAGGTGCGGGCCGAGGAGGTCGCCGCGGCGGTCGGTGACGTGGCCGCGGCGCTGGCCGAACGGGTCGACCCGCTGGACCTGGCCCACCGGCTGGTCCGGCACTGCGCGCGGCTGCTGTCCGCCAGCGCGGTCGGTCTGCTCGTCGAGGACGCCCACGGTGACCTGCGCCTGCTCGCGGCCAGCTCCGGGGAGGCCCGGGTCGTGGAGCTGTTCCAGCTGCAGAACGACGAGGGCCCGTGCCTGGACTGCTACCGGACCGGAGCCCCCACCGCGGCCGTCGACGCCGGGCAGCTGCTCCGGGCCTGGCCGCGGTTCGCCGCCGGGGCCACCGCGCAGGGCATCGTCGCCGTCCACACCGTCCCCGTGCAGGTCGGCGGGCGCACGGTCGGCGCGCTGAACCTGTTCCGCGACCACGAAGGACCGTTCTCGACGGTCGAGACCGACGTCGCGCACGCGATGGCGTCCTTCGTCGCCGTCGGCATCGGTGAGCTGGAGGCCGGCGCCCGGGGGGACCGCGTGCGCGAGCAGCTCCAGGAGGCGCTCGACAGCCGGGTCGTCCTGGAGCAGGCCAAGGGCGTCCTCGCCGAACGCCACCGGATCCACCCCGACGAGGCGTTCGCGCAGCTGCGCGCACGGGCCCGGTCCGAACGCCGCCGGCTGCGCGAGGTCGCCCAGGAGGTGGTGGCGCCGCTGGGCCGGGTCCGCGGCGCCTGAGCCCGTCCCTCAGCGGCGCGTCCAGTTCCGCTGGACGAGCCGGTCGACCTCGCGCTGCCCGCCCTGGCCCGGGTCCGCCCCCCGCAGGTCGTCCAGCAGGGCGCTGGCCAGGTCGTACAGCTTGACGTTGTGCGTCTGGGACACCTCCGACAACTGCCGGAAGGCCCCGTCCTCGTCGCAGCGGGTGAGGGCCATGATCGCGCCCTTGGCCATGTCGATGACCGGTCGCCGGGTCAGGGCGGTGCGCAGCTGCGCCAGCTCGGCGCGCAGGGCCGTGGCCTCGGCGCCGGTGTCGACCCCGGCGGTGGGGGTGTTCAGCTCCGCGACCGGACCGTCCTCGTCGTGCATCCTCGTTGCGTCCTCCGTGCAGCCGACCTCCCACCGGTCGGCGGGAGGCGGTTCGCGCAGCGAGGTCTGGGCGGAGCGGAACCGACGAAGATCCTACGACGAACCGCAGACCCCGCACGCACCGTCTGCTGACGGTCGACGTGCGGTGGCCGCCGGTCCCCGCCGTCACCGGTCCCGGGCGCCCGGACCCCTCACTCCGAGGCGCTGGAGGTGTCGCCCCCGCGCTGCTCGCCGCTGGGCGGCCCGATCCAGACGGTCTTGGCGTTCATGAACGCGTGCAGGCCCAGGTCGGTCAGCTCCCGGCCGTACCCGCTCTGCTTCACCCCGCCGAACGGCAGTTCGGGGTAGCTGGTGACCATGCCGTTGACGAACACCATCCCGGACTGCACGTCCCGGACGAACCGGGCCCGCTCGTCCTCGTCCTCGGTCCAGATGTTCGACCCCAGCCCGTAGGGGTGGCTGTTGGCGATGTCGATCGCCTCGTCCAGACCGGAGACGGTGAACAGCACGGCGACCGGACCGAACACCTCCTCGTCGTAGACCCGCATCCGCGGGGTGACCCCCGTGAGCAGGGTCGGCTGGTAGTACCACCCGGCCCCCTCCCCCCGACGGCCACCCGTGACGACGGTGGCACCCTTCTCGACGGCGTCGCGGACGTACTCCTCGACGTCCTCGCGCCCGGACTCCGTGGCCAGCGGGCCGACCTGCGTGTCCTGGTCCATCGGGTCGCCCACCCGCAGCGCGGCGAGCCCGTCGGCGAACAACCGGGTGAACTCCTCGGCGACGTCGGCGTGGACGAGGAACCGCTTGGCCGCGATGCAGCTCTGCCCGTTGTTCTGGCAGCGCGCGGTCACCGCCACCTGCGCGGCGGTCTCCAGGTCGGCGGAGGGCATGACGACGAACGGGTCGCTGCCGCCCAGTTCCAGCACCGTGGGTTTGAGCTCGTCCCCGGCGATCGAGGCGACCGACCGTCCGGCCGGTGCGCTGCCGGTCAGGGTGGCGGCGACCACGCGGTCGTCGCGCAGCACCGCCTCGATGGCACCGGACCCGACGAGGAGCGTCTGGAACACGTCGTCGGGGAACCCGGCCTTGCGGAACAGCTCCTCCAGGTACAGCGCGGTCTGCGGCACGTTGCTCGCGTGCTTGAGCAGACCCACGTTCCCGGCCACGAGGGCCGGGGCGGCGAACCGCATCGCCTGCCACAGGGGGAAGTTCCACGGCATCACCGCCAGCACCACCCCCAGCGGCTGGTACGTCACGTACGCCTCGCGCGCACCGACGGCGTCCGCGTCGGCCGGACGCGGCTGCAGGAACCCCGGCCCCTGCTCGGCGTAGTAGCGCAGCGCGGCGGCGCACTTGCCCACCTCGGCCTTCGCCGCGGACAGCGTCTTGCCCATCTCCGTCGTCATCAGCGCGGCCACGTCGTCGGTGTCGGCGTCCAGCACGTCCGCCGCCGCCCGCAGCCAGCCCACCCGCTGCTCGACCGTCGTCAGCCGGTACCCGGCGAAGGCCGCCGCGGCGCGCGCGACGCGGTCCTCCACGCCCTGCTGGTCCAGCGCCTCGAACTCGCGCACCGTCTCACCGGTCGCCGGGTTGATCGTCGCGATCGCCATGCCCGTTCCTCGCACTCCTCCTCGACACGTGCTCCGGGCTCGGGCCCGGGCACCACGCGGTCGATCCTGCGTCCTGTTCCCGCTGCGCGCGCGCCCACGTCCTCGCCCGGTCCGCGGTTCGCCGGCCCGGGTCCGGGTAGGGGGACGACGTCAGCGGCCGGTGGAGCACCGGCGGCAGCAGCGAGGCACCCACCGGAGGTACACCGTGCAGATCGGCTACAAGCTCGCCACCGAGTCGTTCGACCCGAAGGAGATCGTGCGGCAGGCCGTCGCGGCCGAGGAGGCCGGGTACGACTTCGTCGAGATGAGCGACCACTACCACCCCTGGCTCGACGTGCAGGGCCACTCGGGTTTCACCTGGAACCTGCTGTCGTTCATCGCCGCGCGCACCGAGCGGATCGGCCTGGTGACCGGGGTGACGTGCCCCTCGGTGCGGTACCACCCGGCGATCATCGCCCAGGCCGCCGCGACGCTCGCGATCATCTCCGACGACCGGTTCACGCTCGGCGTGGGCGCCGGGGAACGGCTCAACGAGCACGTCGTCGGCCGCGGTTTCCCCGGTGTCGCCGAACGGCACGAACGGTTCCGCGAGGCGCTGGAGATCATCCGGCTGCTGTGGCAGGGCGGGTACCGCACCTACGAGGGCAAGCACCTGCGCCTGGAGGACGCCCGGGTGTTCGACCTGCCCGCCGAACTGCCCCGCATCGCCGTCGCCGCCAGCGGGCCCGCCTCGGCCCGCATCGCCGCCGACCTCGGCGACGGTCTGTTCGCCACCGAGCCCAAGGGCGACATGGTCGCGACGTGGAAGCAGCACGGTGGCTCCGGACCGGCCTACGCCGAGGTGCCGATGGCGTGGGCACCGGACGAGCAGCAGGCCGTCGACGCGGTGCTGGAGAAGAGCCGCTGGGCCGTGACGGGCTGGAAGGTCATGTCCGAACTGCCGAACCCGGTGAACTTCGACGCCGCGACGCAGACGGTCACGGCCGAGAACGTGCGCGCCCAGTTCGCCCTCGGCCCCGACGTCGCCGCCTACGTGCCGGTGGCCCAGCAGTTCGTCGACGCGGGTTTCGACCACCTCGTCACCCAGAACGCCGGCCCCGACCCCGACGGTTTCCTGCAGTTCGCGCGCACCGACCTGCTGCCGGCGCTGCGCGGGCTCGGCACCGGCGGGTCCGCCGGCTGAGACCCGCCGGGGACCGGCGCGGGGGACGGCGCGGGGGCCGGTCCGTCAGCGCACCCGCGCGGTCCGCGCCACCGACGGCGTCCGGACCTGCGCGGCCCCGCCGCGGACGCTCACCTGCCCGCCCTGGAAGTCCTGCACGACCGCGTCCCCGCTGCGGCGGGCCTCGGACACGGGGTACCCCAGCACCCCGGTCTCCCACCCGCGCGCGGCCCAGACGTCACGCACGGCGGCGGGGACGGCGTGCGTGCCCGAGGCCGGGGAGGAGTAGACCGACCCGCCCGTGAAGTGCTGACCGCTGCCGCCGGCCAGGAGACCGCCGAACTGCGCCGAGGCCGGGTAGCCCAGCGCACCGGCCTCCCAGCCCTGCGCGGCCCACGCCGCCCGGACCGGGCCGGCCACGACGAACGTGCCGGCGGGGCCGGCGTAGACCGACCCGCCCTGGAAGTGCGCGAAGGACCCCCCGCGCAGCGGGGCCGACGTCGTCGTGGGGAACCCCAACGGGCCGTCCTCCCAGCCGGCCGCGCCGTACCCGGCGAGCACGGCACCGCCCAGGGCCTGCGCCCCGGTGGCCGGGGACCAGTAGACGGTCCCGCCCTGGAACCGCTGCGCGAGGCCGCCGCGGACGGGGAACTCCGACCCCGTCGGGTAGCCCAGCCAGCCGTTCTCCCAGCCCAGGGCGGCCCAGCGGTCCCGGATGCCCCCGCGGACGGCGGCGGCCCCCGAGGCCGCGCTCCAGTACACCGAGCCGCCGGCGAAGTGCTGGCCGTACCCGCCCGAGCGCAGCGGGCCGAGCTCGCGACCGACCGGCAGGCCGAGGTGGCCGCCGTTGGCACCGGCCGCGGTGTACGTCGCCAGGATGGCGCCCTTGACCGGGACACCGGCGTAGCTGCGGGAGCCGTCGGGGTTCTGCGCCACCAGCGGCGTGCGGCGCGGGGAGCCGAAGTCGGCGACCCAGTACGAGCGCCACACGGTCCGGCCCCCGGAGAACAGCGTCGTGTAGACCAGCCCGATGCCGACGGCGGTGTACGTGCGGTCCTGCAGCACCGCCCGGTGCGGGTCGGACCTCATCCACGTGTCGACCGCGAGGTCGCCGTTCTCCAGGCCGCGGGTGTCGGCGTTGCCCATGTCGGCGGTCGCGACGATCTCGCCCCACCGCGGGAAGTCGGACAGCAGCCGGCCGAGGTCGGGGTTGTGCCTCATGCCGTCGCCCTGGCCGAGCGCGTCGGCCCAGTCCTGGGCGACGGTCTGCAGGGTCGGGTCCAGCGTCAGCGCCGGGGCGCCGACGGCCGCGCGCTCGCGGTTGAGGCCGTCGAGGATCTGCTGCTGCTGGGTGGCCGCGGGCACGACGGGCTGCAGCACCTGGACGGGGCCGGCGGCGACGGCGGGGGCCGCGGTCGCCACGTCCACCGCCAGCCCCGCGCACGGCAGGGCGACGAGGGCGGCCAGCACGGGCGCCAGCACGGGGCCCAGCCCGGAGGCCCGGCGGGGGCGGTGCGGAGTCAGCCTGGTCACCCCAGAGGTGTCGTCCCCGTGTCGCGGTCACGACAGCGCCCGCCGGGGCTACCCTCTCCGGGGGAGCCGCCGTCACAGCCGGTGACCGCTCTTGTCTGCGCGTCACGTCGATCGGTGGCGCGCGAGGTGGGGGTGGTCGGGCTCCCTACATCGTTGCAAGCCAACGGCACGTGGAACTATGCAGCGTTGCAAACGCGTGCTAGGTTCCGCAGCACTGATCGGGACAGAGCGGTTCTCGGTTCTCGACCAGCCGGTGCCGCCACCCGGTGACCACCGACCGCCAACGACGGCAGGGACGGACACGCGTGAACAGTCATCCCCCGACACCGGGCCCCCGAGGCCCCCTCAGCCGACGCTCCCTCCTGCGCGGCGGGCTCGCCGCCGGGGGCCTCGGCCTGGTCGCCGGGACCGCCGGCTGCGGTTCCCCGCTGGCCGCCGGGCTCGCGGGCACCCAGCTCAACCCCGGGACGGTGACCTTCTGGAACCTGTTCGCGGGCGGCGACGGCGCGCGCCTGCAGATCATGCTCGACCAGTACCGCGAGCAGCACGGCGGCGCGGACTCCCTCGTCTCGGCCACCTTCGCCTGGGGCAACCCCTACTACACGAAGGTGTCGCTGGCGACGCTGGGGAACAAGCCGCCGGACGTCGCCGTGGCGCACGTGACCCGCGCCTCCAACCTCGCCGCCGCGGGCCTGCTGGAGCCGATCACCGACGACGTGCTGGCCCTGGCCGGGCTGTCGGCGGACGACTTCAGCCAGACGGCCTGGAAGGCCTCGCAGTTCCAGGGCCAGACCTACGCCATCCCGATGGACACCCACCCCTGGGTCCTGTTCTACAACGCCGACGTGTGCAGCGCCGCCGGCCTGCTCGGCCCCGACGGGACCCTCGCCCCGATCGAGGGGGTGGAGGGCTGGGAGGCGGCGCTGACCGCCGGCAAGGAGGCCTCCGGGGGCTTCGGGGCGGCCACGGCCACGGTGGCCGACGACTCCAACAACTGGCGCTTCTTCAGCACCCTGTACCGCCAGCGCGACGGCAGCACGCCCCTGGTCGACGACGGGGGCCTGTCGGTGACCATGGACGACGAGCTGGCGATCGACACCCTGGCGACCATGCGCAGCTGGGTCGAGAAGGGGCTCATGCCGGCGACGGTCGACACCCCCGGGGCCGAGACCCTCATGTTCACCGGCCAGTCCGCGTTCTTCATGAACGGTGAGTGGGAGGTGACGACCGCCCAGAGCATCGAGGGCCTGAACTTCGGCATGAGCGCGTTCCCCACCCTCTACGACACCCCGGCCGTCCAGGCCGACTCCCACGCCTTCATCCTCCCGCGCATGGACCGCAGCGCCGAGCAGCTCGAACGCGCCATGGGGTTCGTCACGTCGATGCTGGACCAGGGGCTGACCTGGGCCGAGGGCGGGCACGTGCCCACGTACCTGCCCGTCTACGAGAGCCCGGAGTACCGCCGGATCACCCCGCAGTCGAGCTACGCCGACACGGTCGACTACGCCGTCTACGACCCGGCCGCCTGGTACTCCGGCTCGGGGTCGAATTTCGAGACGGTGGTGGGTTCGACCGTCGGGCTGGTGCAGCAGGGCCTCACGAGCCCGCAGGACGCGGTCGCCGGCATCCGCTCCACGCTGGAGACCTACGCCAACACCCCCAACCCGCTGTGACGACCCCGTCCGCCCCCGCCCCTGGAGACGACCACCGATGAGTGCACACACCGTCGGCGCGCAGCCGGCTGTCCCGACCACCCCGAGCGGTGACGCCGCCCCGGCCGGAGGCCGGCAACGCTCGGCCTGGCTGTTCATCGCCCCGTTCGCGTTCTTCTACCTCTGCTTCCTCCTCGGCCCGGCGCTCTACATGTTCGTCGCGAGCTTCTTCGACGCCTCCATCGTCAAGAGCGGCCTGGGCAACTTCATCGGCCTGGAGAACTACGCCGCGCTCGTGCGGTCGAGCGCCTTCTGGTCCTCCATGTGGCACACGCTGCAGTTCACGCTGTACACGGTGCCGCCGCTGGTGATCCTGTCGTTCGTCTTCGCCGTGCTGGCCAACCGGATGCCGCGCGGGCAGACGTTCTGGCGGCTGGCCTTCTTCACCCCCTACATCCTCCCCTCGGCCGCGATCTCGCTGATCTGGGTGTTCATCTACACCGCGGACACCGGGCTGTGGGCGACGGTGCAGAAGCTCTTCGGCGACGACTCCCCGACGCCCGTCCTGGGCACCCCGAGCATCGCCATGGTCGGCATCGCCGTCGCCACGGTGTGGTGGACGATCGGCTTCAACTTCATCCTGTACCTGGCCGGCCTGCAGGACATCCCGCGAGAGCTGTACGAAGCGGCCTCGATCGACGGCGCGACCCCGTGGCAGCAGATCCGGCACCTGACGATCCCGCTGCTCAGCCGCACCACGACGCTCGTGCTGCTGCTGCAGATCATCGCCAGCCTGAAGATCTTCGACCAGGTCTACCTCATGACCAACGGGGGCCCGGGGACCAGCACCCGCACGGCGCTGCTGTTCATCACCGACACCGGTTTCGCCGACTACCGCATCGGCGCGGCGGCCGCCGCCTCGTTCCTGCTCTTCCTGGTCATCGTGACCATCGCCGTGATCCGTCAGCTCGTCGAGCGCGCTCAGCAGAAGGGAGCCTGACATGGCGACCACGGACGCCCCCGGAGGCCGCCGTTCCGGCATCTCGGCCGCCGCCCCGCCGCGGCGGGCCGCGCAGGTCGGGACCAACGGTGGCAAGAGCTTCAACCGCGTGGCCGCGGTCCTCCTGGCGGTCTGCGCCGTCATCTGGCTGATCCCGAGCCTGTGGGCCATCAAGACCTCGTTCACGTCCAACGCGGTGTCGGCCCTGGGCACCCAGGCCATCCTGCGCGACGTCAACCCGACGCTGGCCTCCTACGCCTCCCTGCTGGGCGGGGGCGACCTGTGGAACTGGTACCTGGCCAGCTTCATCACCTCGACGCTGTCCGCGGTGCTCGTCGTGACCTTCGCCTCGATGGCGGCGTTCGCGATCTCCCGGATGCGCTTCCGCGGCCGCAACGTCGTCTTCGTGCTGCTGCTGGCCGGGATCATGGTCCCGGCCGACGTGCTGATCATCCCGATCTTCCAGCTGCTGAACTCGGTGAACCTGCTCAACACCTACTGGGCGGTGATCTTCCCGCAGGTCTCCAGCGTCATCGCGCTCTTCGTGTTCAAGCAGTTCTTCGACGGCCTGCCCAAGGAGCTGGAGGAGGCCGCCCGCCTGGACGGCGCCTCGAACTGGCGCATCTACCGCTCGGTCATCATGCCGCTGTCGCGTCCGGTGCTGTCGGCGATGGCGATCGTGACCTTCGTCGGGGTGTGGAACAACCTCATCCTGCCGCTGTTCGTCCTGTCCAACCCCGACCTCATGACCATCCCGGTCGGCCTGGCCACGGTGCAGGGCTCCTTCGGGCAGCGCTTCTCCGACATCCAGGCCTCCACCATCCTGGGCGCCCTGCCGCTCGTCGTCCTGTTCGTCATCTTCCAGCGCCGCATCGTCGAAGGTGTGGCCGGAACCGGCCTGAAGGGCTGAACCCCCACGTGACCACCCTGAACGGCGTCGTCGACCTCGACGTCGCCGGAGCCACCATCAGCCGCCACCTCTACGGGCACTTCGCCGAGCACCTCGGCCGCTGCATCTACGAGGGGTTCTGGGTCGGGGAGGACTCCGACATCCAGAACTCCGACGGCATCCGCGACGACGTCGTGCAGGCGCTGAAGGACATCAGCATCCCCAACCTGCGCTGGCCGGGCGGCTGCTTCGCCGACGAGTACCACTGGATGAACGGCGTCGGCCCGCGCGAGGAGCGCCCGTCGATGGTGAACACCCACTGGGGCGACGTCGTCGAGGACAACTCCTTCGGCACCCACGAGTTCATGCGGCTGTGCGAGCTGCTGGGCGCCGACCCGTACGTGTCGGGCAACGTCGGGTCCGGCACGGTCGCCGAGATGAGCGACTGGGTCGAGTACCTCACCCGGTCCGGGGACGCCCCGATGTCCCGGCTGCGCCGCGAGCACGGCCGCTCCGAACCCTGGACGGTGCCCTTCTGGGGCATCGGCAACGAGTCCTGGGGCTGCGGCGGCAACATGACCGCCGAGCAGTACACCCAGCTCGCCGCCCAGTTCGCGACGTACTGCCGCGACCACGACGGCAACCGGCTGTACCGCATCGCGGCCGGCCCCAACCGGGACGACTACCACTGGACCGAGACGCTGATGAAGTCGATCAGCACCCTCGGCGGGCCCGCCCGCTCCCCCAAGCACAACGGGTGGCAGGCGCTGTCGTTCCACTACTACACGCACTCCTCGGACGACTGGGACCACAAGGGCTCGGCGACGGAGTTCTCCGCCGCCGACTACCACGAGACGATGGTCCGGGCCTGGCGCATCGACGAGATCGTCCGCGGTCACGCCCGGGTCATGGACGCCTACGACCCCGAGGCCGCCGTCGGGCTCGTCTGCGACGAGTGGGGCACCTGGTGGGACGTCGAACCCGGCACCAACCCCGGGTTCCTCTTCCAGCAGAACACCCTGCGCGACGCCCTGGTCGCCGGCCTGCACTTCGACGTGTTCCACGAGAACGCGCGCCGGCTGGTCATGGCCAACATCGCCCAGACCGTCAACGTGCTGCAGGCCATGGTCCTCACCGACGGGGCGCGGATGGTCCTGACGCCGACGTACCACGTGTTCGCGATGAACGCGGGGCACCAGGACGCCACGTCCCACCCCGTCCAGGTGACGGCGGCGGACGCGACCCACGAGGGCGAGGCGGGGTCCTACCGGACGCTCACCACGACGGTCAGCTCCAGGGACGGCTCGGCCCTGGTCTCCCTGACCAACCTCGACGTCGACGGGCCGGCCGCGGTCCGCCTGGACCTGCGGGGCCGGGGCTGGGACGTGAGCCGGGCCCGCGTGCTGGCCGGGGCCTCGGTCCAGGCCCACAACACCGCGGACGCCCCGGACGCCGTGGCACCGGCGGACTTCGACGGTGCTCGCAAGGAGACCGGCCGCGAGGGCGACACCCTCGTCGTCGAGCTGCCGCCGCACTCGTTCGCGACGGTGGAACTCACCCTCTCGTGAGCCTCAGCCCGTCGTGAGCGCAGGGGTCGCGAGGACCCCGGCCAGCGCCCCGGACGGCAGTCCCCTGCCGTCCGGGCGCGGCCAGTGCACGCACACCTCGTCGTAGCCGGCCTCGGCCAGCGCCGTCGCGAACCGCGGCCAGTCCGCGTACGCGCCGCGCTCGTCGAGGCCGAGCAGCGCCACCTTCCGCACACCACCGGCCCCCTCCAGCGCGGCGAAGCGCCCGATCGGTGCCGTGAACCGGGTCACGGCCTCCTGCACCCCGTCGTCCGGGCGGGCTTCACCCTCGCCGTAGGTGACCCACCCCTGGCCGAGCCGGGCGGCGAAGCGCATCCCCCGCGGCCCGGCGGCCGCGACCGTCAGCGGCACCCCGGTCACCGGCCCCGGTACGTTCCGGGCGTCGTGGGCCGTGTAGCGCTCCCCCCGCACGTCGGTGACCCGCTGCGACAGCAGCGTGCGCAGCAGCAGCGTCCACTCCTCGAACCGGTCCTGGCGCTCGCGCGGCGTCAGCGACGGCACCCCGAGGACGGAGGCGTCGTGCGCGGACGTCCCAGCCCCCACCCCCAGCTCCACGCGCCCGCCCGAGAGCTGGTCCAGGGTCATCACCTCCGCGGCGAACGTCACGGGGTGGCGGTAGTTCGGCGACGCGACCAGCGTCCCGAGCCGGACGCGCTCGGTCGCCGTCGCGGCGGCCGCCAGCAGCGGCACCGCGGCGTACCAGGGCCCCTCGCGCAGGTCGCGCCACGACAGGTGGTCGTAGCTGAACACGGTGCGGACGCCGGCGTCCTCGGCGGCCCGGGCGGTCTCGGCGAAGGCGTGCGGGTGCAGGTCGTTGAGCACGACGCAGGAGAGGTCCACCCGCGGCAAGCTATCCCCGCCGCCGTCCGCGCTGCCACCACCGGCGGCGCGGTCCCGGTGCGGGCGCGGGCTCGGCGGGAGCCGGGCGGGACCGGTGCCAGTCCTGCACGAGCGCCTCGACGTCGAGCAGCCCCACGACGATCAACGGACCGTCCGCCGGGCGCCGGTACAGCTCCCGGACGCGGTCGTTGAAGTCCGCGACGACCGCGCGCACGGCGGCCGCGGAGACGAGCCGGGGGACGTCGCGCAGCAGCACCTCGCGCTCGCGGCGCAACGCCAGCGGGGGCGGCAGCATGGCGCTGACGTCGAACCCCTCGCGGCGGGCCTTGTCGGCGGCCCACTGCTCGGCGGAGAACTCCCGGTCCAGCCCGGCCAGGGGCTTGCCCGCCCCGGGCAGGTCCTCGAAGTCGCCGCGCTCGTGCGCCTCCCGCACCTGCCGTTCGACCCAGTCCTCGAAGGAGGTGCCGAACGGTTTGCGCCCGCCGGTGCTCACACGCCGACGCTAACCCGCTCCGGCGGCGGGCGCGTCGTCGCCCCGGGCCCGCTGCCCTACTCCTGCCCACCCTCCGGCCGGAAGAACCCGTCGACGACGTCGAGGACGGCACCGGCGGTGCCGGGCCGGGCCGTCCACGGCTCGACCGGGGACAGGACCCCGAGGTCGACGAGGCGGCGGACGACGGCCAGGGTCGCCGGCAGTTCGCCGGCCTCCTCGCTCTCCTCCAGGAACGCCCGGACCTCCCCCGCCGTCATCGGCTGCAGGACGGCGCTCGTCACGACGGACAGGGCGGCGACGATCGCGGCCGGCGAGGGGCAGTCGGCCAGGACGCCGGTGACGAGGGAGGCCAGGAAGAACGTGGCGAGGCGGTAGCGGCGGTCGGGGTCGGCGGCGTCCGGCACGAGCGCGCGGCCGTCCCGCACGACGAGCACCCCGTCGGCGACCAGGTCCAGCAGCAGGGCCACGGGGTCGACCTCGGGGACGTCGGCCAGGCGGGAGCGCAGCACCTCCACGGCCGGGCTCTCGGGCAGTTCGGTCCCGGCCAGGTCCACCCCGGCGGCCAGCTCGTCGACACCGGCCAGGAACGCGGCGACGACGTCGAGGGCCCGCAGGTCCTCCAGCCGGTCGGCCGGGGGCACCGCGGCCTCGGCCGCGGTCAGCGCGTCCAGCACGCTGCCCTGGCCCGCGACCGCGCCGCCCACCCCGCCGGAGGCGACGTCGAGGCAGTCGGCGAGCGCCTCGGGTTCACCCGCCCACTCCTCGGACTCGCCCAGGAACATCAGGTACGACGTCCACGCCAGCCGCGTCTCGTCGACCAGTTCCTGCGGGTCCAGGCCGTTGTGCTCGGCCACGGCGGGCACGATCTCGGTGAACAGCTCGGCCAGGTCACCGGGGTCGAAGGTGCGCGCGGCGGCCGGGCCCAGGTCGGCCTCCAGGCTCAGGACGAGCCAGCCGAGGGACTCCATGAGCCGGGCCTCGACGTCCTCCACGGGGAGCTCACCGGGCAGCTCGGCGGGGTCCTGCTCGCCGTCCTCGGCGCGTTCGGCCTCCAGGAAGCGCCGGAACGGCACCTGCAGGTCGCCGAGGACGCGGCCGCCGGCCCGCAGCGGGGAGAGCTGGTTCCCGGCGACGGGCTGACGGGCCGGGTGGCCGCGATGCTTCTTCTTCTTGGGCACCGTCCTGAGCGTAGACGGGTGGGCCGGACGGGTGGGCCGGACAGGTGTGCAGGATGGAGACGTGCGCGCGACGTGGCCGGCCGTGGCCCTGCTCCTGCTGACCTCCTGCGCGGGTGCCGACCCGGCCGCCCCGTCCGCGGCACCCACCCCGACCGGCCCGACCGGCCCGGCCAGCCCGACCGGCCCGGTGACGAGCTCGTCGGCAGGCGTGAGCCCACCCCCGCCGGGCGTGGTGGCCGACTACCAGCTCGGGGGCGCCTACCCGCCCGCCGCCGACGTCCGGGTCGTGGTGCGCGACCGGGAGGACGAACCGGCCGCGGGGCTGTACTCGGTCTGCTACGTCAACGCGTTCCAGACCCAGCCGCAGGAGACCGGCACCTGGCTGCGCGAGCACCCGGACCTGCTGCTGCGGGTGGACGGGAACCCGGTGCAGGACCCCGGCTGGCCCGGGGAGTTCCTGCTGGACACCTCCACGGCCGGCAAGCGCGCGGCCCTGGCCGACGTCGTGGGGGCGTGGATCGACGGCTGCGCGGACGCCGGGTTCGCCGCCGTCGAGGCGGACAACCTCGACTCGGCCACCCGCAGCGACGGGGCCCTGACGATGGCCGACGCCTACGCCTACTCGGCGCTGCTGTCGGCGCGGGCGCACGCCCGGGGCCTGGCCTACGCCCAGAAGAACGCCCCGCAGACCACGGCGGAACAGGCCCGGGCCGCGGGGTTCGACTTCGCCGTGGCCGAGAGCTGCGAGCTGTACGGCGAGTGCGGGGACTACACGGCCGTCCACGGCCGGCGGGTCCTGGAGGTGGAGTACGCCGACGACGGCCCCGAGCCGTTCGAGGCGGCGTGCGCCGCGCGCGGGGGCGAGGTGTCGGTCGTCTACCGGGACCGGGACCTGCTGCCCCGCGGCGTGCCGGGGTACGAGTTCGACCACTGCTGACCCGCGCGCGGGGACGGCGGGGGGGACGGCGGGGGGGCCGTGCTCTCGCGCGGGACGAACGCGCTGGGGACGGGCCACGGCGGCGCCTGCGGCAGCACCCCGAGGTCGTGCAGGAGCTGGCGCACGGCCCGGCGGCCGACCTCGCGCAGGTCGTGCTGCACGGTGCTCAGCCGGGGCACCGCGACCCCGGCGTGCTCGACGTCGTCGAACCCGACGACGCTGAGGTCGTCCGGGACGCGCACCCCCGCGTCCGCGCAGGCGCGCACGAGGCCGAGCGCGACCTGGTCGTTGGCCGCGACGACGGCGGTGGCGGCCGGGTCGGTGCGCAGCAGCTCGGCCCCCGCGGCGAGCCCGGAGGCCGCGCTCCAGTCCGTGACCAGCGGCTCGACGACGTCGAGCCCGCGCCCGGTGAGGAAGCCCCTCCACAGCTCCCGGCGCCGCGCGGCGGTCGCGCTGTCGGGCGGTCCGGCGAGGTGGCGCACCTGCCGGTGCCCGAGGTCGAGGAGGTGGGTCATGGCCGCCAGCAGGCCCGGCGCGGGGTCGCTCTCGGCGGTGGGCCCCTCCGTCGTCCCGGCGCCGTCCACCACCACGACCGGCAGGCCCGGCACGAGCGGACGGGGCAGGGACCGCACGAGCTCGCTCTCCACGCCGAGGACGACCGCGTCGACGCCGGCCCCGGCGAAGGAGGTGAGGGCCTCGGAGACGGCCCCCAGCGTCGGGGCGCGCAACGGGGACAGGGTCAGGGAGTACCCGTGCCGGGCGACCTCCTCGGTCATGCCGTCCAGGACGAGCACGGCTCCGTGCGTGGTGAGCGTGGAGGCGACCACGCCGATGGTCCGGTAGCGGCCGGTGGCCAGCGAGACCGCGGCCGGGTTGCGGCGGTACCCCAGGTGTTCCAGGGCCTCCAGGACCCGGGCGCGGGTGGCCGGGTCGACGTGGGGGCGGTCGTTGACCACGCGCGAGACCGTCTGGGCGGACACCCCCGCCCGGCGCGCCACGTCGATCATGCTGGCCGCCCGGTGGACCCGGTGGGGGTTCACCACGACGCGCTCCGACCGCGTGGTGAGCGTTTGCCTGTTAGCGCCCACAAAGATAACGTCCAGCGACGGTAGGGTCCGATCAGGAGCGGTTTCGCGATGGTTTCGCACGACGAGCACACACACCGCCCGGCCGGTCTGGACGGCCTGGCCACCCGCGCCAAGGTCGAGGGCGTGGTCCGGCTCGTCGTCGACGGGACCGCCCTGGTCTGCCTCACCGAGGAGGCCTTCGTCCGGCTCACCGGGCGGACCGCGCAGTCTCCGTCGGAGGAGAACCGTTCCCGCGCAGTGCATCTGACCCCCCGTGAGGAGCAGACCCTGCGCCTGGTGGGGACGGGCCTGACGGCGGCGGAGACCGCCGCCGTGCTCGGCGTGGCCGTCAACACCGTCAGCCAGCACCTCGTCGGGGCACGGCGGAAGTTCGGGGTGTCCAGCACCCGGGCGGCGGTGGAGCACGCCCGGCGCGACGGATTGATCTGATTCCGGCAACCGTCGGGGAAAACGCGGGGAAATGCCTTTCCATGACCGGCCGGACCCGCACCGCGCTGCCTGTTTCTAGACATGCTGGAAGAATACTGTGCGACTTCTAGAGGTGCGGGGCCCAGGGTCCGGGGCGCCCCGCACCGTCCTGACCGGCTCAGACGAGCCGGCGCTCGGAGTGGTTCAGCCGGGCCAGCAGGACGGTCGAGACCACGTCCCGCGAGGCGACCCCCCGGCGCACGCGCCGGCCGTCCTCGGTCACCACCACCTCCGGGGACACCACCCCGATCTCCTGCAGCGCCCGCGCCGCCTCCCGCGGCAGGACCTGACCGGGCCGCAGGGCCGCCAGCTCGGTCCGCGTCGACTCCGCCAGTCCCTGCCACCAGCTCACCACCGCCGGGTCCGGTTCCCGGCGGACGTACCCGGTGCCGCCCCAGGCCCCCGTCTCCTCGTGCTCGACCGCTCCACGTCCGTCTTCGTGCTCATCCACCCCGGAAGCGTGCGGGACGGGGACCGATCGCGCACCCCGACCCGTTCGGGCGATCACGTCGGGCCACTGCGGTGCCGTTGACGGGACGGGAACCCACCCGTCCCGGAAGGAGCGTCGCGTGCTGTCCGTGCTCATCGTGCTGCGCACGCTCGCCGTCGCCGGCGCCCTCGCGCTGCTCGTGCGGCGGATGCGCCGCGAGGTCGTCCACCGGCAGGCCTGGCGGCACTACCTGACGGCCTTCGTCCTGCTGACCGCGGCCAGTGCGCTGGAGAGCGCCGTCGTCCTATCGGGGGCGGCGGTCGGCACGAGCGGCCTGCTGCTGGCCGTCCCCCTGCGCCTGGCCAGCACGCTGGCCAGCCTGTCCCTCTACCGCGGGGTCGCCACCTGGTTCCGGCTGCGGGAGAAGACCCTGCCCGCCGGCCGCGTCGACTGGCTCGTGGGGGTCAGCTGCGTCCTGGGCGTCGCCGGGGTCGCCAACGTCGTGCTGGACGTGCCCGAGGGGGTGTCCGGTCTGGCGGCGCAACTGCGCTGGCTGCACGTCAGCTCGCTGGCCGTGCTGCTCACCGCCCTGGTCGTCGCCGCGTTCCGGATGCCCGCCCCGGTCCGCGGACGGGCCCGGGGCATCGCCGCCACGGTCCTCGTCGTCGCGGTGACCCAGATCCTCTACGTCGTGCTCGGCCCCCGCACGGAGGTCGTCCTGGCGGCGTGGGCCGGCTGGGTGCTGCTGGCCGTGGGGTTCGGCTGGCTGTCCCTGCTGCCGCCGCGCCCCGTCCCCCGGGAGCACCCCTCGACGTACGCGGTGCCGGTGGCCAGCTCGGCCGGGCTGCTGCTCGGGCTCGCGGCCGTGGTCGGCGCCGGTCTGCGCCTGGCCGAGGGTCACTGGGCCCTGGTCTTCGGCGTCGCGGCGATCGCGGGGTCCTCGGCCCGGATGGTGCGGCTCGTGCGCGACCTCGCCGACCACGACCGGGCCCGCCGCCAGGCCGGCACCGACGACCTGACCGGCCTGGCCAACCGGCGCGAGTTCCTGCGCCGCCTGGGGCTGCACTCGCAGGCGGGCGACCCGTTCGCCGTGCTGCTGCTCGACCTGGACCGGTTCAAGGAGGTCAACGACCAGCACGGGCACGCCGTCGGGGACGACCTGCTGGCGGCCACCGCGGTCCGGCTGGAGGGCGCCCTGCCGCCGGGGGCGGTCCTGGCCCGCCTCGGCGGCGACGAGTTCGCCGCGATCCTGCCCGGGGCCGGCACCGGGGACGCCGTCGGCACCGCGCGGGCGATGCTCACCGCGATCGAGGTCGGGGCCAGCATCGGGGTCGCCGACACCTGCGGCACCGAGGCCCTGACCGGCACCGAACTGCTGCGCCGCGCCGACGCGGCCATGTACGCGGCCAAGGCCGGCGGGCAGGGGGTGGCGGTCCACGACGACGCCGCCGACCGCGCCTGGCGCCGGCGGCTGGCCCTGTCCGACGACCTGCACCTGGCCCTGGGCCCGGACGCCGCGCCGGAGGCCGCCGGGCAGTTCGCGGTGCACTACCAGCCGCAGGTCTCGGCGGCCGGCACCTGCGTGGGGGTCGAGGCCCTCGTGCGCTGGCAGCACCCCCGCCTGGGGGTGCTGGCCCCCGGCGCGTTCCTGGACGTGCTCGAGGAACGCCGCCTCATGCCGGCCCTGACCGCGCTCGTCGCCCGCCGGGCCGTGGCCGACCTCGCGCGGTGGCGGGCCGCCGGTCACGACCTGCGGCTGTCGTTCAACCTCTCCAGCACCCACCTGTGCGACCCCGGGCTGCTGCCCCTGCTCGACGAGCTCGTCGCCGGCGGCGCCGACCCCGCGCACCTCGTGGTGGAGGTGACCGAGACGTCCCTGATGAACGACCCGGACCGGGCGCTGGTGACGTGCCAGGACATCACCGCCCGCGGGTTCTCCCTCAGCATCGACGACTTCGGGACGGGGTACTCCTCGCTGGCCTACCTGGCGAACCTGCCGGCCGACGAGCTGAAGATCGACCGCACGTTCACCTCCCGGGCCCTGGCCGATGCGCGCATCGCCGCCATCGTGGCCGGGACGGTCGAGCTCGCCCACCACCTCGGGCTGCGCGTGGTCGCCGAGGGGGTGGAGGACACCGCGACGCTGGACCTGCTGCGCGAGCTCGGCTGCGACGAGTCCCAGGGGTACCTGCACAGCCGTCCCGTCCCGGCGGCGGAGTTCCTGAGCTGGCTGCAGGCCCGGCAGGGGGTGACCGCCGCCGTCCGGTGAGGCCAGGATGTCGAGAACGCCGGGCCGGCTCCGACCCCGGGGTGCGCGGCGGTCACCGGGGCCGCCGGGAGGGCTCGACGAGGGAGACGGACGATGGCCAAGCACCTGCTGCTCAAGCACTACCGCGGCGCACCGGCGGGCGTGGACGACGTCCCGATGGACCGCTGGACGCCGGAGGAGGTCACGGCCCACCTGCGGTACATGGACGAGTTCGCCGACCGGCTGCGAGCGACCGGCGAGTACGTCGACGGACAGGCCCTGGCCCCGACCGGCGCCTGGGTCCGCCACGACGGGGAGGGACGGCCGCCGGTCACCGACGGGCCCTTCGCCGAGACCAAGGACCTCGTCGCCGGCTGGATGGTCATCGACGTTGACAGCTGGGACCGCGCCGTGGAACTGGCCGGGGAGCTCTCCGCGGCACCGGGCGCGGGTGGGCGCCCCCTCCACGAGTGGCTGGAGGTGCATCCGTTCCTCACCGCCCCGCCGACCGTCACGGAGTGAGCTGGTGGACGGGACGGTGGACGGGACGGTGGACGAGGCGCTGCTGCGCCGGCTCGTCCCGGAGGTGCTGACCGTCCTCGTCCGCCGCGGCGCCGGGTTCGCGGAGGCCGAGGACGCCGCCCAGGAGGCACTGCTCGACGCCGTGCGGTCCTGGCCGCGGGATCCGCCGAGGGACCCGAAGGCCTGGCTGGTGACGGTGTCGTGGCGGCGGCTGGTCGACGCCACCCGCGCCGAGGACGCGCGACGCCGGCGCGAGGAACGGCTGCAGGCCGAGCCCCCGGCGGGGCCGGTGACGTCGGACGACGACACGTTGCAGCTGTACTTCCTCTGCGCGCACCCCGCGCTCAGCCCCTCCTCGGCGGTGGCGCTGACGCTGCGGGCCGTCGGCGGCCTCACGACGCGGCAGATCGCGCAGGCCCACCTCGTCCCGGAAGCGACCGTGGCGCAACGGATCAGCCGCGCCAAGCGGACGGTGGCCCAGGCCGGTCCGGGCGGCGGCGGCGACGTGGCGACCGTGCTGCGGGTGCTCTACCTCGTGTTCAACGAGGGGTACTCCGGCGACGTCGACCTCGCCGCCGAGGCCATCCGGCTGACGCGCCGGCTCGCCGGCGTCGTCGACCACCCCGAGGTCGCGGGCCTGCTGGCGCTGCAACTGCTGCACCACGCCCGGCGCGCCGCCCGCACGGACGCGGGCGGCGCGCTCGTGCCCCTGGCCCAGCAGGACCGCGGCCGCTGGGACACCACGCTCGTCGCCGAGGGGGTCGCGGTCCTGCAGGCCGCGCTGACCCGGGACCGGCTGGGGCCGTTCCAGGCGCAGGCGGCGATCGCGGCGCTGCACGCCGACGCCCGCCGGGCCGAGGAGACCGACTGGGGGCAGATCGTCGAGTGGTACGACGAGCTGCTGCGTCTGGAGGACTCCCCCGTCGTCCGGCTCAACCGGGCCGTGGCCGTCGGGGAGGCCGACGGCGGGCCCGCGGGACTGGCCGCGCTCGCCGGTCTCGATCCGTCCCTCCCCCGGTACGCCGCCGTGTCGGCGCACCTGCACGAGAAGTGCGGGGACACCGCGACCGCCGCCGGCCTGTACGCCGAGGCGGCGCGGCGGGCGACGAACGCGCCCGAGCGCGACCACCTCGTCCGGCAGTCGGCCCGGTTGAACCGCTCGCCCGGCCCCGGGAGGTGAACCCGGCCTCAGGGCGTGGGCATACCCCCGTTGACGTTGAGCACCTCACCGACGACGTAGCTGGACTCCGGCGAGGACAGGAAGACGTACGCCGGGGCCAGTTCGGCCGGCTGACCGGCGCGGCCCAGCGGGGTGGAGGTCCCGAACTCGGGCATGGCGTCGGAGGGCTGGCCGCCGGAGACCTGCAGCGGGGTCCACACCGGACCCGGGGCGACGACGTTGACCCGGATCCCCTTCGGTGCGAGCTGCTGGGCCAGGGCCTGCGACATCGAGATGATCGCGGACTTCGTGGTCGCGTAGTCCACGAGGTTCGGCGAGGGCTGGTAGCCCTGGATCGAGGACGTCGTGACGATCGTGGATCCCGCCGGCAGGTGCGGCACGGCCTCCTGCACGAGCCAGAACAGCGAGTGGACGTTGGTGCGCATCGTCTCGTCGAACTGCTGGGACGTGAGGTCGGCGACGTCCTCGGCGTGCTGCTGCTTGCCGGCCACGACGGCCAGCAGGTCCAGACCCCCCAGGTCGCGCACCGCGGTCGCGACCAGGGAGCGGGTGTACTGCTCGTCGGTGAGGTCGCCCGGGGCCAGGACGGCCGTGCGGCCGGCCTGCTCGACGAGGTCGGCGACCTCGCGGGCGTCGGACTCCTCCGAGGGCAGGAACGAGAGGACGACGTCGGCGCCCTCGCGGGCGAACGCGATCGCCGTCGCGCGGCCGATCCCGGAGTCCGCACCGGTCACGAGGGCCTTGCGTCCGGTGAGGCGCCCGGTGCCGCGGTAGGTGGACTCCCCGTGGTCCGGTCGCGGCGAGAGGTCCGAGGCGAGGCCGGGGCCGTCCTGCGGCTGCGGCTCGAAACCTCCCTGGTGGTAGAGGGTGACGGGGTTGGCGAAGGTGTACTGGTCGGTCACGGAACTCACCGTAGGCAGCGTCCCGCGCACCCGCGCGGTGGAGGCGCGCGGTGGAGGCGAGCGGTACGGGCATGATGGCCCGGTGCCCGCGACCCGTGACCTCGTCGACATCACGCGGATCTACTACGAGCCGGCCGCCGCCGAACTCCCCCGGGGCGCTCAGGTGCTGGAGCGCTGGCCGGACGCCACGCGCGTGCCGGTCGAGAGCCACTGGCGGGTCCCGGAACTGCACGGCGACGAGACGAACGTCGACCGGTGGGTGCGGATCAAGCGCGAGGCACTCGTCCTGGGGATCAAGAAGTCGTTGCAGGCCAGGCCGAACGGCCGCTCCGCGGACTTCATCGCCCCGTCCACGTCGAACGGCTGCGCGATGGCGTGCGCGTACTGCTACGTGCCGCGCCGCAAGGGGTACAGCAACCCGATCACGGTGTTCGCGAACATCGAGCAGATCACCGGCTACCTCGCCCGGCACGTCGCGCGCCAGGGCGTGAAACCGGAGCCGAACCAGTGCGACCCCGTCAGCTGGGTCTACGACCTGGGCGAGAACAGCGACTGCTCCGTCGACGCCGAGATCTCCGACAACGTCGACGACCTCGTCGCCCTGTTCCGCGGGCTGCCCACGGCGAAGGCGTCGTTCGCCACCAAGCACGTCAACCGCCGGCTGCTGACCCTGGACCCGCAGGGCCGGACGCGCGTGCGGTTCTCGCTCATGCCGGCCCGCGTCGCCAAGCTGCTGGACGTCCGCACGTCCCCCGTCGCCGACCGGCTCGCCGCCCTCGACGACTTCGTCGCGGCCGGGTACGAGGTGCACGTCAACCTCTCCCCCGTCGTCGTCCACGACGGCTGGCTGCCCCTGTGGGCCGAACTGCTCGACCAGCTCGGCGACGCCACCGGGGAGGCGACGAAGGCGCAACTGCAGGCGGAGGTGATCTTCCTGACCCACGAGGAGAACCTGCACCGGGTGAACCTCGGCTGGCACCCCAAGGCCGAGGACCTGCTGTGGCGGCCGTCGATGCAGGAGACGAAGCGCTCGCAGTCGGGAGGCCTGAACGTCCGGTACCGCGCCGGGGACAAGGCGCGCTACCTCGACCAGCTGCTGGCCCTCATCGCCGAGCGCGCCCCCTACCTGCGGGTGCGGTACGCCTTCTGAACCAGCAGGCTCGGCCCCATGACGCAGAATGGGGACAGCACGATGAGCGACGAGGACAGGAAGGACGCCGAGGAGCGCTTCGGCGAGGCCGTCAACATGACGGCCAAGGAGCTCGAGGACTGGCTGGAGACCGAGGAGTCGCAGTCCGTCGGCGTCGGGGACGGCGAATCGGTCGGGCACCGCTCGGGCCGGCGCATCGTGGAGATCCTGCGGACGAAGAAGGCCGACCGCACCGACGACGACCACGAGCACATGAAGAAGGTCGCCGGGTACGTGGCGCGGCACTCCAAGCAGCGGCCCGACGGCGACGTCACCGACACGAAGTGGCGCTACTCGCTCATGAACTGGGGCAACGACCCCGAGAAGGGCTGAGACCCCGGAAGGGCTGCGGCCCCGGGCGGGGTCGAGCGGACTCGCTCAGGAACCGACGACGGCGCCGGCCACGACCTCCTCAGCCACCACGCGCAGTTTGCGGTTCCCGTGCTGGGACCACGTCGAGAGCACCGTGAACGCCTCGTCGGCGTCGATCCCGCGCCGGGCCATGAGCACACCCTTGGCCTGTTCGATGACGGCGCGGGACTGCAGGGCGATCTGCAGGTTCTCCACCCGTTCCCCCGCCTCCGCCAGGGCCGCCGCGTTGC
The DNA here is from genome assembly GCF_041276425.1 of Kineococcus halophytocola. Taxonomy (NCBI): domain Bacteria; kingdom Bacillati; phylum Actinomycetota; class Actinomycetes; order Kineosporiales; family Kineosporiaceae; genus Kineococcus; species Kineococcus halophytocola. The sequence goes on along the minus strand of NZ_JBGFTU010000018.1, from coordinate 62,420 downwards.
CCAGGGCGACGGCGGCGAAGGCGGCGAACCGTTCCAGGGTGCGCTGCGCCTGCGGCGGGAGGACGGGGTGCCCGGAACGGCCGGAGCAGTAGGCGGTGATCGAACCGGGACGTCGGTCGGGGTCGGGCAACCCGGCGCTGACGACACCGCACACCCCGCGGCGGGCGGCGGTGGCCGAGAACCCCGGGAACACGTCGTCGGTGCCCGTGTCGTCGATCCGCACCGTCGTGCCCGACTGCGCCGCCACGACGCTGGGGCCGTACCCCAGGGGGTACTGGCGTTCGTCGAGGTCGGCGGCCAGGTCGCCGTGGAAGACCACGGTGACGGGCCTGCCCCGCCGCAGCAGCGTCACCGAGACGTCGTCCGCTCCAGGGACGGTCTGCACGACGAGGTCGGCGACCCGCCGCAGGACCGCGGTCAGAGGCTGGTCGGCCGCGATGCGGCCCAGCTCGACGAAAGCGGCCTCGAGGGCCAACGGCATCGGACGTTCCTCCCGGCCCGGCGGTCCGCCTCGTCCGGCGGGCCGGGGGTCGAGCGGACGTGCTGCGAGGCTGGAGGTTCAACCGGTGCCGAACCTACACGAGCTGTGCCGGCGGGATCACTGCGGGGCGTCGGCGTCCTGGGCGTCCTGGGCGTCGTCGGTCTCCTCGGCCGCCTGCGCGAAACCGGTGTCGTTGCCGTAGCCGTCCAGGGCCGGCGACTCGGCCGCCTGCGCGGTGCCGGGGTTCTCCTGGCCGGGGTTGTCCTCGGGGGTGTTCTGAGGGGTGTTCTCGCTCATGCCCCGACCGTAGGCGCGCGGCCCGCCCGGCGCGCGCCGGGTCGTTCACCGCTCCAGGGACCCCGTGCGGGTCAGTTCGACCGCGAGCCGGTGCAGCTTGACGTTCCGGTCCTGGCTGGCCCGGGTCAGCAGGTCGAAGGCGCGGTCGGCGTCGACCTTGAACCGCTCCATGAGGATGCCCTTGGCCTGACCGATGACGTCGCGGTTGGCCAGCGCCGTGCGCAGGTGGTCGAACTTCTGCGCCCCGGCCAGGGCCACGGCCGCGTGTGCGGCGACCATGGCCCCCACGGTCTCGGCCTCCTCGTCGAAGGCCGACGCCTCCGCGGAGAGCAGGTTCAGGGCCCCGAGGGTGTTCTCGTGCACGAACAGCTGGAAGCACAGCATGCTGCGCACCCCCAGCTCCCCGGCGCGGGCACCCAGCCGCGGCCAGCGGGGGTCCCCGGCGAGGTCGTCGGCGCGCACGACCGGCTCGGAGGCGATCGCGGCCAGGCAGGGCCCCTCACCCAGCTCCCCCTGCACCGCGTCGAAACCGCGGGCGACGTCGCTGGTGACGGCGGCCGACAGGACGTGGCGCCGGGAGCGGACGAGGCTGATCGAGGCCTCCTGGGCCCCCGGCACGAGGGCGACCGCGCTGTGCACGCTGTGCACCATGACGTCGTCGGGGACCTGCTCGCGCTGCAGGTCCCGGGCGAGGTCGGCGAGGGTGGCCGCCAGGGACTTCTCGGCCCCGGAGGCGTCGGGCAGCAGTGTCGACATGGGGTCCTCCCACACCTGGTCGGGGCCGGCCGGCCGGTGGTTCGACCTCGTGCCCCGTGGCGACCCTAGACCCGCTCGGCCCGGCCTGCGGCCCGTGGCCGCACCGCCGGACCCTCGCACCACCGGACCCTCGCACCGTCCGGGCCGACTTCCGGTTGCCCGCCCCGGAGTGCGGTGCTGGAGTGAACCCACGTCGGGTGCAGCAGCGTACGCCCAGGCAGTCAGCAGACGACCGCTTGGAGGCACCCGTGATGCTCGGGACACGACACGACCTCGTCGAGGAGCACCTGGGGCTGGCCCGGGGCCTGGCCGCCCGCTACCGCCACCGCGGGATCCCGACCGAGGACCTGGAGCAGATCGCCTACCTGGGGCTGGTCAAGGCCGCCGACCGGTTCCGTGACGACGGCGAGCACGAGTTCGGTGCCTACGCCACCCCCACGATCACCGGGGAGATCCGCCGCTACTTCCGCGACCACGGCTGGGCCGTGCGCCCACCGCGCCGGTTGCAGGAACTGCGGACCCGGCTGGTGCACGAGGACACGACGGGGCTGACCGACGTGCAGGTCGCCGAGAAGCTGGGAGCCACCCTGGAGGAACTGCGCGAGGTCCACCGGGCGACCAACGCCTACTGCGCGCTGTCCCTGGACGTCCCCCGGCACGACGTCGCCGGTGACGCCGACGCCACGATCACCGTCGACGACCTCGTCTCGCTCAAGGGGGCCGTGGCCGAGCTCGACGACCGCGAGCGCCGCATCCTGAAACTCCGGTTCTACGAGGAGGCCACGCAGTCGGAGATCGCTGCGGACCTCGGCATCAGCCAGATGCAGGTCTCACGCCTGCTGGCCTCGATCCTGGGCCGGCTGCGCGGCCACCTCGGGGTTCACGTCCCGGTGCGCGAGGTCACCAGGCCCGTCCGCCGGCGCAGCGCCCCGGAGGGTGCGCCCGCGTGGTCGCGGATGCCGTCGAGGAGTTCCAGCAAGACGTCGCGGGCGGCGTGAGCCGGACGCCACCCGAGGTCCTCGCGGGCGCGGGTGGTGTGCATGACGGGGACCCCGAGGCCGAGGTCGACCCACCCCGGCTGCACCGGGTGCACCCGCGCCCGGTACGTGACGTCCGCCGCCGCCCGCACGAGCCGGCGCGAGACCGACACGAACCGCGGGGCGTTCAGCGACAGCGCCAGGTCGCGCGCCCCGAGCACGGGTTCGTCGGCGACGTTGAACGCCCCCCCGGGGACCCGGTCCAGGATCCGCTCCAGGGCGTCGGCGAGGTCGTCGGCGTGCACGACCTGGAAGCGCAGCCGTTCCGGCAGCGGCAGCACGGGCAGCGGCACGCGCCGCAGCAGGCGGGTCGGCACGAACGGGCCGAGGAAGTAGCGGGCGATCTCGCTGCCGGCGTCGCGCTGGAACACCAGCGCCGGGCGGACCCGCGTGACGACGAGTTCGGGGTGCTCGCGTTCGACGTCGTCCAGGTGCGATTCCACGGCGGCCTTCTCCCGCGAGTACTGCGAGGAGGAGATCCCGTCCGCCGGCCACGACTCCTCGACCCGGCCGTCGTCGGCGGGGTGGGTGGAGTAGGCCCCCACCGAGGACAGGTGCACCAGGTGCGGGACCCCGGCGGCCAGCGCGGCCCGCACGACGTTCTCGCTGCCGGTCAGGTTCACCCGGGCCATCTCCTGCGGGTCCCGGGCGGGCTGGATGAGCCAGGCGGTGTGCACGACGGCGTCGACACCGGCGAAGGCGTCGGTGAGCCGCTGCACGGCGTCGGGTCCGGCGACGTCCTGCTGGACCCACTGCACGTCGGCCCACGCCCCGGTGGGTTCGGGCAGGCGCCGGCAGACGCCGAGGACGTCGGTCCCGGCCCGCCTCAGCCGGCGCACCAGGGCGCTGCCCACGTTCCCCGTCGCTCCGGTCACGGCGACCCTCATGCTCGAACTCCCCCGTCGGTGCGCACCTCGGCTGCTCGATCCGCTCGACCCAGCCCGTTCCCGGGGCGACTACCCCCGGGAACCGTCCGCGAAACCGCCGGTTCCGGCGCGCGCGGCGCCCCGGGAGGGCGTAGCACGGACCCATGCCCCTGCTGAGCTCGCTCTTCGACGCCCCCTCGCGCTGGACCGCCCTGGACCCCGTCGCGGCGCGGGCCAAGGACACCGCCGACCGCCTGCTGCCCGGTGGGGCGGTGCGCGGGCTGCTGCACGGCCGCCCGGCCGGGCACCCGGCCCACCCGGCGATGGCCATGGTGCCGGTCGGGACGTCGGTCTCGGCCCTGCTGCTCGACGTCGCCTCCCTGCTGCCGGGCGGGCGCCTCCTGGACGTCCCCGCGCGGGGGCTGGCCGCCGTCAGCGTGGCCACCGTCGCCCCCACGGCGCTGGCCGGCTGGGCCGACTACGTCGACCTGCACCCCGACCAGCAGCGCACCGCGCTCGTGCACGCCGCCGGGAACGCCGTGGCCGCCACGCTGTGGACCGCCTCGCTGTTCTCGCGCCGCCGCGCCCGACTGCTGCGCACGGCCGGGACGGTGGCCGCGGGGGCGGCCGGGGCCCTGGGCGGGCACCTGGCCTACCGGTGGGCGGCCGGGGCCAACCACGCCGAGCACCTCGTGCACCTCGCCGGCGACGGGCAGGAGTTCTCCGACATCGGGGCCCTGGCCGACCTGCCCGAGGGCGAGGCGGTGCAGCGCTGGATCGGGGACGCCCCGCTGTGCGTGCTGCGCCGCGGCGAGGACGTGCTCGCCCTGACCGACACGTGCACCCACCTCGGGGCGGCCCTGCACGAGGGCGAGGTCTCCGGCACCGGCGGGGCCACGACGATCACCTGCCCGTGGCACGCGAGCCGGTTCCGGTTCGCCGACGGGGACGTGCTGGACGGCCCGGCCACCGCACCGCAGCCGACCGTGCGCACCCGGGTGGCCGACGGCCGCGTGCAGGCCCGCGTCGTCGGTCCCCCGCTGTGAGGGGTTCGTCGAGGGGTTCGCGGAGGGGTTTGAGGCGCGCACCGGCGGGCAGGGGACGGTCGTGAGAGCGCTGACGTGGCAGGGCAAGCGGTCGGTACGCGTCGAGGACGTGCCCGACCCCGAGATCGTCGACCCGACCGACGCGGTGGTGCGGATCACCTCCACGGCGATCTGCGGGTCCGACCTGCACCTGTACGAGGTGCTGGCCCCCTACCTGGCCCCCGGTGACGTCCTCGGCCACGAGCCGATGGGGATCGTGGAGGCCGTGGGCCCGGAGGTGACCGACCTCGCCCCCGGCGACCGGGTGGTGGTGCCGTTCACCATCTCCTGCGGCCGGTGCTGGATGTGCGAGCGCGGCCTGACGACGCAGTGCGAGACGACGCAGGTCCGGGAGAAGGGCAGCGGCGCCGCGCTGTACGGCTACACCTCGCTGTACGGGTCGGTCCCCGGCGGGCAGGCGCAGTACCTGCGGGTGCGGCACGCGGACTACAACCCCATCAAGGTCGGGAACGACCTGCCCGACGAGCGGTACCTGTTCCTGTCCGACATCGTCCCGACCGCCTGGCAGGGCGTCCGCTACGCCGACGTCCCCGAGGGGGGGACCCTGGCCGTGCTGGGTCTGGGCCCGGTGGGCCAGTTCGCCGCCCGCATCGGCCGCCACCTCGGGTACGACGTCGTCGCCGTCGACCCCGTCCCGGAGCGGCGCGCGATGGCCGAACGCCACGGGGTCACGACGATCGACCTCACCGACCCCGCCGGCGCCGACGTCCCGGCCCAGCTGCGTGAGCGCACCGACGGCCGCGGCCCCGACGCCGTCCTGGACGCCGTCGGGATGGAGGCGCACGGCGGGGCCGAGGGGGCCATCGCCAAGGCGGCGCAGACCGCGGTCGGGCTGCTGCCGGACGCGCTGGCGCAGAAGGTCATGGAGACCGGCGGGATCGACCGGTTGTGGGCCGTGCGCACGGCCGTCGACGCCGTGCGCCGCGGCGGCACGATCTCGCTGTCCGGCGTCTACGGCGGGGAGGCGGACCCGATGCCGATGATGACGATGTTCGACAAGCAGGTGCAGCTGCGGATGGGCCAGTGCAACGTCAAGGCGTGGATCGACGACCTCCTGCCGCTGGTGGAGGACCCGGCCGACCCGCTGGGGGTGATGGACCTGACGACGCACCGGGTGGGCCTGGAGGAGGCCCCGGACGCCTACGCGATGTTCCAGGCCAAGCAGGACGGGTGCGTCAAGGTCGTCCTGCAGCCCTGACGTTCCTCGCGCACCGGCCCCGGATCGGGCTGGCGTTCCGGACGGCACTGGCTGCGACCCTGGCCTGGGTCATCGCCCTGGCCCTACCCGGGGAGATCCCCGACACGTACCCGTACTTCGCGCCCCTGGGTGCCGTGGTGGGGTGCTACTCCACGGTTCGCAGCTCGGTCCGCAACTCCGCCCGGGCCGTCACCGCGATCGTCTGCGGTGCCCTGCTGTCGGTGGGGACGGCCGAACTGCTCGGGCGCGACCTGGTGGTCATCCCGGTCGTGGTGTTCCTCGCGACGCTCCTGGCCGGGTGGCGGTTCCTGGACGGCCAGGGGAGCTGGGTCCTCACCGTCGGCCTGTTCGTCCTCGTCGTCGGCGTGCAGCACCCCGTCCAGTACGCCCTGGGGTACACGACGCTGACCCTGCTGGGCGGGTGCGTGGCCGTGGCGGTGAACACGCTGCTGCCCTCGCTGCCGGTGGCGCAGTCCCGCGACGCCCTGCACACCCTGGCCCGGACCCTGGCCGACCAGCTCGACGACCTGGCCGAGGGCCTGCGGCGCGACGACCCGCCCGGACCGCGCGAGTGGGCCCAGCGGCTGCGGTCCGTCGCCCCCGTCCGGGAGTCGTTGCGGGCCAGCCGCCAGGAGACCGAGGAGTCGGTGAGCGGCAACCTGCGGGCTCGGCGCAACCTCGAGCTCGTCCGGGAGCAGCACGTCACGGGGGTCGCCCTGGAGAACGTCGCGGTCCGGGTGGAGGAACTCACCGAACTGCTCGTCGAGGCCCTCACCCCCCGCGACGAGGAGGTCGCCCTCCCGACCGGTCTGCGCGGGCCGACGGCCGAGGCCCTGGCCGCGCTGGCCGTCGTGCTGAGGACGCAGGACGGGCAGGAGGACCGGCGCCCGGCGTTGTGGGAGGCCGTGCGCAGGCTCTCGGCCGCCGAGACGGCCGCGCAGTTCCCCACCGACCGCGACCGGCAGGCGGCCGGCGCCGTGGTGACCGGGTTGCGCCGCTGCCTCGGGGCCCTCGACGTGCGCGATCCCGAGTCCGAGACCTCCGACGACGAGGCCTTCGTCCCCACCCCGTGGGTGCGGCCGGACCCCCCGGGGTCGCACGGCGGTTTGGGCCGCACGGGCCCGGGTAGGTGGCGGGCACGACTCCGACGTTCCCGACGCTGAGAGGCACCCCGTGTACCGGCACACCCGAGAACTGCAGTTCACCGCCAAGCCCGAGAAGCCCGACGCCCTGTTCGCCGCGAAGTTCCAGGAGATCCTGGGCGGTCAGTTCGGCGAGATGACCGTCATGATGCAGTACCTGTTCCAGGGCTGGAACTGCCGCGTCCCCGGCAAGTACAAGGACATGATCATGGACATCGGGGCGGAGGAGATCTCCCACGTCGAGATGCTCACCGTCATGCTCGCCCGCCTCCTCGAGGGTGCTCCCGGCGAGGCCACGGACAAGGCCGCCGCGGCGAACCCCGCCCTCGCCGCCGTGCTCGGCGGGCAGAACGTGCAGCACGCCATCGTCTCCGGCGGCGGGGCTCGCCCGACCGACTCCCTGGGCAACCCGTGGAACGCCGGTTACATCGCCGCCAGCGGGAACCTGCTGACCGACTTCCGCTCCAACGTGGCCGCCGAGGCGCAGAGCCGGCTCATGACCAGCCGCATCGCGAACATGACGGACGACCGCGGCGTCAAGGAGATGCTGGCGTTCAACCTCGCCCGCGACACCTACCACCAGCAGCAGTGGCTGCTGGGCATCCAGATGCTCGCCGAGGACGGGTTCACCGAGACCCAGATCGAGCGGTCCAACGGGGACTGGGAGAACCACGACGCCGCCCACGTGTTCTACACCTCGACGAACGGCAGCGCGGCCGGTGAGGGTCTGTGGGCCACCGGGAACAGCCTGGTCGACGGCGAACCGTTCCGCACCGAGGAACTGCGCCCGCTCACCGACGACGACGGCACCCTGCCAGCCCCGGACCCGCTGCAGTTCGTCACCTACGACGGCAACGCCGGCCCGGGCAAGCCCGGCACCGGCGCGGGCGCTCACGGGCAGGGCGCGCAGAACGTGGTGACGAAGGTCAAGGACGCGCTCACCGGCGACGACAGCTGAAGGTCGCGGGCCACCCCCTCGGGGGCCCGGCCCAGCGTCCGGTCGCTGGTCAGGACCGGGAACCGGTCGGAGTGGGTGACCCGGGCCCCGGGCAGGGCCCGCACCCGTTCGGCCAGCTCCCGGTCCTCGTGGGCGGGGACGGCGGGGAACCCGCCCGCGGCCCGGTAGACCGAGGCGCGGATCCCCAGGTTCGCCCCGTGCACGTGCCCGCGCCCCGCCGCGTACCGCGCCCGCCAGGCCGCGTGCCGGGTGGCGGGGCCAGGCAGGTCCACGGTCCCCAGCAGCAGGTCCGTCCCGGCCGCGGCCGCCCGTTCCTGGTGGCGCAACCAGCCGTGGGGGACGACGGAGTCGGCGTCGGTCCCGGCGATCCACCAGCGCGGCCAGCGTTCGGGTGGGACCCCGGCCAGGGCCGCGTCCACCCCCGCGGCGCGGGCGGCCCCGACGGCGCCGACCGAGGTCGTCAGGACGCGGGCCCCGGCCGCGCGGGCCAGCGCCGCCGTCGCGTCTGTGCAGCGGTCGGCGACGACGAGCACGTCGACGGGGGCCTGGGCGCACCGGGCCGCGGCCCGCACCGACGCCACGCAGGCGGTGACCGTCGCGGCCTCGTCCCGGGCGGGCACGACCACCACGATCCGTTCCAGCCTCACACCAGACCCCCGGCGCGGGCGACCGAGACGGCCGGGGACGGGACGAGGACGTCCAGCAGGAAGTCCTCCTCCTCGTGGTGCACGAGCACGTCCAGGCCCGAGATCCCGCGCAGCACGCGGTGGACCTCGTCCCCGGTCAGCGGGTACCCCTCGACGAGGTGGCGCCAGTGGCAGGCGACGAGCACCCCGTCCGCGCTGAGGCAGGCGCGCAGGCGGTCGACCAGGGTGCGCAGGTCGTTCGGGTCGCAGTAGTACGCCACCTCCGAGAGCACCACGAGGTCGAAGGTGCCCTCGGGGAACTCCTGCGGGACCGCCGCCACCCGCGTCGTGACCCCGTCCTGCGCCCCCGCCGCGACGAGGCGCTCCCGGGCCCGGTCCAGCGCCGAGGCCGCGACGTCCACGGCGAGCACCCGGTCGCTCCGGCGGGCCAGGTCCACCGTCAGGACCCCTGTGCTGCAGCCGATCTCCAGGGTGTCGCGGAACCGCGGGCGCGGCAGCACCGCCAGGGTCAGGGCCCGTTTGCGCGCCTCGTACCAGCGGTCCTCGAACCCCCACGGGTCCGCCCCGTTCGCGGCGTAGAACTCCTCGAAGAACTCCCCGCCCAGGCTGGCCGGGGCCGGGTCGGGACCGGCGGTGAGGAAGAACTCCACGTCGCGCTCGAAGTGCGCCAGCACCCCGGCCGGCAGCAGCACCTCGTCCCCCGGCCGCGGGGACAGCGGCGCCGTCTGGGAGACGTGCCGCGCCATCGCCGCGCTCTTGCGCTCCCGGGCGTGGGCGTCTAGCTCCAGCCGCCTGCCCCGCAGCCAGGGGACGCGGACGTCGCCGGGGTGGGCCCAGTGCCACAGCCACACGGGGTAGTGCAGGCAGGTCGCGCCCGCCTGCGCCGCGACGGCGACCGCGACCTCGCCGGCCGCGTCGTGGTCGGGGTGCCCGTCGGCCGTCCACGGCGCCACGAGCAGCGTCCGCGGGCCCACGAGGGGACCCAGCGCCGCGGCCAGCGCCTCGCGGCCGGCCGCGACACCCCCGTCGGGCAGGGCCAGGCGGTGCACCCGCGCGTGCGGGGCCAGGGTGGCGACGGCGTCCTGCACCTCCCGGGCCCGCACGAGCGCGAGCGCCTGCGGGGTGGTCGTCGGGGAGTGCGGGTGCGAGCCCTCCCCGTCGGTGGCCACGACGACGTCGACGGCCCTCCCGCGCGCGGCGGCGGCGGCCAGCAGCCCGCCGGCCCCCAGGGTCTCGTCGTCGGGGTGGGCGGCCACGACCACGACGTGCTCCACGCCGGCCCACTCCAGCGGCGCCACGTCGCGCAGCCCCGGCCACCGCCGCCAGTCGGCCTCGGGGGTGCCCGGACCGTCGTGGGTAAACTCCGGGCTCACGGGGCGGTCCGGGCGGACAGCTCGGCCAGCGCCACGAGGTCGTGGTCGGCGTGGTGCTGGCGGACGTAGACGGTGAGGTCGGCCACGCGGGCGGCGTGCGCGGCGTCGGCGGTCAGGGGCCGCGGGCCGAGCGCGTGCCCGACCTCGGTGAGCACGTCCTCGACCGTAGCCGCGACGAGCGCGCGCACGCGGGCGGCGAGCAGTTCCCCCTCGGCCCCGGTGGCGCGGCCGGCGTCGACGGCCTCGGCCGCGGCGTCCAGGCCGAGCCGGGCGCTCCACAGCCGCAGGTCGACCAGCCCGCGCGAACGCAGGGTCAGCGGGTCGGTGCGCCCGGGGGCCAGCAGCGGCGCGGCGACCCCGACGGCACCGCCGAACCAGCACGCGGCGACCCCGATGCCGCCGTGGGCGAACCCGGGCCGGCGCAGGTACCAGCCGGCCTCCCCCACCGGTCGGGCCGGGACGTCGTGCAGGACCAGCGGTCCGCTCGGCACGTCGACCAGGCCGCGGCTGTGCCAGCGGCCCGCCGGGACCTCGGCCCGGCCCGCGCGACCGTCCCGGGCGGCGACGAGGTCGACGGCGAACAACCGGCGGCCCGCGTCGGTGCGGGCCGTCACGAGGGCCTGGTCGAGCACCCCGGCCAGCGAGCACCACGGTTTCGTGCCCTCCAGCCGCCACCCGCCGTCGGGTCCGGGGGTGGCCAGGAGCTGCGCGTCCGGTGCCTCGGCGGCGAACACCCCCCACGTGCTGCCCGGCGGGGGCTGCTGCCCCGCCTCGGCGAGGACGGCGACGGCGTCCAGGTGCGCCTCCACGACGCGCGCCAGCGTGAGGTCGTGCTCGGCCAGGGTGGACAGCACCTCCCAGCGGCGGCGGGTGGCGCCCGCCCCGGGCAGCGGGACCTCGGCGGTCAGCCGCCGGCAGAGCGCGAGCGCGGCGTCGATGCGCGGTGTGGGCACGGGGTGGCTCCAGCGACGGGTGCGGGACGGCGTGGCGGGGCAGCGTCCGCGACGGTCTGCACGGAGGGACTGTCCCGCACGCTAGCCAGGGACCCCGCGGGCGGCACGTCGGAGGAGGAGCCGGACGAGGGGTCAGACGACGAGCCGGCTCCAGACGGTCTTGCCGCCGGGGCGGGTGCGCACGCCCCACTCGTCGCTGAGGACCTCCACGAGGTTCGTCGTGTGCGCCTCGTCCGGCCCCACGGCCTGGAAGCGCGGCCCGTTGGGGTCCCGGTCGCTGACCTCGATGACCACGCCGTCGGCGCCTTCGCAGTCCACGCGCAGCACCACCGGGGGCGTCCCGTGCGAGACGGCCTCGGTGACCAGCTCGCTGGCGATGAGGTCGGCGTGCCCGCGCAGGAGGGCGGCGTGCTCGACGCACCAGTGGTCGTCGAGGAAGCGCCGCGCGTGACGGGCCGCGGACCGGTCCTCCACGACGGCGGACTCGGCGCTCGGGGTCCACTCGCACATGGAGGTCGATGCTCGCCGAGGATCGCCGCCGGCGCTCGTCAGGACCGCTCCCCCGACCCGCCGTCCCCGTCCCCGTCCCCGTCGTCCCCGTCGTCCCCGCCCACGACGTCCACCACGTCGGACAGGCGGGTGACGTGGAGCAGGAACCCCACGGGCCCGCTGGGGCGCACGGCCAGGCGGGCCGGGCGCACCGCGACAACGAGCTTGGCCAGGAAGGCGGCGCCGGCGGAGTCCATGAACGAGACACCGCTGGCGTCGACGAGGACGGGACGGGCGGCGGCGCGCAGCTCGCGGGCCACCTCGGCGGTCACGGCGTCCAGGCCCGGGCGCAGCTCGTCGTCGATCTCCCCGGTCAGGACCACGGTCGCGGCGTCGGGGGCCAGGCGCAGGTCCACCTCACCGGCGGGGCCGTCCGGCACGGACGCGGGTTCGGGGACGGGTGTCGCCACGCTGCTGCTCTCCCTGCTCCGGCCGACGAGGTGCCCCGCCCGCTGCTGGAGCCGGGCCCACGACGGTACCTCCCGGCCCCGACCAGGTCAGCCCCCGGTCAGCCCGGCTCCGCGAACAGCTCGGCGAACCCCGCCACGGGAGCGACCCGGTGCAGCAGGGACGAGGCGCCCTCGCAGCGCAGGTCCACCCCCCGGGCCAGAGCCCGACGGTGGGCGGCCCCCAGCGCCCGCAGCCCGTCGAGGTCGCAGAAGGTGACGTGGCGCAGGTCGACGACGACGGTCACCACCGTGGTCGCCGCCGCGGTCGCCAGCGCCCGATCGAGGAGGGGGACGAGCTGCGGGCAGGACAGGCCGTCGAGCTCACCGCACAACCGCAGGGCGCAGACGCCGTCGTGCACGTGCAGGTCGACGGTCAGGACGTGGTCGAGAGGAGCCGTGGTCACAGCACTCTCCCTTTCGCCGGCTCGTGCGGGTGCGACCCGCCGAGCGCCGGGGCTGTGCCTACAACCACCTCCGATGCTAGGGCCCAGCGCCCGCCGGGACCACCCCCGTGCTTGACTGGGGCCGCTCGAAGCCACGGGCCCGACCCCGAGACGTGCGTGGTGATCCCGTGCCCCCACCGCTGGACCCGACGGCCCGACCCGGGTCACTAGGGTGGGCGCCGTGACCACCCGAGACGTCGTCCTGGTGGGCGCCAGCGCGGGTGGGGTCGAGGCGCTGCGGGCCCTCGTCGCCGGCCTGCCGGCCGACCTGCCCGCCACGGTCCTGGTCGTCCTGCACGTGCCGCCCACCGGGGCCAACGCGCTCGCGGCCATCCTGGACCGCTCCGGTCCCCTGCCCGCCCGCGCGGCCGAGCACGGCGCGCCCCTGCGCCGCGGGGAGGTGCTCGTCGCGGTCCCGGACCGGCACCTGCTGCTCACCGACGACCACGTCGCGCTCAGCAGCGGGCCGCGGGAGAACGGGCACCGCCCCGCGGTCGACACCCTCTTCCGGTCCGCGGCGCGCGCGGTCGGGCCGCGGGCGGTCGGGGTGGTCCTCACCGGGGCGCTGGACGACGGCGCCGCCGGCCTGGTCGCGCTGCGCGCCCAGGGTGGTCTCGGGGTGGTCCAGGACCCCGCGGACGCCCTCTACGACGGCATGCCGCGGGCCGCGCTGGAGGCCGCCGGCCCCGAGCACGTCGTCCCCCTGGCGGACCTGCCCGGCCTGCTGACCCGGCTGGTCCGCGAACAGGCCCCGGCCCGGCCCGTCGGAGCCGGCACCGGCGCCGACGAGCAGGCCCTGGTGAACGAGGAGGTCGCGATGGCGGAGTTCGACCTGCGCCCCCTGGAGGGCGACGACCACCCCGGGGAACCCTCGGGGTACTCCTGCCCGGACTGCTCGGGGGTCCTGTGGCGCATCGAGGACCACGGGTTGCTGCGGTTCCGCTGCCGGGTGGGGCACGCCTGGAGCCCGCAGAGCCTGCAGGACCAGCAGACCGCCGAGCTCGACGGGGCCCTGTGGATGGCCCTGCGCAGCCTGGAGGAGCGCGCCGCGCTGGCCCGGGAGATGGCCGACCGCGCCCGCCAGGCCGGGCACGGCCTCACCGCGGTCCGGTTCTCCGACCGCGCCGAGGAGACCGGCGAGGCGGCGCGCACCATCCGGCGGCTGCTCACCTCCGGGACGCTGCGCGGGCCGGCGGGGACGAGCGCGGGGACGCAGGAGGAGACGGGTGGCTGAGGACGTGGGAGAACAGGGACGGCAGGACGGCGGGACGCCCCCCGGGACGACCCACGGGACGGCCGAGGAGTTCGAGGACCTGCTAGGGCACCTCAAGGACGCCCGGGGTTTCGACTTCACCGGGTACAAGCGGGCCAGCCTGCTGCGCCGGGTGCACCGGCGGATGGACGACGTCGGGGTGGGGCGGTACGAGGAGTACCGCGACCGGCTCGAGGTCGACGCCGACGAGTTCACGGCGCTGTTCAACACCATCCTCATCAACGTCACGTCGTTCTTCCGCGACCTGGAGGCGTGGGAGCGGTTGCGCTCGGACCTGCTGCCGCAGGTGCTGTCCCGGCGCCCCTCGGGCCCGATCCGGGCCTGGAGCGCGGGGTGCGCCTCGGGCCAGGAGGCGTACACGGTCGCGATCTGCCTGGCCGAGGCGCTCGGGCCGGAGGAGTTCCGCGAGCGGGTGAAGATCTACGCCACCGACGCCGACGAGGACGCGCTGACGCAGGCCCGGACGGCGACGTACACCGACCGCGAGGTGCGCGGCCTGCCACCGGAACTGCTGGAGAAGTACTTCGAACCGCACGGCACCCGCTACACGTTCCGGCAGGACCTGCGCCGCTCGGTGATCTTCGGCCGCGCCGACCTGGTCCAGGACGCCCCGATCTCGCACGTGGACCTGCTGACCTGCCGGAACACCCTGATGTACCTGACCGCCGAGACCCAGGCACGGATCGCCGAGCGGCTGCACTACTCCCTCAAACCCGACGGCCTGCTGTTCCTGGGCAAGGCGGAGATGCTGCTGAGCCAGTCGGCGCTGTTCTCCCCCGTCGACCTGAAGAACCGGTTCTTCCGGCGCGTGGGCGGTGCTCGCACCCCCTCGCGCATCACCGCCACGATCGCCCCGGCCGTCCACCCGCCCGCCGGGAACGACGCCGTGACGCTGCGGGCCGAGGCCCTCGCGGCCAGCCCGGTCGCGCAGATCGTCCTGGACCAGGCCGGTCAGGTGGTGCTGTCGAACCACCGGGCCGACACGCTGTTCGGGCTGACCGCCGCCGACACCGGCCGCCCGTTCCAGGACCTGGAGGTGAGCTACCGGCCCGTCGAGCTGCGCTCGGCCGTCGAGCAGGCGCACACCCAGCGGCGCACCGTCTGGATCCGCGACGTCGAGTTCACCCGCCCCCGGGCGGACCGGACGTTCTTCGACGTGCAGGTGGTGCCGCTGCGCAACCCCCAGGGGCACATCCTCGGGACGGCCGTCGTGTTCATCGACGTCAGCCGGTCGCGGCAGCTGCAGGACGAGCTGGAGGAGGCGCACCGCCAGCTGGAGACCGCCTACGAGGAACTGCAGTCCACGAACGAGGAACTGGAGACGACGAACGAGGAACTGCAGTCCACGGTCGAGGAGCTGGAGACCACCAACGAGGAACTGCACTCCACGAACGAGGAACTGGAGACGATGAACGAGGAGCTGCAGTCGATGAACGACGAGCTGCAGAACTCCAACCACGAACTGCGGCTGCGCACCGACGAGGTCAGCGCCCTCAACGGGTACATGGAGGGCGTGTTCGCCAGCCTGCGCGTCGGCGTCGCGGTCGTGGACGCCGACATGCGCGTGACGGTGTGGAACGCGTGGGCGGCCGACCTGTGGGGCGTGCGGGCCGACGAGGCGGCCGGTGAGCACCTGCTGAACCTCGACATCGGGCTGCCGCTGCACGAGATCGGGCCCGCCGTGCGCGCCGTCCTGTCCGGTGAGGACCCCGGCCCGGACGCGGTGTTCGAGCTGGCCGCGGTGAACCGGCGCGGCCGGCCCATCCGCGTGCAGGTGACCGTCAGCTCACTGGCGGGGACCCCGGGCAGCGCCGGGGCCCTCGTCGTCATGGATCAGCTCGACGACCCCTCCTGAGCCTCCTGCCCGGCCCCCTGCCGGGTCTCCTGCCGAGTCTCCTGCCGGGCACTGGGCCGGGCGCGCTGGCGCACGAGGCGCTCGTGCGCCTGGGCCAGGACGGCGTGCAGGTCGTGGCGGGCGGGGTCGGAGACCGCGAGCGCGGCGAGGTCGCGCAGCTTGACGTTGCGGTCCTGGCTCAGGCGCGTCAGGACCTCGAAGGCCTCCTCGACGCTGCACCCCAGCCAGCCGGCGACCAGGCCCTTGGCCTGCTCGATGGTCGCCCGCGAGCGCATGGCCACGGCGAGGTTCTCGGCCGTGGCGCGCAGCTCGGCGATGCGGTCCAGGTCGTGCAGCAGCGCCGAGGCGGCCTCGGCGAAGACGAGGGCGCGGTCCAGGTGGGCCTCGGAGCCGAAGGCGTCCGGGTCCGGCCCGTACACGGTGAGCACCCCGCGCACGGCCGGGGTCGCCGCGGGGTCGTGGGCCCGGACGGGCAGGGCCAGGGCGCTGCGCACGGGCGTGGTGCCCGCCGGCCCGGTCAGCGCCGGCCACCGCTCGTCCCGGGTCAGGTCGCCGCTGAGGACCGGTGCCCCGTCGCGGTAGGCCGCCGCCGCCGGGCCCTGCCCCACGCGCCACTGGGCGCCGTCGATGCGCTGGGCCTCCTCGGAGTCGGCGGCGAGCTCGGCCGGTTCGGCCGGGTCCCCGAGCACGACGCTGCTCCAGTGGGCCCCCGCCACGGCCTGCGTGGCCAGGGCCGCCAGCCGGGTCAGCAGCTCGTGCGGGGTCAGGTCGCCGACCGGCAGCGCGGTGAGGGCGGCCACGGCCTGCAGCGCCCGCGAGGCCGAGGTGTCCGCCTCGGGCCCTGGCGCCGGCGCACCGCGGTCGGTCGGGGTGACGTCCTCCAGGACCCACGTCAGGACCGAGCGGCCGTCGAGGCGGCGGGCTCCGGCGGTGATGACGACGCGGACGGTGCGCTCGGGGCCCGAGCGCGGGGTGACCGCGATCGTGGCGGCGGCGGTGCGCGTGCTCGTGGCGCGGGAGACGAGGTCGCGCACGGCCGCGCGCGCCGACGGCGCGACGAGGGCCTGCACGGGTTTGCGCACCAGCCGGGCCCCGGGCACCGCGAACAGCGCCGCGGCGGCGAGGTTGGCCTCGACGACCCCACCGGCCGGGTCGGTCACCAGGACCGGGACGGGGACGCTGCGCACCAGGGCGCTGGCGGTGCGGCGGGCGTCGAGCTCGCGGGCGAGCAGCTCGTCGATCTCGCGCTGCTGGGCGGCGAGCTCGTCGTCGGCGACGGCCAGTTCCTCGGTGGCGACCTGCAACCGCAGGGACAGGTCGTCGGTCACGACGGTCTCGTCCCGGCCCAGCAGCTTGTCGGGGCACATCTCGGCTCCCTCACCACGATGGACACCGGCTGTTCGATGTGACCCCACATCCTGTCACGTTCTAGAGCGTCCGGGCGAGCCGCCGGCGGGGGTGGGAGCGGCGAGGGAGGTGAGGGCCGCGACCACCTCCGGGGGCACGCCCCGTCCGGAGGCGACGTGCCCGGCCAGGGCCTCGGCCACCACCCGGACCTTGACGTTCGTGTGCTGCGACAGCCGGCTGAGGCGGTCCCAGGCCGTGTCGGCGTCACAGCCGAGGAGCTGCATGACGATGCCGACGGCGCGCTCGGTGCAGGGACGGTTCTCCAGGGCCCGCCGCAGGTGCTCGACCTCCCGCTCCAGCGCCGCGACCCGGTCCTGCTCCCCGGCGTGCTCCCCGGCGTGGTCCCCGGCGTGGTCCCCGGCACCGCGGCGCTCGGGCCGCTGCCGGGCCAGCTCCTGGGACCGGGCCAGGACCGTCTCGGTGCGCCGCCGCAGCTCACGGCTGCGCTCCCCGGCCGTGCGGGCCCGGGCCCGGGCCACCGCGAGGTCCTCGGCGAGGGAGCGGACGGCGTGCGGGGCCGGGTCGGCCAGCAGCACCCGCAGGCGGTCGGGCGGTGAGTCCAGCACGTCGTCTCCCGTCGGAGGGCGTCGACGGTGCGGTCCTCCGGCGACGCGTGCGGCGGCCCGGTGGTTCGAGCGACCGGACCACCGTACCGAGACCGGCCCGCGCGGCGACCCGGCCCCTCAGCGCGCCGCGGTGAGCTCGCGCAGCCGCTCGAGCTGGAACCGCGACGTCTCCAGCGCCGTCTCGTCCTCGGCGAAGACGTTGGACACGAGCAGGGCGTCCGGCCGGTCCAGGAAACCCGTGGTGCGCAACGTGCCGAACAGCTCGTCCCAGTCGACGTCCCCGGCGCCCAGGCGCAGGTGCTGGTGGACGCGGGCGGCGTTGCCCGGCGGGTTGGTGATGTAGCGCAGCCCGTGCGAGCGGCGGTGGTCGAAGGTGTCGGCGGCGTACACCGCACCGAGCCGGGACCCCACGGCCGGCAGCAGGGTCGTGGCCCGGTCGCCGTAGTGGAACGTGTGGGAGGCGACGTAGACGACCCCGACGTGCAGGGAGTTCAGCCCGCGCACGACCCGCCACGCCTCCAGGCCGTCCTCGACGAAGTCGTCCGGGTGCGGGTCGAGGTTCAGCGTGAGCCCCTCGCGCTCGACCACGGGCAGCAGCTCCTCCATGGAGCGGTGGAACGCGGCCTCGGAGTCCTCGGCGCGCTCGGGGCGGCCGGAGAACTCGGTGTTGACGACCTGCACGCCGAGGTCCACGGCGATCTGCAGGACGCGGCGGAAGTTCTTCACCGCGGCCTGCCGCTGAGGTTCCTCGGGCCAGGAGATCCGCTGGACGGGCAGCAGGGAGCAGATGCCGACCCCGGCGTCGGCGGCGCGCTTGGCGAGGGCGGCCACGAGCGCGTCGTCGGCGGTGGGGTGGCGGAAGAAGGGGGCGACGTCGGGGTGCGGGGCGAGCTGGAAGTGCTCGAACCCGGCGCGGGCCACGAGGTCGGGCAGGTCGAGCAGGTCGTGGTCGGGGTGGAAGGGGGTGGGGTCCAGAGCGATCGTCACCATGCGGGAACGGCCTCCTCGTCGCGTCGGCGGCGAGGGCACCCTCGCCGGCGGTCAGCCTAAGGTTCCTCAGGTTGTCATGACAAACAGTCCCGACCTTCGGCGGGTGGCGCGGGCCCGCCCCGCCCCGGCACACTCGGGACAGCACCCGTGCGCCACGGCGCAGCGACGGCACCACCCCCGTGGTGCGCAGGAACCAGGAGGAGTCCGTGGACCCCAGTCCCACCCCTGTCCCGGTCGAACTGCCCCACAGCCTGCCGCTGGACCTGCTCGGTGACGACGAGCCGCTGCGCCAGGCCCGGCGGTTCGTGCGCCTGCAGGCCGAGCAGCTCGGCCTGGAGGACGTCGCCGACGACGCCGTGCAGGTGACCGCCGAACTGCTCGGCGCCCTGGGCGAGGGGACCCGGCCCACCGCCCTGCGGGTCGGGGAGGACGACGGCGCCCTCGTCGTCGGGGTCGACGTCCCCCTCCCCGGCGACCGGACCCCACCCGTCCTGTCCGACCACACCCGGGACCTGCTCACCGAGCTGTCCGCCGCGACGGGCTGGTCGCGCACCGACGACGGCGCCCGCCTGTGGTGCCGGGTGTCCTGAGGCTCCCCGCCGCACGGACCGGTCCTCAAGCTCCGCCGCACCCCGGCCGAGGAGCAACGGGTGGACCGGAAGGACTGGATCGCCCTCGCGCACGCGGACCCGGCCGGCACCGGGCCGGTCCCGTCCGCGCGCCGGGCGGACCGGCCGGTGGCCCCGCACGACCACCGCCTGCCCGGCCCCCCCGCCGAGACCCCCGCCGACATCCCCGCCGACACCCCCGCCGACGAGGAGCTGTCCGCCGTGGTCCGGGCCGCGGCCCTCGTGACCGGCCTGCCGCACGCGACCGTCAACCTCCTCGACGGGGACCGCCAGTGCCAGCTCGCCACAGTGGGCTTCGAGGGCACCGACTCCCCCCGGGCGGACTCGATGTGCGCGCAGCACGTCGAGGACGGGGTGCTCGTGCACGTGCCCGACGCCGCCGGGGACCCCCGCTTCGCCGCCACCCCGTGGGTCGACGGCCGGCTGGGCCGGGTGCGCGCCTACGCCTCGGCCCCGCTGATCGACCCGCGGGGCCGCGCCCTGGGTTCGCTGTGCGTGTTCGACACCGTCCCCCGCGAGGTCCCCGCCGACCGGCTGGAGGTCCTGGCCGGCCTGGCCGGGGTGCTGGTGGCCCTGTTCGAACGCCGCCGCCAGGCCCGGGAGGCGGCCGAACGGGGACGACGGGCCGCCGAGGCGCGCGAGCTGGCCGTGCTGGCCGTGGCCGAGGCCGAGGCCCGCTGGGAGCAGAGCGAGGTCGTCGCCGAGACCGTCGACGTCGGGCTCGTCACCGTCGACGGCGGGGGCCACGTGACCTCGCTGAACCGCAGCGCCCGGCAGTGGCACGGCGCCGGCGCCGTCCACCTCGCCGCCGACGGGACCACCCCCCTGCCCCCGCACGAGCTGCCGTGGCTGCGGGCCCTGCGCGAGGGGTCGGTGCAGGCCGCCGAGGTCGTCCTGGCCGTGCCCGGCCGCCCCCCGCGCACCCTCGTCTGCTCCGGCCGCGCCACCCACCGCGCCGACGGCTCGACGCTGGGGGCCGTCGTGACCCTGCACGACGTCACGCGGGCCCGCGAGCGCGAGAACGCCCTGGCCCGGGCGCACGCGGCGCTGGCCGAGCACACCGGGCGCGTGCAGACCCTCGCCGACGCCTCCCGCGCCCTGGCCGCCGCCCCGGACCCCGAGCAGGCCGTGTGCCACCTCGTGCGCGAGCTGACCGGGGCCGACGCCGCCCACCTGCTGCGCCCCGAGCAGGGCCCGGCGGGCACCGCCGACACCGCCGACACCGCCGACACCGCCGG
Source organism: Kineococcus halophytocola (assembly GCF_041276425.1). Taxonomy (NCBI): domain Bacteria; kingdom Bacillati; phylum Actinomycetota; class Actinomycetes; order Kineosporiales; family Kineosporiaceae; genus Kineococcus; species Kineococcus halophytocola. The sequence goes on along the minus strand of NZ_JBGFTU010000018.1, from coordinate 42,207 downwards.
CACCGCCCTGCACGCGGTGGCCACCTCCGGCCTGCCCGCCGCCCAGGTCACCCACCGGCTGTCCGAGCCGTCGCCGGCGGGGCTGGCCTTCACCTCCGCCGCGCCGGTCCTCGTCACCGACGCCACCACCGACCCCCGCACCCGCCGGCACCCGGCCTCCCCCACCGGCACCGCCGCCGGCGCCTGGCACCCCGTCGTGCTCCCCGGGACCGCCGGGCAGCGCACCGTGGGGGTCCTCGGCGTCCTCTGGCACGAGGCCCAGGCCGAGCTGCCCGACCACGTGCTGCCGGTCCTGCAGACCCTCGCCGGGGAGGTCGCGCACGCCGCCGAACGGGCCGACCTGCTGGCCCGGCTCGCGCAGGCGGCCGAGCGCGACGCGCTGACCGGGCTGGCCAACCGCCGACGCTGGGACGACGTCCTGGCGGCCGAGGTGGCCCGCGCCGCCCGCACCGGCGACCCCCTCAGCGTCGCCGTCGTCGACCTCGACCACTTCAAGCGGTACAACGACACCCACGGCCACCTCGGCGGGGACGAGCTGCTGCGCGGGTTCGCCACCGCCGCCCAGGCGTGCCTGCGGGAGGTCGACACCCTGGCCCGCTGGGGCGGGGAGGAGTTCGTCGCGGTCCTGCCCGGCTGCACGGGCAGCGCCGCGGTCGCCGTGGCCGACCGGATCCGGGCGGCCGTCCCGCACGGGCAGACCTGCACGGTCGGGATCGCCCAGTGGCACCCCGGGTCGGCGGCCGAGGACGTCGTGCGCCGGGCCGACGCGGCCCTGTACGCGGGCAAGGAGCAGGGCCGCGACCGCACGGTGGTGCACCCGTGAGCGCGGCCGCGGCGCTGCGCAGCGCCGCCTTCGCCCTCGCCTTCGCCGTCGCGGTCCTGCTGGGCCGGGCGACCGTCATGGACGGCACGAGCCTGAGCCTGGTCTGGCCCGCGGCCGGGGTGGCCGTGGTCTGGTTCGGCGCCCAGCGGAGCGCGGGCACGGTCCGGCTGGACCTGGTCCTGCTGTCGGCGGCCACCTTCGCCCTCAACGCCGCCACCGGCGCCACCGCGGCGCTCGCGGCCTGCTTCGTCGTGGCCAACGTGCTGCAGGTCCTCGTCTTCGGCGCGCTGTTCGCCCGCTGGTGCCCGACGGCGTGGGGCGCGGGGGGCCGGGACCCGCTGACCGGGGTCGCCCAGCTCATGCGGCTGCTCGCGGCGGCCGTGCTGGCCACGGGCTCCGGTGCGGTGCTGGGCCCGACGGCCGTGTGGGCGCTGACCGGGCACTGGTCCTGGGTGACGACGCTGGTCTGGATGACCCGCAACACCGCGAGCATCCTGCTCATCGCCTCCGCCGCGTTCCGCGTCGGCTGCCTGCTGAGCGCCCGGCGCGAGGGCACCGGCGGCGGGGTCGTGGTCCCGGTCCACCGGCCGCGCGGGTGGCGGCTGGCCGAGCTCGCCGCGGTGGTGGCCTGCACGGCCGGGGGTTACGCCCTCGTCTTCGTCGTCTACGACGGCCTGCCCGTCGCCTTCCCCCTCATCGCGCTGGCGGCCTGGGCCGCGCTGCGCTTCGACACCACCGTCGTGCTCGTCCTGGACCTGGCGATGGGCGTGACCGCGGTGCTGCTCACCCTCAAGGGGCACGGCCCCTTCGCCCTCGTCGCCGACGACCCGACCCGGGCGATCGTCGTGCAGCTCTACGTGGCGATGCTCGCCGTGCTGGGGCTGGCGCTGGCGATGAGCCGGGACGAGCGCGACGTCCTCGTCGCCTCGACGCGGCGCTCGGCCGCCGCGAGCGAGCGCCTGGCGCGCGAGGCCGCGGTCCTGCGGGCCGAGGCCGAGGCCCGGGGCGAGCTGACCGCCGTGGTGCTGGAGTCCGTCGACGTCGGCATCGTCGTGGCCGACGAACGGGGCCGGCTGACGATGTTCAACCGCACCGCGCAGCACTGGCACGGCCTGGACGCCGACACCGGCCTGGACCCCGCCGAGCACGCCGGCCGCTACGACCTGTTCGCCGCCGACGGCCGCACCCCGCTGGCCGCGCAGGAGGTGCCGCTGCACCGGGTGCTGCGGGAGGGGGCCGTCGCCGACGTCGAGGTGGTCATCGCCCCGGCCGGGCGTCCGGCGCTGACGGTGGTGTGCTCCGGGCGGCGCATGACCCGCCCCGACGGCAGCGCCCTGGGCGCCGTCGTCGTCATGGCCGACGTGAGCGCCGACCGCGCCCTGCGCACCGACCTCGAACAGGCCCGCGCGCAGGCCCGTCAGCAGGCCGACCGGCTGCAGGCCGCCTTCGAGGCCTCCGTCGTCGGCACCGTCGACCTCGCCCTGGACGGCACCGTGCTGCGGGTGAACCCGGCGGCCGCGGCCGTGCTCGGCCGCACCCCGGCCGAGGTGGTGGGCCGGTCGTGGGACCCGCACGTGCACCCCGAGGACCGGGCCGCCTGGGCCGGGGCGACCCGGGCCCTGCTCGAGGGCGCGCCGGGACCCGACGCGAACTCCGACGCGACCCCCGACGCGAACCCCGGCGCGAACCCCGGCCCGGCCCCCGGGGACGACCTGCGCCACCTGCACCGCGACGGGCACGTCGTGCACACCCACGTCGCCACGGCGGTCGTGCGCGACGGGGCCGGGCGGCCCGCGCACCTGACCACCCAGGTGCTCGACGTCAGCAGCCGGGTCGCCGCCCAGGAGGGCGTCCGCCGCCAGCGCGACGTCTCCGCGCGCCTGCTGAACGCCCTCAGCGACCTCGGCGAGGGCGTGCTGGTCGAGCACGACGGTCAGGTCACCTACGCCAACGACGCCCTGTCCCGGCTCACCGGCCGGCGCACCGCGAGCCTGCTGGCGCTGGCGACGTCGCTGCTGCTGGTGCCCGAGGAGGAGCAGGCCGCCTGGGTCGAGCGCAGCACGTTCACCCCCGGGCAGGTCCGCGCCTCGCAGTCCTCGGTCACCGCCCTGCGGCACGCCGACGGGACGCGCGTGCCGGTGGAGGTCACGTGCGTCCCGCTGCCCGACGCCGGCGGCCGCGCCACCCTGACCCTCGTGCGCGACCTGTCCGAGCAGCGCCGCGTCCAGGACGCCCTGGCCCGCTCCAACGAGCAGCTGCGCGAGGCCAACCGCCTCAAGGACGACCTGGTCGCCACCCTCAGCCACGACCTGCGCCAGCCGCTGTCGACCACGACCGGGTTCGCCGAGCTGCTGCTGGAGGACTGGCAGGGGCTGAGCGATCAGGACCGCCACCAGCACCTGACCCGCATCCAGAAGGCCGGCCGCTGGGCCAACGACCTGCTGGAGGACATCCTCACGATGGCCCAGCTCGACGCCGGTCCCCCGGCCCCGCGCACCACCCGCGTGCACGTGCCGGCCCTGGTCGCCGACGTCGTGGACCGCCTCGACGTGCCGGCCGGGTCCCTGGACACGACGGGCGTGCAGGACCTCACCGTCCTGGCCGAGCGCGGCCACCTCGAGCAGGTCCTGACCAACCTGGTGGGCAACGCCGTCAAGTACGGCCGGCCCCCCGTGCGGCTGGTGGCCCGCGGGCGCGGCGACCACGTGCTCCTGGACGTCGTCGACGCCGGCGAGGGGGTCCCCCCGGAGTTCGTGCCGCACCTGTTCGACCGCTTCGCGCGGGCGACCACCGGCGCCGCGGCCGGGCAGAAGGGCACGGGGCTGGGGCTGTTCATCGCCCGGACCCTCGTCAACGCCAACGGCGGGGACCTGACCTACCACCCCGTCACCGGCGGCGGTTCCCGGTTCTCCCTGACCCTGAACGCCGTGCCCTCCCCCGTCGTGCACGCCGAGCTGGTCTGAGCGGGTCTGCCACCCTGGGGCCGTGGCGCGACGACGACCCGACGGCGGTTGGGAGATCACGGACCAGGCCTGGGCCACCGACGAGCAGGACCGCGCCCGCCGACGGGTGCGGATGCTCAACGGCGCCCTGGTGGGCGGGATGGAGGACTGGACGCTGCCGGTGCAGCAGTGGGAGCTCGTCCGCGACGTCGTCCTGGACGTCGTCGACGACGCCGACCCCGAGCACGGGGCCCTGCTGAAGACCGTCGTGGCCACGGCCCAGGAGCGGCTGGGTGACCACCCCGCCTTCCCCGGTGGTCGACTGACGAACATCGTGCGGTACGTCAAGGTCGACCTCGAGGCCCGCCGGCTCGTGGAGGTCGTCCCCCGGTCCTCCCCGCAACGCCTGCGCCGCCCGCGCTGACCCCGCTCCCGGAACCCCCCGACCCCGCACCCTCTTTTCGGGACCCGGCTCTAAGTTGCTGCGAGACACCGCATCCCGGGAGAACGGTCATGGCCGGACGACTCAACCCCCCGCGCCCGGGTGCCGATGCGGTGAGGGTGATGAGCCGTCTGCGCGACCTGAACGTCGCCTCGAAGCTGTTCGCCGGGTTCGGCGTCGTGTGCCTGCTGCTGGCCGCCGTGGTGGTGCTCGGCATCACCCGCCTGCAGGCCTCGCAGGAGACCCTGGCGAGGATGTCGTCCTCGGGCATGGCCTCCGTGCAGACCCTCGGGGAGGCCCAGACCGCGCTGCTGCAGACCCGCCTGGAGGTCGCCAACGCGGCCCTGGCCCCCGACGCGGCGTCCACCGAGGCGGCCATCCAGGCCGTCACCGCCGCCGACGCGACCTTCGACGCCGCCTGGGCGAGGTACGAGGCCTCCCGCCCCGCCTCCTCCGCCGCCGACCGGCAGGCCTTCACCGCGACCGTCGCCCAGTACCGCCAGGCCCGCGAGGAACTGCTCGACCGCGCCCGCGCCAACGACATCCCCGGTTTCATCGCGCTGCGCACCCAGAAGACCCTGCCCATCCTGAAGCAGCTCAGCGCCGACATCGACACCATCCGCGCCACCGAGGCCGCCGCCGCCCAGGACATCGCCGCCTCCGGGGCCGTGGCCGTCCGCACCGCCGTGCTCGTCCTGCTGCTCGTCGGCGCGCTGGCCATCGCCGTGGCCGTCGTCGTGGCCCTCGTCGTCGCCCGCTCCGTGGCCCGCCCCCTGGCCCGCACCCTGACCGTCGTCGAGGGCATGGCCGAGGGCCGCCTGGACCAGCAGGTCGGCTACCACGCCCAGGACGAGGTGGGCCGCCTGGCCGCCGCCCTGGACCGCACCGTCGAGCGCCTGGCCGGCACCCTGCGCCGCATCGGCACCTCGGCCACCACGCTGGCCGGCGCCTCGGCCGAGCTGACCGCCGTGGCCACGCACCTGTCCGCCAGCGCCGAGGAGTCCTCCTCCCAGGCCCAGGTCGTCTCCGCCGCCACCGAGCAGATCAGCGCCAACATCGGCACCGTGGCCGCCGCCGGGGAGGAGATGACCTCGGCCATCCGCGAGATCGCCACCTCCACCGCCGACGCCAGCTCCACCGCCGCCAGCGCCGTCACCGCCGCCTCCGCCGCCGGGGAGACCCTGGACCGCCTGGCCACCTCCAGCCGCGAGATCGGCGACGTCGTCAAGCTCATCACCTCCATCGCCGAGCAGACGAACCTGCTCGCCCTCAACGCCACCATCGAGGCCGCCCGCGCCGGCGACGCCGGCAAGGGGTTCGCCGTCGTGGCCGGGGAGGTCAAGGAACTGGCCCAGCAGACCGCGCGGGCCACCGAGCAGATCGTCGCCCGGATCGGGTCCACCCAGACCGACGCCGCCGACGCCGCCGCGGCCATCACCGAGATCACCGACGTCATCACCCGCATCGACGGCCTGCAGGCCACCATCGCCGCCGCGGTCGAGGAGCAGTCGGCCACCACCAGCGAGATGGTCCGCAACGTCACCGAGGTCTCCACCGGCTCCCAGGAGATCGCCCTGAACATCTCCGGCATCGCCGCCGCGGCCGGCCAGGCCACCGAGGGCGCCACCCGCACCGCCGGCACCGCCGCCGAGGTCAGCACGGCCGCGGCCGAGCTGGACACCCTCGTCGCCAGCTTCACCCTCCCCCGCTGACGACCGGCGCGACGACGGGACCGACGACGGGCGCGACCGGGCCGGAGCGCCTACAACGGGGTCGTGGACGCCGCCGACCCCCGGGAGCAGGAGTACCTGGAGGCGGCGCGGGCCGTCGCCGCCGAGGACGAGGAACGGGCCGGGGTCGCGACGTACCTGCGCGTCGACCCCGGCCCCGGCACCCCCGACCCGGCTCTCCTCCCCGGCCCCGGTGAGCCGGAGCTGGCCGCGCGCGTGCGCGCGGCGTGGGACGTGCTGAGCGCGGCCGACGCCGACGTGTCCGTGCAGGACGTGCTCGCCGTCCTGGGCGACCTGGACCTGCGCCCGGAACCGTCCCGGGCCCCCTCCCGGCCCCCGGCGAGCCTGGCCGGGTGGCGGCCCCCGGGCACCCCCGTCCCCTCCCGCGCCGCCCGCGACGCGCAGGTGGTGCAGGTCTCGGAGGCGTTCGTCGCCGGCCGCCTGCTGCGGGTGGTGAACCACCACGACACCCCCGCGTCCCGGGGCGAGGAGTTCCGCCGCGACCTGCTCCGGTACGCCGAGCGCTTCGCCCCCGTGACGGCGCAGGACGTGCACGCGTTCTGCACCACCGGGCGCTGGCCGGACGCCTCCCGCCCGGGGATCGTGCCCGCGTTCTACGACGGTTTCGCCAGCGCCGTGCAGGTCGCGGTCCCGGCGCTGGAGGAGGCCGGGCTGGTCGGCTGGTTCTACCCGCCCACGGACTTCCTGGACGTCCCGGCCGACCGGCAGCGGGAGTTCGCCCGGGCCCACGAGTACGGCGTGCTGGAGCACCCGCCGGGCCGGCTGGCGATGACGTGGGAGGAGCTGACGGAGCTGTCGGCCCGCCACGAGGTGTGCGCGCACACCGCCACGCACGCCGCCTCGGCCGACGTCACCACCCCGGAGCAGGTGGTGGCCGAGGTGCTGGAACCGGTGCGCCGCCTCACCGCCGCCACCGGCCGCCCGCCCGCGTCGTGGGCCTGGCTGGGCGGCACCGACCCCGACCCGACGCGCCCGGGCGACGTGGCGCTGACCGGGACCGGGGTGCGGTTGTGGACCTCCGGCACGGCGTTGCGCCGCCTGCACCGCTGAACGTCGGGGATACTCGGTCCGCTCCGGTCGCGGACGACCGCACGCACCGGCACCAGATCCAGGACACAGGTGGACACGCACGTGGGCTCGCGAACTCCCGAGGATCCCGACGCGGCCGCGGCCGCGCAGTTCGATTCCCTGCTCGCCGGGGCCCCGCTGGGGATCGGCGTCTTCGACCTCGACCTGCGCCACGTGCGGGTCAACGCCGTGCTCGCCGAGATGAACGGCCGGACGGTGCAGGAGCTGGTCGGGCGCACCCCCAGCGAGGTCAACGGGCAGACCGGGGCCCGCGCCGAGGAGCTGTACCGGCGGGTGATCGCCGACGGCGTGCCCATGCGCGACGTCCCGCTGTCCGGCGAGGTCAGCGCCCGCCCCGGTCACCTGCGGCACTGGTCCCTGACCTTCCACCCCGTGCACCGGCCCGGGACGCGGGAGGTCACCGGGTTGTGCGTCATCGTCGACGACGTCACCGCGCGGGAGGAGCTGGCCCGTTCGCTGGCCGACAGCCGGCGCCGCGTCGAGCAGATCACCGAGACGATGGCCGCGGGGTACCTCGTGCTGGACACCGCCGAGGAGTCCTGGCCGATCACCTACGTCAACCGGCAGGCGGAGGCCGCCCTCGGCCTGCCGCGCGAGCAGCTCGTGGGCGGGTCGTTGTGGGCCCTGTTCCCCGCCACCGTGGGCACCGCCTTCGAGGCCGGCTACCGCCGGGCGCTGGCCTCCGGGACGCCCTGCGTCTTCGACGCCTACTACCCCCCGCCCCTGGACGCCTGGTACGAGGTGCGGGCCGTCCCGGACGGGTCGACGCTCGCGCTGTACTTCCTGGACGTCAGCGAGCGGGTGCAGGCCCAGCGCGCCGCCGAGACCGCCGCCGAGCGCGCCGGGTTGCTGGCCCGGGTCGGGGAGCTGCTCAGCGCGCACCGCGACCCCGACACCGCCGTCCGCCTCGTGCCCGGCCTGGTCGTGCCCGCGCTGGCCGACCGGTGCGTCGTCACGGTGCTGGAGGCCTCCGAGCGGGCCGAGGCCGCCGTGGACGCCCTCGCGGCCCAGACCCGCGCGGGCACGGACGGGACCGCGCCGGCCTCGGCGGTGCAGCTCGTGCTGGAGCACCTGGACGACGTCGCCGCGCAGCACGCCGGCCCGGCCCGGCAGGACGCCCACCACGAAACCCACCACGAAACCCGCTACGAGGGACGGGTGGTCCCGCCCCCCGTCGTCCGGGCCCTGGTGCACGGGCGCACCGAGGTGCTCACGACCGGCACCGCCGGGGACGGGCCGGACCGGCGGGGACCGGCGGTGGCGGTCCCCGTGCGCGCCAGGGGCCGGTCCCTGGGGGTGCTGACGCTGGGCTGGGACGGGCCGGGGCCGGCGGCTCCGGCCGCCCCCCACCCGCCGGCCGCGGCCACCCCGGCCACGGACCTGGGTGCCGACCCCCGCCGGACGGCCACGGCCCGGCCGGCCGCCGGTCCGGGCGAGGACGTCGTGGCGTTCGCGCAGACGCTGGCCGACCGCATCGGCACCGCCGTGGAGGAGGGGCGGCTGGTGCGCGCCCAGCTGCAGATCGCCGAGACCCTGCAGCGCGCGCTGCTGACCGACCCGCCGCAGCCGGACCACGCCCACGTCGTCGTCCGGTACCTGCCCGCGGCGCAGGCCGCGCAGGTGGGGGGCGACTGGTACGACGCGTTCCTGCAGGACGACGGCGCGAGCGTGCTGGTCGTCGGGGACGTCCTGGGGCACGACCGCACGGCCGCCGCGGTGATGGGCCAGGTGCGCACCCTCGTGCGCGCGGCTGCGGTGATGACGGGTCGCGGCCCGGCCGACGTGCTCACGGCCACGGACGCGGCGATGAGCACGCTGCAGGTCGGGACGATGGCCACGTGCGTGGTGGGTCGGCTGGAGCAGGACGAGGACCTGACCCGGCGCGGCCTGACCCGGCTGCGCTGGTCCACCGCGGGTCACCCGCCGCCGGTCCTGGTCTCGCGCGAGGGGGTGCCCCGCCTGCTGGACGTCCCCGGTCAGCGCGACCTGCTGCTGGGGGTGGACCCGGCGGCCCCGCGGCACGAGCACACGGTGGAGGTCGAGCGCGGCAGCACCGTCCTGCTCTACACCGACGGGCTCGTCGAGCGTCGCGGGGAGTCCCTGCAGGCCGGTCTGGACCGGCTGCTGGAGGCCGTCGCGGACGCGGTGGCCCGCGAGCCGCGCGACGCCGACGGCTACCCGCAGGACGTCGACGCCACGTGCGAGGAGGTGCTGCGCCGGCTGCTGCACGCCCAGCCCGGCGACGACGTCGCGCTCGTGGCGATCCGGCTGCACCGCCAGGACCGGCCGCGCCCGGCGACGGCCGGCCCGCGCCGGGTGCCCCCGGACGTCCCCGACGAGCCGGAGGTGCTGCCGCGGGCGGGACAGCGGGCGGAGAGGCGGGGGTGAGGGCCCTGCCGGCCCGCCCCGGTCTCCGGCGGGGGCTCGCCGAGGCGGGACTGGTGCTGCTGGCCGTCGTCGACGCGCTCATCGGGCTGCCGTACGCCTCGACGGGGGCGACCGCGGCCGCGCTGGTGACGGCCTGCGTCCTGCCGCTGCGCCGGCGCCTGCCGTGGGTGACGGCGCTCGTCGCGGCCGTGGGCCTGTACTACGGCTACGCCCTCGTGGCGGCGATGGCCGTGGTGTTCACGCTGGCGGTCCGCACCCGGGGCCGGCGGCCGGTGGGGGTGGTGGCCGCGCTCGTCGTCCTCGGCGGCAACCTCGTGGCCACCGAACTGCCCCAGGACGCCGACGAGTGGGTCAGCGCCGTGCTGTACGGCCTGCTGTTCGCGACGGCCCCGTGGGCGCTGGGGGAACTGGTGGTCACCCGCCGGGAGCTGTCGCGCCGGCTGGCCGAGATCGACGAGCGGGTCGCGCGGGAGGTGCTGGAGCGCGAGCGGGCCGTGCTGGCCCGGGAGATGCACGACGTCGTGTCCCACCAGGTGAGCCTCATCGCCGTGCAGGCCGGGGCGCTGCAGGTGACCGCGGCGGAGGAAACCACGCGCTCGGCGGCGCGCACCATCCGCGAGCTGAGCGTGCGCACCCTGGACGAGCTGCGCGCGATGGTCGAGGTGCTGCGCACCGCGGGGGGTTCCGCGCGCCGGGACGGCCCGCAGCCGGGGGTCGGGGACCTGGACGGGCTCACCGCCGGGTGCGGGCTGGTGGTGCGCAGCACCGTCGACGTGCCCGGCGACCTGCCCGCGCCGGTGCAGCGCGCGGTGTTCCGCGCCGTGCAGGAGGGGCTGACGAACGTCCGCAAGCACGCCCCCGGCGCCGAGGTCACCGTCTCGGTGGTCCACGACGGTGCCCGCACGCGGGTGGAGGTCGCCAACGGCCCGGCCACCGGGCCGGTCCTGGCCCTGCCCAGCGCCCGGCACGGGCTGCTGGGGCTGCGCGAGCGGGCCGCGCTGCTGGACGGGCAGGTGCACGCCGCCCCCACCCCGGCCGGCGGGTTCCGCCTCGTCGTGACGATCCCGGACCCCTGAGCGCCCTCACTTCAGGCCGCTGCGGGCGATGCCGGCGACGAACTGCCGCTGGGCGATGCCGAACAGGACCAGGACGGGCAGCACCGAGACGAGGGCGCCGGCCATGAGGGCCGGGTAGTCCGTCGTGTACTGGCTCTGCAGGAACGACAACCCCACCGGCAGCGTGTAGAGGGCCGGGTCGCGCAGCGCCACCAGCGGCCAGGCGAACTCGTTCCACCGGTACATGAACGTCATGACGACCAGCACGGCCACCAGCGGCCGGGACAGCGGCAGGACGACCGACCACAGGGTCCGCAGCTGCCCGGCCCCGTCGAGCTGGGCGGCCTCGAGCAGTTCGTCGGGCAGGGACAGGAAGTACTGCCGGGCCAGGAACACCCCGAACGCCTCCGCCGAGCGCGGGACGATGACCGCCCAGTAGGAGTTGATCCAGCCGAGGGAGTTGACGAGGTCGAACTGCGGGATGAGCAGCACCTGGATGGGGATCATCAGGGTGGCGATGATGAGGAAGAACACCACCGCCCGCCCCGGGAACCGGTGCTTGGCCAGGACGTACCCGGCCGTGACGTCGACGGCGACCGTGATGACGACGGCGACCACGGCGATGGCCAGGGAGTTCTGCGCCCACTGCAGCACGGGGAACTGCGTCAGCGCCCGGGAGAACCCGCCGGGGTCCAGCGTCGTGGGCAGCAGGCCCACCCGCCCGGAGGCGAGGTCGTCGCGCGGCGAGACCGCGGTGACGAGCATCCAGTACAGCGGGAACAGCCAGACCAGGCTCAGCACGAGGAGGACGACGACCCTGGCCCGTCGCGACCCCCGCCGCGCCCGCGGGCCGCGGGCGGTGCCGGCGTCGGCGTCGGGGCGGGCCGCGGTCCGCGCCCCGCTCACTGCTCGTCCTCGCTGGAGCGCTGGGCCCGCCACCACAGGACGGTGGCCGCGAGCACGACGACGAACACGACGACGCCGATGGCCGACCCGTAACCCTCGCGACGGGCGGCGAAACCCTGCCCGTAGGCGTAGGTGACGAGCAGTTCGGTGGACCCCGCCGGGCCCCCCTTGGTCATGACCCAGACGATGTCGAACACCTGGAACGTCTCGATGACCATCATCACGGTGAGGAAGAACGTGGTCGGGCGCATGAGCGGCCACACGACCTCGCGCAGCCGCTGCCAGGACGAGGCGCCGTCGAGCTCGGCGGCCTCCAGCACGTCCCGGTCGATGCCCTGCAGCGCGCTGAGGTAGAGGATGACGGCCAGTCCCGAGCGCGCCCACAGCAGCACCAGGACGACGGACACCGCGGCGGCCGTCCCGTCGGACTGCCAGTCCGGTTGCGGCAGACCGGCCCCGGCCAGGACGCGGTCGACGATGCCGACGTTCTGGTCGAAGACCCAGCGGCCGGCCATCGCCACGACGACCCCGGAGATGACGTACGGGGCGAGGAACACCGCCCGGAACAGCCCCCCGCCGGGGATGCGCTCGCGCAGCAGCAGGGCGATCGCCAGCCCCAGGGCCAGGCTCACGGGCACGGACACCACGGCCAGCAGCGCCGTGTTGCGCGCCGCCTGCCAGAACGTCGGGTCCGCCAGCATGGCGCGGTAGTTCGCCAGCCCGACGAACTGCGCCTGGCCGATGCCGGTGGAGTTCGTCAGCGAGATCCGCACCGCCCCCACGAGGGGGTAGAGGACGAACACCCCGAACAGCACGAGGGCCGGGGCGAGCATGAGGTACGACGTCGCCCAGCGGCGCACCGCCGGCCGGCGCGAGGGCGCGACCCCGGGCGTGGTGGCCCGGGTCGTCGTGGCCGCGCTCACGAGGTCTGCAGCACCGCCGCGACACCGTCGGTGATCCTCCTCAGCGCGGTGGCGTCGTCGTCGCCGCCGAGGAACACCTCGTCGAGCCGGTCGCGCAACTGGGCGTTGATCGCGCTGAAGCTGGGCACGACGACCTGCTGCACGAGGGGTTCGCGGATCGCCTGGGCCTGCTGCACGTACAGCTCCATGAGGTCGGGCCGCACGGGGTAGCGCAGCGAGGAGGCGTCGATGTCGCCGCGGGTCGGCAGGACCGAGGCCGCGGTGCAGAACGCCGCCATCTGCTCGGCCTGCGCGCAGTAGGTGAGGAACTCCAGCGCCCGGTCCCGGTTCGGGCTCGCCTCCACGGCCACGAGGGCGTTGCCGCCGAGGTCGGCCGAGGCGTTGACGTCGCGGGGCAGGAACGTGGCGGAGTACTCGAACCCGCCCCCCTCGATCTCGCTCAGCAGGAAGTCCCCCGCGAACGCGGTGGCGACGGTCTGGTTGAGGAACAGGTCGCTGGCCGCCTGCCCGCGGGCCGAGGCGTTCGCCGGGGTGAGCTGGCGGCGGAACAGGTCGCGGGTGAAGGTCAGGGCCTTCAGCGCCCCCGGGTCGTCGGTGACCACGGACCGCAGGTCCTCGCTCAGCAACCGGCCCCCGGCCTGGTCGACGAAGTTCAGCCAGCGGTAGGCCCCGGCGTTCTGCCAGTTCGCCGCGAACGCGTAGGTGTCGGCGCGGGAGGGCTGGATGCGGGCGAGGGCGTCGGCGAACTGCTCCCACGTCCACGCGTCGTCCAGGGTCGTGGGCAGCGGGCCCAGCCCGGCCGAGGCGACGGCCGCGGTGTTGAGCAGCACCATCGAGGTGTCGGTGTGGTGCGGGACGCCGAACGTGCCCCGCTCGTCGGTGACCGCCGCCCAGAAGGCGAGCAGGAACGCCGGTTCCAGGGTGTCCGCGTCGGCGAGGTCGGCCAGCACCCCCTGGCGCCGGTAGGCGGCCACGTCGGTGTAGCTGACGCGGAACAGGTCCGGCGGGGAGTCGGTGCGCAGGCCGGTGTCGACGGCGGTGAGGACCTCGGAGTACGGGACGACCTGCAGGTCGACCGCCGTGCCGGTCTCGGCCTCGAAACCGTCCGCGAGCGCGGCGAAGGCGGCGCTCTCGACGTCGGAGGCCCACGTGATCATCGTGAGCGCGCCGTCCCCGGACCCCGATCCGGAACCGCCGGAGTCCGGGGTGGAGAAACCGCTGCACGCGGACAGGGCCCCGCCCGCGGCGAGGGCCCCGGCGGCGCCGAGGACGCGACGGCGGGTGGGGTCGGTCGGGCGGGAGGCGTTCTGGGCAGGGGTGACCATGGGAACTCCGATGTCCATGCGGGCGGCTGTCTGCACCTGCTGGTTCGTGCGCGGGACGGGCACCTCTGGGAAAGGTGGGACCACGGTAGCCAGGTCGGCCCGCCTCAGCCCGCTGGAACCTGCCCCACGAGCCGGGACCACACGGTCTTGCCGTCGGGCCCGGCCTCCACGCCCCACTGCGCGCTCAGCACGTCGACCAGGGCGATGCCGCGGCCGCCGAGGGCCTCCGGGCCCGCCTCACGCAGTTCCGGGGCGTCCGGGCCGGCGTCGCTGACGCGCATGCTGACCCCGTCCCGGCCCTGGCACTCCAGGGCCAGGACCGCCGGGGGTGCCCCGTGCCGGACGGCGTTCGTCACCAGCTCGGTCACCACGAGGTCACCCTGGGGCCGCAGGTCCCGGGCGTGCACGTCGCACCAGTGCTCGTCGAGGAACCGCCGGGCGTGGCGGCCCGCCGTGGCGTCCATGACCAGGACGAGGTCGGCGGGCGGGGTGGACTGGCACATCGCCAGCACCATCTCCCGGAAAACCCGTCCCGGCGACCGGGAGCGCGGCTCAGAGCCGCACGGCGAGCAGCGCGATGTCGTCGTGGCTGTCGCCGAGCTCGGCGAGCAGGTGGTCGCACAGGGCCTGCGGGTCGTGCGGGGCCGCGGCCACGACCCGCGCGAGCCGCTCCTGCCCCACGCTGAGCACCTCCCCGCGCCGTTCGACGAGGCCGTCGGTGTAGCCCAGCAGCAGCGACCCCACGGGCAGGCGCTCGGTCCGCGTCTCGCGCCGCAGCGCGGGCTCGACCCCGAGCGGGACGTCGGAGGCGTCGGGCAGGTACCGCACGGTGCCGTCTTCGTGGCGCACGAGCAGGGGCGGGTGCCCGGCCGAGGAGTGCTCCAGCGACCAGTGGCCGGGCCCGTCCGGCACGAGGCGGGCGTAGCTGACCGTCGCCATCGTCGTCATGCCCAGCGCCACGGTCAGCTCGTCCACGCGCGAGAGCACCGCGGCCGGGGACTCCAGCGTCCGGTCCCAGGCGCACGCGCGCAGCAGGCCCTTCAGGTGGCCCATCGCCGCCGCGGCGTACACGTCGTGGCCGGCGACGTCGCCGATGACCACGGCGACGCCGTCGCCGGGGACGTCGATGACCTCGTAGAAGTCGCCGCCGACGTCGTTGCCGTCCTGGCCGGCGTGGTAGCGGGCCGCGAGCTGCAGGCCCGGGACGTGCGGCAGGTCAGGCAGCAGGCTGCGCTGCAGCTCGGTGGCGATGTGGTGCTGCTCCTCGTAGAGCCGGGCGTTGTCCAGCAGCAGCCCAGCGCGGCGGCCGAGGTCGACGGCGATGCCGAGGTCGTCGTCGGTGTGCTCCTCCCCCTCCCCGGTGCGGACCAGGACCATGAGGTCGTTGTCGCGGCGACGTCCCGGGAGGGGGACCACGAGGACAGAGGTGACCCCGAGCTCGTCGGACAGGTCCAGGACGCGCTCGTCCCGGACCCAGCCGCGCCGCAGCTCGCGCACCTGCGGGGAGCCGTAGTCGCCGATCCGGCGGGCCGAGGCGCCCTGCAGCAGGAGTTCCTGCAGGGGCCCGCGCAGGGCGGTGCGCCGCAGGGCGTCCAGGTACTCCTCGAACCGCCCGGTCTCCTCGGCCCGCGCGTGCAGCGCGGTCACCTGGCCGATCTGGCCCTTGTCGTCGGGGCTGATCACCACGGCCCAGTCGGCGAGCTGGGGCACCACCAGCCGCAGCAGCCGGCGGCGGCACTCCCCCACGTCGAGGGTGCCGGAGAGCCGGTGGGTCGCCTCGGCGAGCAGGTCCAGGCGGGCCCGGTGCTCCTCGGCCCGCGCCCGCGCCTCCTCGGCCTCGGCCCGGGCCGCGCGCTCGGCGGCCAGCGCGTCGTCGCGCGCCCGGTCGGCGGCCACGCGCCCGCTCACGTCGGTCTGGATGCCGACGTAGTGGGTCAGCGCGCCGTCGGGGCCGAAGATGGGGCTCATGGCCACCTGGTTCCAGAAGGCCAGGCCGTCCTTGCGGTAGTTCAGGAGCGTGACGGTCACCGGCTCGCCCGCCTCGAGCGCCTCGCGCATCGTCGTGCGGGCGGCGGGGTCGCTGCCGGGCCCCTGCAGGAACCGGCAGTTGCGGCCCACGACCTCGTCCATGCCGTACCCGGTGGTGGCCGTGAACGCGGGGTTGACCCACACCAGCGGCAGGTCGGGGTCGCGGGCGTCGGCGACGGTGAAGGACAGGCCGGTGGCCAGCACCGCCCGGTCGCGCAGCACCGCCTGCTCGGTGGCGGCGTCCATGGCCGCCCGGGCCGCGCGCCGGTCGCGCAGCGGCAGGAAGACGACGAGGGCGTGGTCCTCGAGCATGGGGGCCCCGGCCATCGGCAGGGCGACGACCCACAGGGGTTCGCGCCGGTCCCCCAGGTCGCTGCCGGCGGCCGCCGAGACCGCCTGCCCGACGACGGGTTCGGAGCGGGCGACCCGCGACAGCGGGTGCTCGGTCTCGGACAGCTCGGCGCCGTCGAGGTCCAGCAGCCGGGCGGCGTCGGACCACGCGTCGACCGACAGGGGCAGCACGGCGTCGGGGGCGAGCTGGCGGGCGACGGGGTTGACGTGCACGACCGTGCGCTCGGACAGGTGCACGAGCAGCACGGCGGCGGGTGCGTCACCGGTGATGGCCGAGACGTCCGCGGCCGCGACCTCGTCACGCACCTGTGGCTGCACGGTGTCCCCTCTCCTCGGCCAGCACCCGCCCCTCTGCCCCTGGCGGGCAGCACGAACCGCGGGGCCTGGTCTCGACACCGGTGGTGAGCCTAGGTCAGACCGTGGTCGCGGGCGAGCCGGGCCAGGACGAGGGTGGTGTCGTCCTCGGCGCGGCCGGGCACGGCGGTCAGCAACCGGTCGGCGACCTGGGCCGTGTCCAGCCCCTGCGCGACGGCCCGGGCGGCCTCCTGCCCGAGCTGCACGGTGGTGACCGTCAGGCTCGCCCCGCGCCGCTCGACCAGGCCGTCGCTGAAGAACAGCAGCACGGCCTCGGCCGGCACCGGCAGCGTGGAGACCTCCTCGGGCCCGCCGTGGGTGGGGCCGAACCCCAGCCCCAGGACCGGCCGGGTCTGGATGGCCGGCGAGGACGCCCCCTCGGCGCTGACCAGCAGCGGCGGGGGGTGGCCGGCGCTGGCCAGCTCGACCACCGCGCCGGCCCCCGCCCCGGACCCGTCCCCGGGGGAGACGACCCCGACGAGGGCCGTCGCCGTGTGGTTGCCGTTGAGCGTGGCCACGAGGGCGTCGAGCCGGTCCAGCGCGGCGGCGGGGCTGTGCCCCTCCAGCAGGTAGGCCCGCAGCGCGGTCCGCAGCTGGGCCATGGCCGCGGCGGCGTGCACGCCGTGACCGGCGACGTCCCCGACGACGACGGCCACCCGGCCCCCCTCCAGGGGCAGCAGGTCCCACCAGTCCCCGCCGAGCTGACCGCCCGCGGCGGGCCGGTACCGGGCGTGCACGTCCAGCCCGGGCACCTCGGGGGCCTCGTCGAGGACGACGGCGCGCTGCAGGGACTCGGCGATGGCGATCTGGTCGCGGGAGCGGCCCAGCATGATCGCGGTGAGCTGGCTGCGCAGCCGCTCGGCCGTGGAGGCGTGCCAGGGCCGCCACGGCAGGCTGCGGCCACGCACGACCTCCTGCCACTTCTCGAAGCTCTTGCGGGGGCTGATCCGCGCCTCCGACCCCTCGACCTCGACGGTCTTGGCCTCGTGCGGGTCCCCGCCCCACGAGACGGTCTCGGGCTGCTCCGGGCGCAGCCACAGCATCCAGCCGTTGCCGTCCAGCCCGATGCGCAGCGCCCCCGAGGCCGTGCCCGCCACCTCGCGCAGGCGCGGGTCGAGGGTGGCGAGGTGGTCGGTGAAGGTCACGGCGCCGTCGGCCCGCCCGAGCAGGCGCGCGATGCGCTGGACGTGGGCCCACGGCGGCACCCGCCCGGCGGTCAGCAGCCGGTTCCCGTCCCACACCGCGACGCCGCCCGCGCCGAGCAGGTCGACCACGCGCCCGTCCTCCACCAGGGAGGTCAGCGGGTCCCGGCCCAGCGCCGAGACCTGCGCGAGCAGGTCGGACATGAGTTCCTGCGCGGCCAGCGCCTCGTCCCGCTCGTGCGAGCGGGCCCGCTCCCCCACGAGCTGGGAGGCGGTCTGCCCCAGGAACTCCGCGGCCGAGCGGGCGTCGTAGCCGGGCCGGTGCGGACCGGAGTAGTGGTGGCAGGCGACCAGCCCCCACAACCGCCCGTCCACGATCAGCGAGATCGACATGGACGCGGTGACGCCCATGTTGTGCAGGTACTCCAGGTGGATGGGCGAGACGCTGCGCAGCACCGAGTGCGACAGGTCCAGCGGTGCTCCCGTGCCCGGGTCCACGAGGGGTTCCAGGCGCACGGGGCGGTACTCGGCGTCGGCGATCAGCCGCGTCCAGTTCAGGGCGTACAGCCGCCGGGCCTGGGCGGGGATGTCGCTGGCGGGGTAGCGCAGCCCGAGGAACGGTTCGAGGCCGGGGCGGTGGTCCTCGGCGACGACCTCGCCGTTCCACTGCGCGTCGAAGCGGTAGACCATGACCCGGTCGAAGCCCAGGACGGTGCGGGCCTCCCGGGCCAGCCGGCGGCACAGGGCCTCGATGCCGCTGGTGCCGGCGAGCCGGGCGATCGCCCCCCGGGTGGCGCGGTAGGAGACCGGGGCGGCGTCGGGCCCGACGGGTTCGACCTCCACGACCGTGCGCTCGCCGCTGACGTGCACGACGACGTCGACGTCGACCTCGGCCCCGCCCAGCACGAGGCGGGCGTGCAGGGCCTCCTCGCGGTTGTCGTCCTCCTGGGCCTGCAGGACCCGCGCGGCGACGTCCGCGCCCAGGAGCTCGGCCAGGTCGGCCCCGAGCACGGACCCCGGCGCGCGACCGAGCAGGCCGGCCGTGTTCTCCGAGGCGACGACGACGCGGTGGTCCCGGCCGTCGAGGGCCAGCAGCAGGCCGTGGGGCTGGATCGCGCCCGGGACGTGGATGGGTTCGCTCTCGCACGTCGTCAGGTCGACCTCGCCGTAGGCGGGGACGTGGTCCTGGTCCCGATCGTGGTCGTGGTCCTGCTGCTGCGGCACCGGGCTCCTCGGGTGGCCGTGGCGGTGATCCGGGGTGGAGCACCGTCTCTCCTCACCCTAAGTGAGCATCCGGGATGCATCAGGCTCCGCCGTGGACCGCCGTGGTGTGCAGAGCCCCGTCACCGACCCCGTACCGCTGGAGGATCTCGTCGTGGGTCCCGTCGGCGATGACGTCCTGCAGCGCGTGCTGCACGGCGTCGCGCGGCGCGGTGCGGTCCTCGGCGAAGCCGTGGCCCCACGGCTGGGCCTGCCAGGGCTTGCCCACGGCCTGGAGCGGTCCGCCGGGGGCATGCCGGCCGGGACGGGGGGTCTGGTCCGCTGGGCTCTGGGGGTGCGCGTCATCGGGGTCGCCCCGGGGTCCGGTGTCGTGGTGCGTGGTGCGTGGTGCGTCAACGATTCACCGGACCGCCTCCCCCGGACCTGAAGCGACCGCCCGGCCCAGCCGCGCCAGCAGCGGGGGCACGTCGGCGGCGTCCAGGACGGCGTGCAGGACGGCCGGCCGGCCCGGGTCCGCGGCGATCCGGGTCAGCGCGTCCTGGAGCTCGGCCCCGGTCCCGGCGCGGGCGGTGAGCACGTCGCGGCCGGGGGCGAACAGGGCCGGCAGCGCCAGCCAGTCCCACGCCGTGACGTCCTGGTAGACTGCCCGGGGGCTGCGCAGGACGCGCTCGATGGTGTACCCGGCGTTGTCGACCACGACGACGACGGGCGCGGGCCGGCCCGGGACGGTCTCGCGCTGCAGGACGGTGGCGACCTCCTGGACGGTCAGCTGCGCGGCGCCGTCGCCCACGAACAGCACGGACCGGCGCTGCGGGGCGGCCAGGCAGGTCCCCAGGAGGGCGGGCACGGTGAACCCGATCGAGGACCAGATGGGTTGCAGGAGGAGCTCGGCCCCCGGCGGCAGCCGCAGTTCCAGCGTCCCGTACAGCGACGTGCCGGCGTCGGCCAGGACGATCGCGTCCTCGGGCAGCCAGCCCTGCACGGTCCGCCACAGGGTGTGCTGCGTGAGCGGGGCGTCCGCGGCACCGGTGTCCCGGTGCTCGCCGGGGCCGACGTGGGGCCAGGCGGCCTCGACGGGGTCCAGGGCCGCGAAGGCGCGCTCGCCGGCGACCTCGGCCAGCAGCGGGAGGGTGTCCTCCAGCCGCACGTCGTGGAACGTCACGCCGTCGACGACCGCGTCGGCGATGCCGAGCCGGAGCGCGCGGGCGGGGTCGAAGCCGTGGCTGAACAGCCCCGTCATGACGTCGGACAGGACCGCGCCGGCCAGGACGAGCAGGTCGGCCCCGTCGACGGCCTCCCGCACGTCCGGGGAGATGGTCAGGGCGCCCTGGTAGGTGCCCAGGCTCGCCGGGTGCTGCTCGGGCAGCATCGCCTTGGCGCCCACGAGGGTCGCCACGCGCACCCCGTCCCGGTCCGCGAGCGCCGCGAGCCCGCCCTCGGCGCGGCGGCGGTGCACCTGGGTCCCGGCCAGCACGGTGAGCGAGGGCACGCCGGCGAGGACCTCGGCCAGAGCGGTGCGCAGGTCCTGCAGGGCGACGGGGTCGCTGGGGGCCGGGCGCAGGGGGCGGCGCAGGGGGGCGCTGGAGACGTGGGCGAGGGCGACGTCGGCGGGCACGCCGAGGTAGACGGGTTTGGAGCGTTCGAGGGCGACGCGCAGGACGCGGTCGATCTCCAGGGCGGCGTCGGCGGCGCGCAGCACGGCCCCGGTGGCGGTGACCTCGCGGTAGGCGCGGGCGAAGTGCTCGTGGTCGCCGTCGACCAGGGAGTGGTGCAGCAGGGCCCCGCGCTGGCAGGCGCCGGTCTCGGGCATCCCGGTGACCTGCACGACGGGGACGTCCTCGGCGTAGCTGCCGGCGATGCCGTTGACGGCGGACAGCTCCCCCACGCCGTAGGTCGTGACGAGGGCGGCGACCCCGCGGGTGGTGCGGGCGTAGGCGTCGGTCGCGTAGGCGGCGTTGAGCTCGTTGGTGTTGCCGACCCACTCGATCCCCGGCACCTGGAGCATCTCGTCGAGGAGGGCGAGGTTGAAGTCGCCGGGCAGGCCGAACAGGTGCGCTCCGCCGAGTTCGACGAGGCGGTGGGCCAGGTAGGCGCCGACGGTCACGGTGGGGGGCGTGCTGGAGGACGTGCTGGAGGACGTGCTGGGGGACGTGCTGGAGGACGTGGTGCGAGAGGTCATGGCCCCATGACGCCGGACGGACGTCATCCTGTCCAGTGATCGCGGCGGAACTGGACACATCGCCCAGTTCCCGGCGCCCGAGGTGGTCTGCTGCCGGCAGTCCGCCCACCCGGGCGCCGGGACCGGGGGCCGTCGGCGAGGATGACGCCGTGACCAGCGCCCTCGTCGTCATCGACGTCCAGCAGGACTACTTCCCCGGCGGGGCCTTCCCCCTCGTCGGCCCCGAGGAGGCGGCCCGGGCCGCCGGCCGGGTGCTCGCCGCGGCCCGCGAGGCCGGGCTCGTCGTCGTCCACGTCCAGCACCACAGCCTGGGCGACGTGCCGTTCCTGCGGCCGGGCACGCCCGGGGCCGACATCCACCCCTCGCTCACGCCGGGGCCCGGGGAGGCCCTGGTCGTCAAGCACGCCCCGAACTCCTTCCTGGGCACGGGGCTGGAGGACCTGCTGCGCGAGCGCGGCGTGGAGGACCTGGTCGTCGTGGGGATGATGACGAGCATGTGCGTGGACTCCACGGTGCGCTCGGCCGCCGAACGCGGTTTCGCGGTCACCGTCGTGGCCGACGCCTGCGCGGCCCCCGACCTCGAGCTCGGCGGGGTCCGGGTGCCCGGGGACCTCGCGCACACGGCGTTCCTCGCCGCGCTGGGCAGCGGGTTCGCGCGGGTGGTGACCAGCGCCGACCTGGTCGAGGACCTGGGGTCGAAGGGCTAAGCTCGGCCCGCGCGCGAGCGCGCCCCTGTAGCTCAGTGGCCAGAGCAACCGCCTTGTAAGCGGTAGGTCGTCGGCTCGATTCCGACCAGGGGCTCCGAACTCCCCGGTGCGCCGGGCGGGGCGCCGACGGGGCCTGGACGGGGCCTGGACGGGGTCGGTCAGGTCCGCAGGGCCCGGCCGATGCCCGCCGCGGCCACCGTGAGGGCGGCCACGAGCCGCTGGCGGTCCCGGCCGAGGGTGGCCACGACCAGACCCAGCGCCGCGACGACCTGCCCGTCGGCCCCGCGCACGGGCACCGCCACCGAGGCGTTGCCCACGTCCATCTCCCCGGCGGTGCTGGCGAACCCCTCCCGCCGGACCTGGGCGAGCTGGCGCCGCAGCAACCCGGGCGAGGTGATGCTGTACGGCGTCACGCGGTCCAGGCCCGCCAGGACCTGGGCCACGACGTCGGCCGGCGCGTGCGCCAGCAGCACCTTGCCCACCCCCGTGGTGTGCAGGGGCAGCCGGCCGCCGACGCGGCTGACCACCGGCACCGACGTCGACCCCTGGAGCCGGTCGAGGTAGAGCACCCGGTCCCCGTCGCGCTCGGCCAGGTGCACCGTCGCCCGCGTCGCGGCCTGCAGGTCGTGCAGGAACGGCGCCGCCACGTCGCGCAGGTCGGTCTGGACCGGGGCCAGCAGCCCGAGGTCCCACGTCCGCCGGCCCACGACGTACGCGCCGTCGGCCCGGCGGGCGAGGAACCCCCCGGCCTGCAGGCGGCGGGCGATGCGCAGGGTCGTCGAGGGCGCCAGCCCGCTGCGGGCGGCGAGGTCGGCCAGCCGCAGGACCCGGTGCTCGGGGTCGAAGGCGCCCAGCACGCCGAGGGTGCGGTCCACGAGGGAGGCCCCGGGGGCGGAACGACCGGCCACCCCCTCAGCCTACGTTCCACTCAGTGGCACTCCACCCTGGTCCCCCGCCCGGGGCCGCCCTAGCCTGCGGACATGACGACGCCGTCCCGCGCACCGACCACGACCCACCGCACGCGGGTCGTCGTCGTGGGGGGTGGCCCCGCCGGCCTCATGGCCTCGCACCTGCTGCACCGGGCGGGCGTCGACACCGTGGTCCTGGACCACCGCACGGTCCACGAGATCGAGACCACCCACCGCGCCGGCATCCTCGAGACCGACAGCGTGCGCCTGCTCACCGACACCGGGGTCTACGGCCAGGGCCCGGCGCGGGTCCTCACCGAGGGCGACCGCCACGGCGGGATCTTCCTGCGCTTCGACGGCGAGTCCCACCACCTCGACTTCGAGCGCCTCGTCGGGAACTCCGTCTGGCTCTACCCCCAGACCGAGGTGTTCACCGACCTGCACCGCGCCCGCACCCGCGACGGCGGCGACCTGCACCACGGCGTGTCCGACGTGGCGGTCCACGACGTGACGACCTCGCCCCGCGTGACGTTCACGGACGCCGAGGGACGGCCCCACGAGGTGCTGGCCGAAGTCGTCGTCGGGGCCGACGGCTCGCGCAGCGCCTGCCGCGACCTCGTGGCCGGTCACCGGCGCTGGTTCCGGGAGTACCCCTTCGCCTGGTTCGGCATCCTCTGCGAGGCCCCCCGGAGTTCCCCCGAACTCGTCTACACCCGTTCCGAGACCGGTTTCGCGCTCATCAGCCAGCGCACGGAGTCGGTGCAGCGCATGTACTTCCAGTGCGACCCGGCCGAGAACCCCGACGACTGGTCCGACGCGCGGATCTGGGACGAGCTGCAGGGCCGCCTCGCCGGCCGGGACGGGTTCGAGCTGATCGAAGGCCCGGTCGTCAGCCGCTCGGTCCTGCCGTTCCGCAGTTTCGTCCAGACCCCGATGCGGCACGGCCGCCTCGTCCTGGCCGGCGACGCCGCCCACACCGTTCCCCCGACCGGGGCCAAGGGCCTGAACCTCGCCCTGGCCGACGTGAAGGTGCTGGCCGAGGTCCTGGCGGACGCCCTGGCGAAGGACGACCTCGACCTGCTCGACGCGTACACCGGCCGGGCCCTGGCCCGCGTCTGGAAGGCGCAGCACTTCAGCTACTGGATGACGACGATGCTGCACCGCAGCCCCGGCGACGAGGGTTTCGACGACCTGCGCCAGCTCGGGGAACTGCACTCCCTGGTCTCCTCCGAGGCCGGGTCCACCTACCTCGCGGAGGGTTACACCGGATGGCCGGCACGATGAGAGCGCTGGAGAGCCAGGCCGAGCTGTCGGCCGAGATCGAGGACACGGCCGCGAAGTGGGCGACGGCCCGCGAACCGGAGTTCCAGCCGCGCCGGGACTACCCGCCGTACCGCTCGACGCTGCTGCGCCACCCCACCAAGGACCTGTTCCAGGTCGACCCCGAGGGCGTGGAGCTGTTCGCCCCCGCGTTCGGGCAGCGCGACGTCGACCCGCTGGAGGCCGACCTCACGATCCAGCGCGGCGGGGAACCGTTGGGCGAGCGGATGGTCGTCACCGGCCGCGTCCTCGACGGCGACGGCCGGCCCGTGCGCCACCAGCTCGTGGAGGTCTGGCAGGCCAACGCGGGCGGGCGGTACATCCACCAGCGCGACCAGCACCCCGCCCCCCTGGACCCGAACTTCACCGGCATGGGCCGGATGCTCACCGACGCCGACGGGGTCTACCGGTTCACGACCGTCAAACCCGGCCCGTACCCGTGGAAGAACCACCACAACGCCTGGCGGCCGGCGCACATCCACTTCTCGCTGTTCGGCACCGACTTCACCCAGCGCCTGGTGACCCAGATGTACTTCCCCGGCGACCCGCTGTTCGCGCTGGACCCGATCTACCAGTCCATCGTCGACCCGGCCGCCCGCGAGCGCCTCGTCGCGACGTACGACCACGACGTGACCACCCACGAGTGGGCCACGGGGTACCGCTGGGACATCGTCCTCACCGGCGCCCACCGCACCCCCACCGAGACCGAGGAGGACGACCGGTGACCCGCCTCGCACCGACCCCGGGCCAGACCGTGGGCCCGTTCTTCCACTACGCCCTGCCCTACCCCGGCGACGCCGACCTCGTGCTGGCCGGGGCCCCCGGCGCCGTCCGCCTGCACGGCACGGTCCGCGACGGTGCCGGCGCCGGGGTCCCGGACGCGCTGCTGGAACTGTGGCAGGCCGACCCGGCCGGCACCGTCGTGCAGCGGGCGGGGTCGTTGCACCGGGACGGCTGGACGTTCACCGGGTTCGGCCGCTGCGCCACCGACCGCACGGGCCGCTACTCCTTCACGACCCTGACCCCCGGCGCGGTCGGGGACGGGCTGCCGTTCTTCGCCGTGACGGTCTTCGCCCGCGGGCTGCTGCACCGCCTGAGCACCCGCGCGTACCTGCCGCTCGCCGACGGGGCCACGGACGCCCTGCTCACGGCCGCGGGGGCGCGGGCGGGCACGCTCGTCGCCGCCGCCGAGGCCGACGGCTACCGCTTCGACGTGCACCTGCAGGGTCCGGAGGAGACCGTCTTCCTCCAGGCGCCGGGGGAAACCCCCTCGTGAGCGCCCCGTGAGCGAGCTGTTCCGGCCCGGGGACCACCGGGCCGGGCCGGTGTTCTCCGAGGAGGCGTTCACCGCGGCGATGGTCGCGGTGGAGTCGGCCTGGGCCGGCACCGAACTGGCCGGCCCGCACGAGCCGCTGGACGTCGAGGCCGGCGGGAACCCCGTCATCCCCCTCGTCGGGGCGCTGCGCCGGGCCAACCCCGGCGTCGAGGTCCACACCGGGCTGACGAGCCAGGACGTCCTCGACACCGCCCTCGTGCTGATGCTGCGCGAGGCCGTCGCGCGCGTGCGCACCCACCTCGCCGCGGCGCTCGCGGCGCTGGACCGGCTCGACGCCGCCCACGGCCACCACGAGGTGACGGCCCGCACGCTGACGCAGTGGGCCCTGCCCGTGCCGCTGGCCCACCGGTTCGCGGCCTGGCGCGCGGGGCTGAGCGGGGCCGAGGCCGACCTGGCCGCGCTGACGTACCCCGTGCAAGCCGGCGGCCCCGTCGGCGTGCTGACCGACCGGCGCGACCTGGCCGCCCGCCTCGATCTGGCCGACGCCCCGGCGTGGCACACGACCCGCCGCCCCCTGACGCGCGCCGGGGACGCCCTGGTCACCACGACCGACGCCTGCGGGCACGTCGCCCGCGACGTGCTGACGCTGTCGCGGCCCGAGGTCGGGGAACTGTCGGAGGGGACCGGTGGCGGGTCGTCGTCCATGCCGCACAAGGCGAACCCCGTGCTGTCGGTGCTCGTCCGCTCCACCGCGATCGTCGCCCCGTCCCTGGCCGCCACCCTGCACGCGGCCGCCGCCGACCAGGTCGACGAGCGCGCCGACGGGGCCTGGCACGCCGAGTGGGACACCCTGCGCCTGCTGGCCCGCCGCACGGTCGTGGCCACCGCCCAGACCGCGGACCTGCTGGCGGGCCTGACCGTCCACCCCGACCGGGCCGCGGCGAACCTCGCCGCGGCCGAGCGACTGCGCGGAGGAACCCCGTGAACCCCGACAGACCCGTCCTCGTGCTCGGCCCGTCCCTGGGCACGACCGCCGCCACCTGCTGGGGCCCGGTCGTCGACCTGCTGGCCGGCGAGTTCGACGTCGTGGCCTGGGAACTGCCCGGGCACGGCGCCGACCGGGGCCCCGTCCCGGCGGACCTCACGATCGCCGACCTCGCCCGGCGGGTCGTGGACGCCGTGGCCGAGCGCCACGACGGGCCGTTCCTCTACGCCGGCGACTCCGTCGGCGGGCAGGTGGGGCTGCAGCTCCTCCTGGACCACCCCGACCGGGTGCTGGGAGCCGTGCTGTGCTGCACGGGCGCCCGCATCGGGACGGCCGAGTCGTGGGCCGAGCGCGCCGCCCAGGTGCGGGCCTCGGGCACCGCTTCCCTGGTGAGCGCCACGGCCGCGCGCTGGTTCGCCCCCGGGTTCCTCGAGCGTCGCCCGCAGGTGGGGGCCGCGCTGCTGCACGCGCTGCGGGACACCGGGACCGACGGCTACACCGCGGTGTGCGGGGCGCTGGGCGCGTTCGACGTCCGCGACCGGCTCGGCGAGGTCGAGCGGCCCGTCGTCGCCGTCGCGGGCGCCCACGACGCCGTCTGCCCGCCCGAGTCGCTGCGCGAGATCGCCGACGGGGTGCGCGAGGGCCGGCTCGTGGTCCTGGACGACGTGGCGCACCAGGCACCGGCCGAGGCCCCGGAGCAGATCGCCCGGGTCGTCCGGGAACTGGCCGCGCGGGTGACGACGGAGGTGGCGCGGTGACCGACGAGCACACCGACGAGCACACCCCCGAGCACACCCCCGAGCACGACGCGGGGATGGTCGTGCGCCGGGAGGTGCTGGGTGACGAGCACGTCGACCGCGCCGTGGCCGCGACGACGGGGTTCACCGCCGACTTCCAGCGCTACATCACCGAGAACGCCTGGGGCGCGGTGTGGACGCGGCCCGGGCTGGACCGGCGCACGCGCTCGCTCATCACCCTCACGGCCCTCATCGCGCGCGGGCACCACGAGGAGTTCGCGATGCACGTGCGCGCCGCCCGGCGCAACGGCGTCACGGTCGCCGAGATCGGCGAGACCATCCTCGCCTCGGCGGTGTACTGCGGGGTGCCGGACGCGAACAACGCCTTCCGGATCGCCTCGGCGGTGCTGACCGAGCTGGGCGAGGACCTGGGCCCACCCCCGGCCTGAGGCACCTCTGCGGACCCGAGGATCCACCTCGGACACCGGTGGTTGACCCCCGTACCGGGCAAACCTAGCGTCGGGGGCGACACCGTCGTCCGGGAGGATCCCTCATGCAGTTCCACCACCACGGGTACGTCTCGGGCGACCCGCGCGTCGCCCCGGCCCCCGCCGGCACCACCTGGGACCCCGAGCTGCCCGAGGACGTCGACGTCCTCGTCGTGGGGGCCGGCCCCGCCGGGGTCCTCCTGGCCGCCCAGCTCTCGGTCTTCCCGCAGATCACGACCCGCCTCGTGGACCGGCGCGAGGGGCGCCTGGCGATCGGCCAGGCCGACGGCATCCAGGCCCGCAGCGTCGAGACGTTCCAGGCCTTCGGGTTCGCCGGCGCGATCACCGAGGAGGCCTACCGGATCACCGAGATGTGCTTCTGGGGGCCGGACCCGGCCGACCCCGCCTCCATCGTCCGCACCTCCCGCGCCCAGGACGACCCGCACGGCATCAGCGAGTTCCCGCACCTCATCGTCAACCAGGCCCGCGTCCTGGACCACTTCACCGAGTTCATGGCGAACTCCCCCAGCCGGGCCGAACCCGACTACGGCTACGACTTCGTCGACCTGACGGTGCACCAGGACGGCCGCGACCGTCCCGTGGAGGTCCGGCTGCGCGAGACGTCCGGCACCGAGCGCACCGTCCACGCGCGGTACGTCGTGGGCTGCGACGGGGCGCGCAGCGGGGTGCGCCGGGCCATCGGCCGGACCCTGGACGGCAAGGCCGCGCTGCACGCGTGGGCCGTCATGGACGCGCTCGCGGTCACCGACTTCCCCGACATCCGCACCAAGTGCGCCATCCAGTCCCAGGCCGGCAGCATCCTGCACATCCCGCGCGAGGGCGGGCACCTGTTCCGGATGTACGTCGACCTCGGCGAGACGGCCGCCGACGACGCGGGCGCCGTGCGCGCCACGACGGTCGAGACGGCGATCGCCAAGGCCAACGCGATCCTGCACCCGTACACCCTCGACGTGAAGGACGTGGCCTGGTACAGCGTCTACGAGGTCGGGCACCGGCTGACCGACAAGTTCGACGACGTCCCGCACGACGTCGACCGCGACCCGCACGTGTTCATCGCCGGTGACGCCTGCCACACCCACAGCGCCAAGGCCGGCCAGGGGATGAACGTCTCGATGCAGGACGCCTTCAACCTCGGCTGGAAGCTCGCCCACGTGCTCACCGGTCGCAGCCCGGAGTCGTTGCTGCGCACCTACTCCGCCGAGCGGCAGGTCATCGCGCAGAACCTCATCGACTTCGACCGGGAGTGGTCGACGCTCATGGCGCGCAAGCCCGAGGAGTTCGACGACCCCGGCGCGCTCGGGGAGTTCTACACCGCCACGGCCGAGTTCCCCGCCGGGTTCCGCACCCACTACCCCGCCTCGCAGGTCGTCGCGGGCGACGAGCACCAGGACCTCGCCAAGGGGTTCACGGTCGGCAAGCGCTTCAAGTCCCCGCGCGTCAGCCGGGTCGCCGACGGCAACCCCGTCCACCTCGGCCACCACGCCCGCGCCGACGGCCGGTGGCGGTTGTACGCCTTCGCCGACGGGGCCCCGGGCGCGGCGCTGAGCGCGTGGGCGCAGTGGCTGGCCACGGACCCGGCCTCCCCGCTCGTGGCGCACGCCCGGCCCGGGGAGGACCTCGACGCGCTGTTCGACGTCAAGGTCGTGCACCCGGTCCCCCACCCGGAGGTGGACCTGGGCACGGTCCCGGCGGTGTTCCTGCCGCGGACGGGCCCGTTCGGCCTGATCGACTACGAGAAGGTCTACGCCCGGCACCCGGAGGAGGACGTGTTCGCCGACCGCGGGATCGACCCGGCGGGGTGCGTGGTGGTCGTCCGGCCCGACCAGTACGTGGCGGCGGTGGTGCCGCTGACCGATCGGACCGGACTGCCCGAGTTCTTCGCCGGGGTCTTCAGCCCGCGAGGCTGACCGCGGTCAGCGCCCGGGCCGCCTTCTCGGCGACCAGCACGGCCGGGGCGTTGGTGTTCCCCGCGGGGATCGTGGGGATCACCGACGCGTCGGCCACGTGCAGGCCCGCCACCCCGTGGACCCCCAGCGTGCGGGGGTCCACGACGGCCAGGTCGTCGGTGCCCATGCGGGCGGTGCCGACCTGGTGGTGGTACGTGACGGCGGTGCGCCGCACGTACTCCTCCAGCGCCGCGCCCCGCACGTCCGCGCCGGGGTGCAGCTCGGCCGCCCCCCACGGGGCCAGCGCGGGCTGGCGCACGACCTCACGGGCCTGCTGCACCGACGCCACCAGCGAGGCGACGTCGTCGGGGTGCGTCAGCGCCCCGATGTCGACGGCGGTGGGGGCCGTCGGGTCCGGGCCGGTCAGGCGCACCGTGCCGCGGCTGCGCGGGGTGACGAGCCCCCCGTAGACGGTGAAGGCGTTGGCCGGCCCGCTGAGGGTCTCGTCGTACATCGGCACCGAGAACACGATCGGCTGCGTGTCGGGCCGGTCCAGACCCGGCCGCGAACGCCACCACCAGTGCACCTGGGTGACGCTGTGCGCGGGCCCGGGCGGGGGCACCTCCTGCTCGGCCGTGGCGATGACGGGGGCGAGCAGGTGGTCGTGCAGGTTGCGGCCCACCCCGGGCAGGTCCAGGACGGGGGCGACGCCGACCTCGGCGAGCTCCCCGGCCGGCCCCACCCCCGAGCGCAGGAGCACCCGGGGGGTGTCCAGGGCGCCCGCGCACAGCACGACGGTGTCCGACCGGACCTCGTGGACCCGGCCCTCGACGGCATACCGCACACCGCGCACGGCGCCCCCGTCCAGGAGCAACTCGTGGACCCAGGCCCCGGTCACGACCTCCAGGTCCGGGTGGTCCAGCACCGGCCGCAGGAACGCGTGCCAGGTGTTGAACCGACGCCCGTCCCGGGTCGTGACCTGCTGCGGCGCCACCCCGTCGAGCCGGCCGGCGTTGTAGTCCTGCGTGCGGGCGACCCCGGCCTGCTGGACGGCCTCGAGCACGGCGGCCTGCAGCGGGTGCAAGGGGTAGTCCGCGACGACGTCGAGGACCTCCTCCACACCGCGGAACACCGGCAGGACGTCGTCCCAGCCCCAGCCCTCGTTGCCGGCCGCGGCCCAGTCGTCGTAGTCCTGGCGGCAGCCCCGGACCCAGATGCAGGCGTTGAGGGCGTGCGAGCCGCCCACCACCTTGCCGCGGGGCAGGTGCAACCGGCGCCCGGCGGCCCCGGGCTGGGGCACGGTGTAGTAGTTCCAGTCGACCTCGGAGTGCCACAGCTCCCCGAGCCGGGCCAGCTCGGCGATCGCGGGGTTCGTCTCGGGCGGTCCGGCCTCCAGCAGGAGGACGGACCGCCCGGCGTCGAGCAGGCGCCGGGTCAGGACCGACCCGGCCGAGCCCGCCCCGACGACGACGACGCGCCCCGGGGCGTACGGGCTCACTCCGCGGACCGCCGGGTGACGACCTTGGGCACCCCGAGCGCCTTGAGCCCCTCGACGCCGAACTCCAGGCCGTACCCCGACCCCTTGACCCCGCCGAAGGGGACCATGGGGTGGATGCCGCCGTGGGAGTTGATCCACACGCTGCCCGCCTCGACGCGGTCGGCGACCTCCTGGGCGCGCGCCGGGTCCGAGGACCACACCGAGGCGCCCAGGCCGACGTCGAGCCGGTTCGCGCTGGCGACGGCCTCGTCCACGTCGGAGTACTTCACGATGGGCAGCGCCGGGCCGAACTGCTCCTCGTCGACCAGCCGGTCGCCGTCGTGCAGACCGGTCACCAGGGTGACGGGGTAGAACAGCGGCCCGAGGTCGGTGAGGGGTTCGCCCCCGGTGACGATGGTGCCCCCGCGCTGCTTGGCGTCCTCGACGAGCCCGGAGACGACGTCGAACTGCATGGAGTTCTGCACCGGGCCCAGGACGCTGTCCTCGTCCAGGCTGCGGCCCATCGGCATCGCGCGGGCGACCTCGGCCAGCGCCTCGACGAGCTCGTCGTGGATCGACTCGTGGACGTAGAGCCGCTTGAGCGCGGCGCAGGTCTGGCCGGTGTTGATGAACGCGCCCCAGAAGACGTCCTGGGCGATGGCCTTGGGGTCGGCGTCGGGCAGGACGATGCCCGCGTCGTTGCCGCCGAGCTCGAGGGTCAGGCGGGCCAGGTTCGCCCCGGACGCCTCGACGATCTTGCGGCCGGCGGCGGTGGACCCGGTGAACATGACCTTGCGCACGGCCGGGTGCGCGACGAGGGAGGCGCCGACCTCGCGGCCGCCGGAGAGCGCACCGAGGACCCCCTCGGGCAGTTCCTCGGCCATGATCGAGAGCATGGCGAGCACGCTCAGCGGCGTCTTCTCCGAGGGCTTGACGATGACCGCGTTGCCCATCCGCAGCGAGGGCGCCACCTGCCAGACGGTGATCATCAGGGGCCAGTTCCACGGCCCGACGGCCGCGACCAGACCGATGGGCCGGTAGGTCAGGACGGAGACCTGCTGGCCGTCGTCGACGACGACCTCCTCCTGCAGCTCCAGGGCCGCCGTCGCGCGCAGCCAGGACGAGCAGGCCCCCACCTCGAACCGGGCGTTCGGCCCGTTGAGGGGTTTGCCCTGCTCGCGGGCCAGCAGCCGGGCCAGCGGCTCGGCCACGGCGTCGAGGCGGTCGGCGATGCGGTTCAGGCGGGCGCTGCGCTCGCCGTGCCCCAGCGCGGCCCACCCGGCCTGGGCCTCGGTGGCCGCCGCGACGAGGCGTTCGAGGTCGTCGGTGGTGTGCACGGGCGCGCGGCCCAGCAGGTCACCCGTCGCCGGTTCGAAGATCTCCTCACCGGTGCCCTCGGGGGCGACGACCCGGGCGAGCAGGTCGTCCTCGGTGGTGGTGGCGGTGGTGGTGTCAGCGGACACGGTGTTCTCCTTCGTCGTCGTCGACTGCGGCGTGACTGGTGCTGGTGCTGGTGCTGGTGGTCGTGAAGACCGTCGGGGCCGTCCGGGCGAAGGCCCGGGCGGCGCGGGTGGGCGGGGTGCGCCGGGACCAGGCGAGCAGGACCCGGACCTCGGGGACGGGGTCGGCGATCTCACGGACGAGGACCTCCCGGCCCTCGTACGTGCGGTCCGACCACGGGCGCTGGATCAGCATGCTCCACCCCAGCCCCCGGCCGACGAGCGCCCGGACGGTCTCCAGCCCCCCGGCCCGGAACCGGACCTGAGGTTCGATCCCGGCCTGCCGGAACACCGAGAACGCGTCCTGGGAGCTGGGCGGTGAGTCCAGCAGCACGAACGGTTCGGCGGCGAGGTCGCGCAGCCGCACCGCCGCCACCCCGGCGAGCGGGTGGCCCGCCGGGAGCAGGACGTGCGGTCGCGTGCGGAACAGCTCCAGGCTCGCGGTCCCGGCGCGGACCTGCATGTCGTACAGGACCGCGACGTCGAGCTCCCCGCGGTCCAGGCCGTCCTGGAGGCTGTCCTGGTCGGCCTCGGTGAACGTCGTGCGGACCCGGGGGTGCTCCCGGGCGAACGTGGACAGCAGCGGCGGCAGGCAGGTCGGGGCGAGGGTGTGGTAGCAGCCGAGGGTGAGGTTGCCCCCGACGGCCTGCCCGACCCCGCCGCCGACCTCGGCCACCTCCTCGGCCTCCTCCAGCAGGGCCCGCGCGCGCCCCAGCAGGTCCTGCCCGGCGGCGGTGAGGGTGATGCCGTGCGCCTTCCGGCGGACGCAGAGCTGGACCCCGAGCGCGTGCTCCAGCTTCTCCACCGCCGCGGCCACCGAGGACGGGGAGATCACCAGCAGCTCGGCGGCGCCGGTGATCGTCCCCGTCTCGGCCACGGTGACGAAGTAGAGGAGTTGGCGCAGGGACCAGACCGGCGCCTGCCGGACGGTCCTCACACCTGGTGACCGACCTTGAAACCCACGGCCTCGTCGTCCTTGCGGGTGTAGGAGAAGCCGTCGGCCCCGATGGTCACGTCGGCCTCGCGGTCGTCGGTGCGCTCGACGACGGCGCGCGGGTTGCCGTCGAGGTCGAGCACGGTGGAGGCGTTGGCGTACCAGGAGGGGACCACGGGGTTGCCCCACCAGTCGCGGCGCTGGTTGTCGTGCACGTCCCACGTGATGACCGGGTTGTCCGGGTCACCGGTGTAGTAGTCGTGGGTGTAGATCTCGATGCGGTGCCCGTCGGGGTCGAGCAGGTACAGGTAGAAGGCGTTGGACACCCCGTGCCGGCCCGGGCCGCGCTCGATCTGGTCGGAGCGGCGCACGGCGCCGAGGTGGTCGCACAGGTGCAGGATCTGGCTGCGCTCGTGGGTCGCGAAGGCGATGTGGTGCATCCGCGGCCCGTCCCCACCGGTGAGGGCCACGTCGTGGACGGTGGGCTTGCGGTACATCCAGGCAGCGTAGACCGTGCCCCGCTCGTCCTCGATGTCCTCGGAGACCTTGAACCCCAGGCCCTCGTAGTAGGCGCGGGCGGCCGGGACGTCGGGGGTGACGACGTTGAAGTGGTCCAGGCGCGAGATCGCCCCGGCCCCGTGGACGTCGTAGCGCTGGGTGAACCGCTCGACGTGCTCGGCCTCGTGGAAGAACTCTACCGGGAAGCCGAGCGGGTCGACGACCTGGACGGCCTCGCCGATGCCGCGGGTGGTGCCGGCCGGCACCCGCCGGACCGGGACGTCCAGGGCGCGGTAGTACTCCTCGGCCAGGTCCAGGTCACCGGGGGTGCGCACGCGGTAGGCGAACTTCGCCAGCGCCGCGACCGGCCCCTGCCGGACGACGAGGGAGTGGTGCAGGTACTCCTCGAACGCCCGCAGGTAGAGGGTGTCCTCGGTCTCGTGGGTCACCACCAGGCCGAGCAGTTCGGTGTAGAACCACTTCGAGGCCTGCAGGTCGGTGACGACCAGCTCGGCGTAGGCGCAGCGGATCACGTCGGGCGGGGTGGGCAGTGCGGTGGTCACGGTCGTTCTCCTCGTCGAGACGTCGGGTCAGTGGGTGTCGTGGGCGCCGAAGCGCGCGGTGTGGACGTCGCCGAGCGTGACGTGGACGGCCTGCTGCTCGGAGTAGAAGTCCAGGGAGCGGTACCCGCCCTCGTGGCCCAGGCCGGAGGCCTTGACCCCGCCGAACGGGCTGCGCAGGTCACGGACGTTGTGCGAGTTCAGCCAGACCATGCCGGCCTCGATGGACTGCGCGACGCGGTGACCGCGGGTGAGGTCGGACGTCCAGACGTACCCCGCGAGGCCGTACTTGACGTCGTTGGCCAGGCGGACCGCGTCGGCCTCGTCCTCGAAGGGCGTGATCGCCACGACGGGGCCGAAGATCTCCTCCTGGAAGATCCGGGCGGTGGAGGGCACGTCGGCGAACACGGTGGGCGCGAGGTAGTTGCCCACGGGCAGGTTCTCCGGGCGGCCGCCGCCGGCGACGAGGCGGCCCTCGGTCTTGCCGACCTCGACGTAGCCCAGGACGCGCTCGTAGTGCTCGGGGTGCACCAGGGCGCCGACCTCGGTGCGCGGGTCGTGCGGGTTGCCCACGACGATGTTCTTCGCCCGCGCGGCGTAGCGCTCGACGAACTCGTCGTAGATGCTGCGCTGCACCAGGATGCGCGAACCCGCGGTGCACCGCTCCCCGTTGAGGGAGAACACCCCGAACAGGGTGGAGTCCAGCGCGGCCTCCAGGTCGGCGTCGGCGAAGACGACGGCCGGGGACTTCCCGCCGAGCTCCATCGACATGCCCTTGAGGTGGGTCGCGGAGTTGCGGAAGATGAGCTGGCCGGTCGTGGTCTCGCCGGTGAAGGAGATGAGCCGGGTCCGGAGGTGCTTGACCAGCGCGTCACCGGCCTCCTCCCCGATCCCGTTGACGAGGTTGAACACGCCCTTGGGCAGGCCGGCCTCGGTGAAGATGTCCACCCACAGGCTCGCCGACAGCGGGGTGAACTCCGCGGGCTTGAGGACGACGCTGCACCCGGAGGCGATCGAGGGGGCGAGCTTCCAGCTCTCCAGCATGAACGGGGTGTTCCAGGGCGTGATGAGCCCGGCGACCCCGACCGGCTTGCGGTTGACGTAGTTGATCTGCTTGCCGGGCACCTTGTAGGCGTCGTCGGTCTGGGCGACGATCAGGTCGGCGAAGAACCGGAAGTTCTCCGCGGCCCGCTGGGCCTGGCCCAGCGCCTGGGTGATGGGCAGACCGGTGTCGAAGGTCTCCAGCTCGGCCAGGCGGGTGTCGCTGGCCTCGACGAGGTCGGCGATCCTGTTCAGGACGCGGGCGCGGGCCCGGGCGGGCTTCTCGGCCCACACCCCGGAGTCGAAGGCCCGCTGGGCGGCCTGCACGGCGGCGTCGACGTCGGCCGCCTGCCCGGCCGCGGCGGTCGCGTAGTCCTCGTTGGACACCGGGTCCAGCACGCCGAACGTGGCGCCGTCGACGGAGTCGCGCAGCTCCCCGTCGATGAAGTGCTGCAGGTGGGTGGGCAGCCCCTGCGGGACGTGCCGCTCGGTCGGGTCGGTCGGGGTGGTGGGCGTTGTGGGCGTCGTGGGCGTGGTCACGCGGTCTCCTCGGGGTTGCGGGTGGCGGCTTCGTGGGCGAGCACCGAGCGCAGCGTCGCCGCGCGGTGCTCACGGGCCGCGGTCTCCACCTCGGCGGCACCGGCGCCGGAGGCGATGAGGTCGAGCAGGGCGTCGTGCTCGGCCACCGACCGGTGGGTCCGGTCAGGGACCAGCGAGAAGACGCTGGTGCGCAGGGTGGCGAGCCGGTGCCACCCCCGGTCGACGAGGTCGAGCAGGTGCGGGTTGGGGCAGCGGGCCGCCAGGGTGCGGTGGAACCGCTGGTTGAGCTGGCTGAACCACTGGGTGTCGGTCTCCCCGCGGTCGAACCCGGCCAGCTCGGCGCGCAGGAGGTCGTTCAGCCGCCGCGCCTCGGCCAGGTCCTGCGCCGTCAGCGAGGCCAGGGCCTGCCCGACCGCGGCCCCCTCGACCACGGCCAGGGTCTCCATGGTCCAGCGGTACTCCACCGGGTCCAGCCCCCGGACCGTGGCCCCGACGTGCCGCTCGAACTCCACGAGCCCCTCGGCCTCCAGGCGGCGCACGGCCTCGCGCACCGGGACCGAGGACGAGCCCAGTTCGCGGGCCAGCGCACCGAGCACGAGCCGGTAACCCGGCGTGTAGCGCCCGGAGACGATGCGCTCGCGGACCAGCTCGTAGGCGAGCTCCACCTTGGACGTGGCGACACCCGCCTCCGGACCCGGCACGACGTCCTCCTCGACGTTGGTCCGCCGGCGGTCACGGGATCGCGGGACCACTGGAACACCGGCGGAGGATCGTATATCTTCGGAGATACGGTAAATCCCCGCACGACGGCGCGCAAGGGTCGATCTCCTCGACGTCACCGAGGAGGCACCTCAGCCGCCTGGTCTTGACGATCCCGGCCGCCACCTCGACGGTCGGACCACACCACACGAAGGAGTGCGCCGATGCCGTCCTCGCCCGGACCCCTCCCCCAGCGGCCGGGGAAGGTCCTCGCCGTCCACCTCGCCTACGCCTCCCGCGCCGCCCAGCGCGGCCGGCGCCCGGCGCACCCGTCCTACTTCCTCAAGCCCACCAGTTCCGTCGTCGTGGGCGAGGGCACCGTGGAACGCCCCGTCGGCACCGAACTGCTCGGGTTCGAGGGCGAGATCGCCCTCGTCATCGGGGAACCGGCCCGCCGGGTCGGCCTCGAGGACGCCTGGGACCACGTCGCCGGGGTCACCGCGGCCAACGACCTGGGCCTGTACGACCTGCGGGCGGCCGACAAGGGCTCCAACGTCCGGTCCAAGGGCGGTGACGGGTTCACCCCGCTGGGCCCCGCCGTGCTCGACGCCCGCGCGCTGGACCCCGCGGGGCTGCGCGTGCGCACGTGGGTCAACGGCGAGCTCGTCCAGGAGGACACCACCGAGCGGCTGCTGTTCCCGCTGGCGCAGATCGTGGCCGACCTCTCCCAGCACCTGACCCTGGAGACCGGGGACGTGATCCTCACGGGCACGCCCGCGGGCGCGGGCGTCGTCGTGCCGGGCGACGTGGTCGAGGTCGAGGTCGACGTCCCCGGCGGCCCCGCGACGGGGCGGCTGCGCACCACGGTCGTCCAGGGCGAGCACGGGTTCGACCCCGCCCTGGGATCGGTCCCGGCTGCCGACGACGTCCAGCGCGAGGAGGCCTGGGGTTCGCGCGAGGCGGCCGGCCTGCCCTCCCGGGAACTGCCGGCCGCGCTGCGGGCCGACCTGGAACGGGTGCCCACGGCGGCGCTGTCCGGCCAGCTGCGCAAGCGCGGGCTGAACAACGTCACGGTCGAGGGGGTGCGCACGAACCACCCCGGGCACAAGCTCGTCGGGCTGGCCCGCACGCTGCGGTTCGTGCCCAACCGCGAGGACCTCTTCGCCTCCCACGGCGGGGGTTTCAACGCCCAGAAGCGGCTGTTCGACAGCGTGGGCGCCGGGGAGGTCATCGTCATCGAGGCCCGTGGGGAGACCGGTTCGGGAACCCTGGGGGACATCCTGGCCATCCGCGCGCACGCCCTGGGGGCCGCGGGGATCGTGACCGACGGCGGCGTGCGCGACCACGACGCCGTGACCGCCGTCGGCATCCCGGTGTACTCCCGCGGGGCGCACCCGGCGGTGCTGGGCCGCAAGCACGTCCCCTGGGACACCGACGTCACGATCGCCTGCGGCGGGACGACCGTCCAGCCCGGGGACGTCGTCGTGGGCGACGCCGACGGGGTCCTCGTCGTGCCCCGCGCGATCGTCGAGGAGGTCGTCGCGGCCGCCCTGGCCCAGGAGGAGGAGGACGCCTGGATCGCCGGGCAGGTCGCCGCGGGACACCCCGTGGACGGGCTGTTCCCCCTGAACGCGCAGTGGCGCGCCCGGTTCGAGGCCCGCACCGCAGGAACCGACGGAGAGGACTGACCGTGCTGCCCCCCGAGACCATCACCGCCATCGCCGACGAGCTCGCGGCCGCCGAACGCGACCGCACGACCGTCCCGCTGCTCACCGCCCGGCACCCGGGCATGACCGTCGAGGACTCCTACGCCGTCCAGAACGAGTGGCGCCGCCGGGCCGTCGCCTCCGGTCGCCGCCTCGTGGGCCGCAAGATCGGGCTGACCTCCAAGGTCATGCAGGAGGCCACCGGCATCACCGAACCGGACTACGGCGCGGTGTTCGACGACATGGTGTTCGAGAACGGCAGCGTCGTGGAGCACGCGCGCTTCTCCAACGTCCGCATCGAGGTCGAACTCGCCTTCGTCCTGCGCGAACCCCTCTCCGGGCCGCACACGTCGGTGTTCGACGTGCTGCGCGCCACCGAGTACGTCGTCCCGGCCCTGGAGATCCTGTCCTCGCGCCTGGAGATGGCCGGCCGGACCATCGTGGACACGATCAGCGACAACGCGGCGATGGGCGGCATGGTGGTCGGCGGGAACCCCGTCGCCCCCGAGGAGGTGGACCTGCGCTGGGTCTCGGCCCTGCTCTACCGCAACGAGACCATCGAGGAGACGGGGGTGGCGGCCGCGGTGCTGAACCACCCCGCGACGGGCGTGGCGTGGCTGGCCCGCAAGCTGGCCCAGCACGACGACGGCCTGGCCGCCGGCGAGGTCGTCCTGGCCGGGTCGTTCACCCGGCCGGTGTGGATCGAGCCCGGGGACACCGTGCTCGCCGACTACGGACGACTGGGGACCATCTCGTGCCGCTTCCGCTGACGACCCTGCGAGACGCCCTGGCCGGGACCGACCGGGCGCTGTTCGGGGGCTGGGTCTGCACCGGCTCCCCCGTCGTGGCCGAGATCGTCGCCGGCTCCGGCCTGGACTGGGTGCTCATCGACATGGAGCACGCGCCGAACGGGCTGGAGTCGGTGCTGGCCCAGCTGCACGCGGTCTCCGGCTACCCGGCCGTCCCCGTGGTGCGGGTGGCGGCCGCCGACGAGGTGCTGCTCAAGCAGGTGCTCGACCTCGGGGCCCGCACCGTGCTGGTGCCGATGGTCTCCACCCCCGAGCAGGCCGCGGACGTGGCCGCCGCGACGCGGTACCCGCCCCTGGGACGGCGCGGGGTGGGCAGCGCCCTGGCCCGCTCGGCGCGCTGGAACCGCGTGGAGGGCTACCTGCAGCAGGCCGCCGACCACGTGTCGGTGTTCGTGCAGGTCGAGACGCCCGAGGGGGTCGCCAACGCGCGGGCCATCGCCGCGACCCCGGGGATCGACGGTGTCCTCGTCGGCCCCAGCGACCTCGCCGCCTCCATGGGCCTGCTCGGGCAGCAGACCCACCCCGACGTCGTCGCGGCGGTCGAGTCCGCGCTCGCGCAGATCCGCGCGGCGGGCCGGCCGGCCGGGGTCAACGCCTTCGACCCGGCGTTCGCCCGCCGCTACGTCGAGGCCGGGGCCCGGTTCGTCCTCGTCGGCGCCGACGTGGTGCTGCTGGCCCGGGGGTCGGAACGCCTGGCCGCGGAGTTCGTGCCTCCCGCCGGGTGAGCCCGTGCGGCAGGATGATCCCGTGACGGACAGCGCACCGCGGCGGATCGGGATCGTCCTGTTCGACGGCGTCGAGGAGCTCGACGCCGTCGGACCGTGGGAGGTGCTGGCCCTGTGGACCCAGCAGTTCCCCGAGGACGGCTGGACGGTGACGACGCTGTCCCCCGCGGGCGGTGTCGTCACCGCCGCCAAGGGGCTGGCGATCACCGCGGCCCACTCCTTCGCCGACGCCCCGCCCCTGGACCTCCTGCTGCACCCCGGCGGGCGCGGGACGCGCCCGCAGCTGCGCGACGAGGCCCACCTGGAGTGGGTGCGGGCCCAGCGCCGGTCGGTGCCGCTCCTGACGAGCGTCTGCACCGGCGCGCTCGTCTACGCCGCCGCGGGCCTGCTCGCGGGCCGGCCCGCGACGACGCACTGGGGATCACTGGACCTGCTGCGCGAGCTGGACCCCTCGATCGAGGTGCGCCCGCAGGACCGCTTCGTCGACGACGGCGACGTCGTGACGTCGGCGGGGGTCTCCGCGGGCATCGACATGGCCCTGCACCTGGTGGCCCGGTCCACCTCGGTGGACCGGGCCCGCCAGGTGCGCCGTCACATCGAGTACGACCCGGCACCGCCCGTCTGAGCCGCCAGCGGGGTCTGCACCCCCGGGAAGACCGGCCGGTCCAGGCCCTGGAACGTGCGGGCCACCCGCAGCACCTGCTCGCAGTACCCGCGCTCGTTGTCGTACCAGACGTACAGGACGACGGTGTCCCCCGCCGTGATGGTCGCCAGCGCGTCGACGACGCCGGTCTTGCGGGTCCCGATGAAGTCGGTCGAGACGACCTCCGGGGAGTCGGTGTAGTCGATCTGGTCCTGCCACGGGGAGTCGAGCGAGACCTGGCGCAGGAAGTCGTTGAGGTCGGCCTTCCCGACGGCCTCGCGCAGCGTCAGGTGCAGCACCGCGAGGGAGACGTCGGGGGTGGGTACCCGGATGGAGTTCCCGGTGAGCTTGCCCTCCAGCTCCGGCAGCGCCTTGGCGACGGCCTTGGCGGCGCCGGTCTCGGTGAGCACCATGTTGAGCACGGCCGAACGCCCCCGCCGGTCACCCTTGTGGAAGTTGTCGATGAGGTTCTGGTCGTTGGTGAACGAGTGCACCGTCTCCACGTGCCCGCGGACGATCCCGTAGCGGTCGTTCACGACCTTCAGGACCGGGGCGATGGCGTTCGTCGTGCACGAGGCCGCCGAGGCGATGCGGTCGGAGTCCGTCAGGGAGTCCTGGTTCAGGCCGTGGACGACGTTCTTGACCGAACCCTTCCCCGGGGCCGTGAGCAGCACGCGCCCGGCGCCGGGGCTGCGCAGGTGCTGCGCCAGCCCGTCCGCGTCGCGCCACCGGCCCGTGTTGTCGATGACCAGGGCGTCGCGGATCCCGTGGGCGGTGTAGTCGACGGTCGCCGGGTCGTCGGAGTAGATGACCTGGATCGTGGTGCCGTTGGCGTGGATCCGCTCGTTCTGCTCGTCCACCGTGATGGTGCCGGCGAAGGCGCCGTGCACGGAGTCGCGGCGCAGCAGGCTGGCCCGCTTGACGAGGTCGTTGGCGCCCCCGCGGCGGACCACGACGGCGCGCAACCGCAGACCCCACGGGTCCTGCCCCTGCTCGACGAGGATGCGCGCGAGCAGGCGGCCGATCCGCCCGAACCCGTAGAGGACGACGTCGCGGTGCCCCGCCGGCCGGTCCCCGCGCGCCGCCGCGGCGGCCAGCGGCGCGAGCAGGTCGCGGACGGCCGTCTCGTCCCCCGCGCCGGTGAGCCGGGCGAGGTCGATGACGGCCGGTGACAGCGGCAGGCGGCACAGCACCTGCAGCAGTTCCAGGCTGCCCTCCAGGGACAGTTCGACGTCGTCGACGCGACGGGCGAACCGGTGGGCCTTGATGAGGTCGACGACGGACTTGCCGACGAGGCTGCGGCCGTGGACGGTGGCCGTCACCCCGTGGTCGCGGTGCAGGCGGCCGATGAGCGGCACCATCGCCTCGGCCAGGCCGAGCTTGAGGGACCAGCCGAGGTCGTCGGTGGGCGGGGTCGGGTCGGACATGGGTGGTTCGTCTCCTTCGGTTCGCGCGGTCGGTTCAGGGTGGTCGGCTCGGGGTGGTCGGCTCGGGGTGGTCAGTTCACGGTGGTCAGCTCACGGTGGCCAGGTCCGAACGCACCTGCTCCAGGCGCCGGCGGATCTCGGTGGGGAGCTTGTCGCCGAACCGTCCGAAGTACGCCTCCAACTCATCCAGCTCCGCAGCCCACGCCACCGGATCCACCGCGAACAACTCCGCCAGATCAGCACCCGGCACGTCCAACCCGGCCACGTCCAGATCGCCAGCAGCAGGCACCAACCCCACCGGCGTCGACACCGCACCGACCCGTCCGGCCAACCGCGCGCAGATCCACGCGATCACCCGGGAGTTCTCCCCGAACCCCGGCCACAAGAACCGCCCATCACCAC
>NZ_JBGFTU010000017.1:0-106269 GCF_041276425.1 Kineococcus halophytocola | reverse complement strand
GGGTGGCGTTCGGGTTCCATTCGGCGGCGCCGTTGGTGGGGTTGGCGATGCTGGCGCTGGGTGGGTTCTGTCCGCCACTACCGGGTCGCGGGGGCCGCTGAAGGCTCACACATCAGTCAGGAGAGCCTGAAATAGTCTCTGAACCGCACCTGTGCCACGGTTCAGCGGGGTAGTCCCACCCGGTCGAACTCCTGCTGCAACCGCGGCCGCCGCCGGTGCTCGTGACGCAGTTCGGCGACGAACTCCTCCACGTCCCCGGCGGCGGGTGTCCCGGCCGCGAGGTCCCGCATCCTCGCCAGCCGCACGGCGGCCTGCCGGTAGGCGCGGGCGTCGGCCCGCACGAGCGAGTCGGTGACCAGGCGCCGGTGCACCGGCAGGGTGGCGAGGGGGTCGACGGCCTCGTGGGCGGCGGCCAGCCGGGACCAGGTGAACTCGTCGAGGTGGTCGAACCCGGCGGCCAGCCGCCACGCCAGTGCAGGCTCCCTCAGTGTGGTGAGGCAGAAGTCCACCGTGCCCTGCGGGTCACGGCCCAGGGTGGTGAGGATCTCCTCGCGGTACGTGTCGCCCGCCGTCCCAGCGGCGCGGACGAGATCCGCGGCGGTGCTCGCGGTGGGCCAGCGGCGGAACACGAACTCGGCGGTGGCCAGCGCCTCCTGCGGCCGGTGCTCGGCCACCAGTTTCCGCAGATGGTCGGCCGCGCGCAGCGCCTGGTGACGGGGTTCGTGGTCGACGGCCCGCCGGGCCCAGTCCAGGGCGAGGTCGATGCGGCCGATCTCCACCATCGCCTCGGAGGTGTCCTGCAGCCACTTCGCGACGCGCTGGTCGCGGGCGTGGGTGCGCACGATTGCCTCCACGTCCCGATCCAGCACGGCCAGGCGCCGGTCGTTCCACGCCAGGACCCACTCGGTGTGCGAACCTCCAGTCCCGGCCCGGAA
This sequence comes from Kineococcus halophytocola, assembly GCF_041276425.1. Classification (NCBI taxonomy): domain Bacteria; kingdom Bacillati; phylum Actinomycetota; class Actinomycetes; order Kineosporiales; family Kineosporiaceae; genus Kineococcus; species Kineococcus halophytocola. The sequence goes on along the minus strand of NZ_JBGFTU010000017.1, from coordinate 105,334 downwards.
CCGGTCCAGTTCCCGGCGGTACCGGGCGAGGCCCGCTGCGCCCAGGGCGGGGGCGTAGGCGACCGGGTCGAGGTCGAAGAAGTCCACGACCCCGTCGAACTGGAACCGCACCATCCACGGCACCAGCGTCGCGGGCGGGACCTGCGCGGCGCGGGCGGCGCGCGGGTGCAGGTCCAGCAGCCGGCGGCAGGCGTCCCCGATGATCCCGCTGGAGTCGTCGGCGTGGGCGATGACCTTCACCGCGGCGTCCAGGGCGCGGTGGGTGACGTCCCACGCCTCGTCCGGGGCCAGGCTGGACAGGGCCCGCTCGAGCTGGTCCACGGCCTCGTGCATCTGCCGGCCGTGCGCGTTCGCGCTCGCCCAGCGGTGCAGGTCGGCCCGGGTGCGGATGCCGGACAGGACGGTGCGGGACAGCTCGCTCACGGTCACATCCTCCCCGACGACCGCAGACGCGGTTCTGGCACGTCCCGGCGTGAAGGCCGGTGGCGCTCGTCGTCGATCCCCGTCGGGGGTGATCAGGTGCGCACGCGGTGAGGCGTCGCTCGGCTGGGGCGCTGCTGAGCGGTGTCCCACTGCGTGCTGGCGAGCTGACGTTCGGCGTTGGTGATCAGCTCGAACACGTCCATGGCCAGGTAGAAGTTCGTCTTCTGGTCGTACTTCCTGCGGGTCAGGACGCCCGCGTCGGTGAGTTCGTCCAGGGCGTCCTTGGCTGCGGGTGCTGAGGCCCCGTAGTTCTCGATCACGGTCCGAGTCGTGAGCACCGGCGTCTCCTGGAGGCCCAGCAGGAGCCGGGCGGTCGCGGAGCCGGCCCGAGGCTGCGGGCGCAGGTCCTTGGAGGTGCGGCTGGCCGCCAGCGCCGCGCTCCAGTCCTGACGGAGGTCGTCGAGTTCGGCCGCGAAGGTCGCTGCTTGCTGGACCGCGATGCCGGTGGCGGTCAAGAACGTGCGCAGCCACTGCGCCACGCCTCCGGATGCCTCGGCGCTGTCGGGTGCACCGTCGTAGCGGTAGGCAGTCAGTGCTGCGACGTATTCCTGGGAGCGGGTGAACAGCACCTGGCTGATGGGCAGCACGGCCGTCCTGGTCAGGCCCCGGCGCACCAGGACGGCGTGGATCACCGCGCGTCCGACGCGGCCGTTGCCGTCGGGGAAAGGATGGATCGTCTCGAACTGCGCGTGCGCGATGCCGGCCTGGACCAGAGGTGCGTGCGTACCGCCGTTGAGGTAGGCGACGAGGTCGCTCATGAGATCGGGGACCAGGTGCGGCGCGGGGGGCACGAAGTCAGCCCCGACGGGGTTGTACCCGTTGCCCCCGATCCAGTTCTGCGTCGTGCGCACCCCGTGCATCGTCGGCTCGCCCTCGAGCAGGGTGCGCTGGACGTCGTCGATCGCGGCGAGGTCGATGGCGTCCATCCCCGCCACGCTCGTGGCGGCTCGCTGGACGGCGGTGATGTTGGCCGCGACGCGCCTGGCTGTGGCCGATGCTTTGCGGTGCAGCCCCTCGGCGGCCAGGAGTTCGGCGATCCCGACCTGCTGGGGGGAGACCTCCAAGCCCTCGATGCGGGAGGAGGCGATCGCTTCGGAGCGCAGCAGGAAGCGTGAGAGTCCTTCGAGACCGCGTGAGCCCGGGTGGTCGACGAGCTGACGAACGCTGGCTTCGGTGCGGGCGGCCAGAGCATCCACGTCCGGGGGCAGGACCAGGGGGCGGCGCGTGAGTGAGTCGGGGGTGTAGGTGCGATAGGGGCCACCGCGGCGTCCGACGCGCGAGGCGGCGTCGGGCTGGCCCTCCCAGTGCGCGTTCGACCAGTCGGCCATCCGGTCATCCTTTCGCATCGCACCAGGATCTACAAGGATAAGACTTCATCCTCCCGTATGAGGATCGGACATGAAGGGATTCGGACATGAAGGGATGAGGACGGCGGGGAGCGCTCGGGGCGACGACCCGCACCTCGTGCCGGAGGAACTCCGAGGGCCTCAGTGCGAGTCCGGCGAACGGTCCGGCGGCGGCAGCGACGCTGGATCGGCGGATCGGGTGGGTCAGTCCCGATGAGCGGTGCCGGATCCTGGATGCTCCGGCTCCTGACGCGGAAGGCGTTCGGACCCCGCTCTCCGAGGCTGTCAGTGTCCTCAGCGGTGCTCCCCGTCGGTGGGTCCTGCCCACCGCCACCGGGCGCGGCAGCCGCCGAAGGCTCCAGCCGCGGGTCAGGAGCGCCGTGGGAGTTGCGTTCAGGCCGCCGTGATCCGCAACGGCGCCGGCCGCGCCAGGTGGTACCCCTGCCCCAACCCCACCCCGAGGTCGCGCAGCACCGCGAGTTCGGCGGCGGTCTCGATCCCCTCGGCGATGATGCCCGCGCCGGTGGCCTGCGCGAACGTCACCAGGCCGGCGGTCAGGGCGCGGCGGGAGGTGTCGGCGTCGATGCTGCGCACGAGGGAGATGTCGAGCTTGATGAAGTCCGGCAGCACCGCCAGCACGTGCGACAGGGAGGCGTACCCCGCGCCGGTGTCGTCCACCGCGATGCGCAGACCGTTGCGGCGCAACGGTTCCAGTGTGCGCAGCAGGGTGGCGTAGTCGGCGACGGCGGAGTGCTCGGTGATCTCCACCACGATGCGTTCGGGCGGCAGGGACCCCAGGCGGCGCAGGAACGCCGGGGTCGTGATGGTCGCGGGGGAGACGTTCAGGGCCAGGAAACCGGGCAGGTGCGGCAGGCCGCGCACGGCGTTGTCCAGGGCGGCCAGTTCCAGGTCCTGCCCGGCGCCGACCTCGGTGGCGTCGGCGAACCAGCGGTCCGGGGCCGGGGTCCCGGCCGGGAAGCGGCTGAGGGCCTCGGCGCCGACGGTGGCGCCGGAGGCGAGGTCCACGACGGGCTGGTAGACGACGGCCGGGCCGCCGGTGGCGTCGAGGTCGGCGAGCCGGGCCAGCCGGGCCCGCCGCACCCGGCGGGCCCCGTCCTCCTCCTCGACGAGTTCCATGACGGCGCCGGCCACGGCCTCCAGCACGTCGGCGTCGCGGGGACGCAGGTCCGGGTCGGCCTCGCGCGAGAGGGCGCACAACGTCCCGTACAGCGACCCGTCGCGCCGGCGCAGCGGGACCCCCACGTAGGTCCGCAGGCCCTGCCGGTGCACGGTGGACGTCGCGTGCGTCACGGCGAGGTCGGGCACGACGAACGCCTCCCCGGTGGCCAGGACCCGGTCGCACAGGCCGTCGCCGCGGACCACGGGCATCCCCGGGGCGACGGGGACGACCTCGGGGCAGGCCACGTTGCGGATGACGCGGCGTTCGCCCTCGACCGTGGTGATGAAGGCGATGTCGGCGCCGACCTGGCGGCGGGCCAGGTCCAGCAGGGCGTCCAGGGCGCTGCCGCCGGCGGGCCGGGGAGCCGGGGGGCGCGCGAGGCCCGCCCGCCCGCCGCCCGTCTGCCCGACGCCCGTCCGTCCCGGGCTCGTCGGGGTGTCAGTGGCCAGGCGGTCCTCGGCGGCCGACCAGGCCGCGAACAGCGTGGTGGTGTGCGAGCGCGTGGCCCGGCCGGTGCGCACGGTCACCCCCTCGGCGGCCAGGGCGGTGCGCAACCGCTCGGTGAGGGCCGCGGCCCCGCCGTCCCCGGTCCCGGGCAGCAGCAGGCCGAACCGGTCCGGGCCGGTGCGGGCCAGCAGGTCGCCCTCGCGCAGCCGGGCCCCGATGGCGGTGGCCGCGCGGTGCAGCAGGGCGTCGCCGGCGGGCATCCCCAGCTCGGTGTTGACCTGGCCCAGCCCCAGCACCTGCAGCAGGACCAGGGAGACGGGGACGGCGTGCCGGGCGGCGTGCGCCTCCTCCTGCGCCAGCCCTTCCTGCCAGGACTGCGCCGTCGCCACGCCGGTGACCTCGTCGGCCCGCCCGGCCAGGTCCGCGCGGGCGGCCGCGCGGGTCCGGTCGGCCAGTTCCAGCTCGGCGGCCAGCAGGGCCCCGAGCAGGTCACCCTGGACCCGGATGCTGTCCAGCAGCTCCGGCAGCCGCGTCCCATCCCCGGTCCCCACCCCGCACAACGTGGCCAGCACCCGCCCGTCCGGGGCGGTCAGGGGGACGGAGATGACGTCGACGGCGGTGTCGGCGCGCGCGCCGACGCGGGCGGCCAGGGAGTCCGGCCACCGCGGCAGGCCCAGGGCCACCGGGTGCGCGTCCTGCTCCACGACGCGGCGGCAGTGCGTGTCCGCCCACGGCAGCGCGTCGCCCACGGCCAGACCCAGGACGGGGTCGACGACGGCCAGCAGCACCTGGTCCGGACCCTCGGTGCGCCCGATCCACCAGCTGCCCAGGCCGGCGCGCTGGGACAGGTCGCGCAGGGCGCGGTGCGCCACGGCGACGAAGTCGACCACGGGGCCGGGGGTGGGACGGGACACGTGCACGAGGATCGGGTCTCCTGTCGGGGTGCTTGAGCGTTGGTCCACCGCGTGGAGGAACGCTCCCGCGATGTCAACGCTGTGTAACAGGATTGTGACCGACGAAACACTGCGGGCGTGGCGGCCGATGGTGGGGGAGAGCGCGACGCACGCTCGCACGAGACCGACGAGAACCCTCAGCCCCCAGGAGACGTCATGGCCACGACCCGCACCACGCTCGCCGCCTGCCTCGTGCTGCAGGGCGCCGCGGACACCGGGGCCCTGGCCCCCGCCCTGGCGCAGGACCTGCGCGAGCTGGCCGACGTGGCCGACGAGGTCGTCGTCTACGACACCGCCGACCACCTGGCCCCCGGCAGCGCGGCGTTCGCGGCCACGCTGCACCCGGCGGTCACCGTCGTCTCCGGGGCCTGGGCCGTGGACCGCGACCGGGCCCAGCAGGCCGCCCTGGCCCACGTCGGCGCCGACTGGGCGCTGTGCGTCCTGGCCGGCGAGCGGGTCACCGCCGCCGCGCAGGAGCTGCGCGACCTGCTGCAGCGGGCCACCGACGTCCCGGCGATGTCGGTGCGCGTCGACGACGTGGTCCGCGGCACGCACCGCTCGGCGCGGCTGCTGCGCACGACCGCTCCGGGTGCCGACCCGGGCGCCGCCGCGTGCGGTGAGCTGCCGGAGGTGCCCAGCGCGTTGCTCACCGTGCGCCAGCCGGTGGCCACCACCGCGCGCCTGCCGCGCCAGCGCGGGGTGTTCGACCGGGTCTGACCAGAATCGGGCCGGCCCGTTGCGGTTCCGGTCCCGCACAGCCGCAGCAGGTGATCAGTCCCCGAAGCGTTCGTGAACGGCGACACTGACAACGGATGTCATGACATCCGTTGGTGAGATCCGTGCGTGGTGATGGACGGTTGGGTGGTGGTCGGCGACGAGGACCGCACCTGGACGTCGCGCATCCCCGCGGACCTCGTCTCCCGCCGCGTGCGCGAGTCCCACACGGGCGTCTACCGCGCCGCCGTCCTGCCGCCGATCGCCCACCTCGAACCGGTGCTGCCGCTGGCGCTCCTGGCAGACGCCGAGAGGGCGGCCGGGCTCGTCGCCCGCTTCGACGCGGAGAGCGAGGGGACCCCCGTGCCGTTCTCGGCGCTGCTGCTCCGGTCGGAGTCCGCGTCCAGTTCCCAGATCGAGAACATCACCTCCGGGGCCAGGGCCCTGGCCGTGGCGGCCATCGACGCCCAGGACGCGACGCGTGGCGCCGGCCTGGTGCTGGGGAACGTGCGGGCCGTGGAGCGGGCCATCACGACCGGGGAGCTGGACGGCGAGGCCGTGCGGGCGATGCACCACGACCTGCTCGCCGAGTCCGCCCCCGACTCCACCCCCGGCCCGGCCGGCCGGTGGCGGCGCGAGCAGGTCTGGATCGGGGGCAGCGGGTACGGACCGCACCAGGCTGAGTTCGTCCCCCCGCACCACGAGGCCGTTCCCGCCGCGGTCGAGGACCTCGTGGCCTTCGCCGCCCGGCAGGACGTCCCGACCCTGGTCCACGCGGCTCTCGTCCACGCCCAGTTCGAGACCGTGCACCCCTTCGTCGACGGCAACGGCCGCACCGGCCGGGCCCTCGTCCACGTCCTGCTGCGCCGGCGCGGCCTCGTGCGGCACACCGTCGTCCCGGTCTCGGCGGGGCTGCTGCGCGACGGGAACCGGTACGTCGACGCGCTCACCGCCTACCGGGCCGGTGACGTGGAACCGATCGTCCGACGCTTCGTGGCGGCCGCCGAGCACGCGGTCGAGCACGGCCGGGACCTGCTGGCCGACCTCCTCGACGTGCGGGAGCGGTGGCGCTCGCTCGTGCGGGCCCGGGAGGGGGCCGCGGCCTGGTCGGTCCTGGACCTGCTGTTCCGCCAGCCCGTCCTCGACGTCGACACGGTCGCCCGCGAGGTCGGGGTCTCACCGGTCAACGCGGCCGAGGCGCTGGCCACGCTCACCGACGCCGGGATCGTCGTGGAGTTCTCCGGCCGCCGCCTGGGCCGTCGCTGGCAGGCGCCGGAGGTCATCAGCGCCCTCGACGAGTTCGCCCGCCGCGCCGGCCGGCGGAGCTGACCCGGTCGTGCGCCCCGGCCGCGCGGCTAGGCTGACCCCGACCCGGAGGAGGTGTCCCGTGACCGAGCCGCCGTCCACATCACCCACCGTGGGGAGGTCCCTCACCTGGGAGGAGTACCTGAGCCTCCCGGAGGACACGAGGGTCGAGTACATCGATGGGCGTCTGGCCGTGAGCCCGACGCCCGACCGGCAGCACCAGGGCATCGTCCTGGACCTGGCGTTCGCGATCGGGGCGGTCCTCCCGGCGACGCACCGCGTCATCCCGTCCTGGGGGTGGAAACCCGGGCGGGATGAGTTCATCCCCGACGTCATGGTCTACGACGTCGCCACCGCACGCGCCGGGGACGACGGCCGCTTCACCGGCACTCCGGCGCTGGTGGTCGAAGTCCTGTCCTCCAACCGTGGCGACGACCTCATCCGGAAGATGGCCAAGTACGCCGAGGCCGGTCTGCCGCACTACTGGATCGTCGACCCGCGCGCGCAGACGCTGACGACGTACGCGATCGTCGAGGGCCTGTACGCCCCCACCGCCGTCCACGGCCGCGGCGCCGTCGCCGACCTGGACCTGGGGATCGCGACGGTCGGCGTCGACGTGGCGGATCTTCTGGGCTGACGGTTCAGTCGCCCGAGACGGAGAAGTGCTGGTAGTCCTTCAGCGACGTCCAGTCCCCGCCCCAGGAGAACCCGTGGTCGGCGAAGGCCTGCACGACGGGGTCGCCGGCCAGGACGACACCGCGGCCGGGACGGCGTTCGACGAACGTCCGGCCCGCGGCGGGCAGGACGGTCGTGCCCTTGACGTAGGGGTTCTCGACCGGGTTCAGGTCGATCGCGGTGCCGTAGGAGTGCTCGGAGAACCCGGTGCCGCCGGTGGTGGAGCGGCAGTTGAACGCCGAGGTGTTGTCCGCGGCCATCGAGGCGTCGTCGGAGCCGCCGAACGCCTCCACCGGTTCCATCCGCGCGATCGGGAACCGCTGGGAGTACAACCGGGCGAACACCGCCACCACGGCATCGGCGACGTCGGCGTGCACGACGAGCCGCCCGGTCGAGGGTGCCCCGGCGAAGTCGACGAACGAGACCGTCACGGTGCGCAGCCGCTCGGGCGGGACGGGGCACCCGGGGCGCCAGGACGCGGACAGTTCCGCAGCCGTCACGGGCGCGACGCTGGAGGTGAAGGACGGGGCCAGCGGTGTCCGCACCGCGCGCGCCCGCTGGTCCACCTCCGCCGCCCCCGGGGCGGTGGGTTCCGCGCACGCGGCCAGCAGCGGAACGAGCGCGACGACGGCGACAACGACGGTGCGGAGGCGGCTCATCACCGCACGTTACAACCTCAGGCGGAGGGAACCGCGGACGCCGAGGAGGACGCCGGGGACGCCGACGAGGTCGCGTCGAGGGTTCGGGACCGCTGGGACAGACCGGCCACCACGGACAGGAACAGCGCCGGGCCGACCATCTCGCAGGCCTCCTCGACCGCCTGCATCGTCCCCAGCAGCAGGCCCTCTTCGCTGATCCCGCTGTCGGACAACGCGTTCGCCACCATCTCCAGGCCGACCGAACCGCCGACGTACAGGACGCCGCCGAGCAGGGCCAGGGCCGCAGCGCGCCGGGGCAGGGCCAGCAGGAACCGCACGTAGAACAGGGCCACGACCGTCACGGCGGGCAGCGCCGCGGCGACCCACGCGTACTTGAACACCCCGGAGTCGCCGACGACGGCCGTCATCGGCTCGACGAGCTTCTCGTGCAGCCCGACGAGCTCGTCCAGGGACAGGTAGCAGAACCCCAGGCCCAGGACCATCCAGTGCCGGCTCCAGCGCCGGCCCTGCACGTGCGCGCGGCGGCCGACGTCGAACGTCACCAGGCCGGTGACGGTGAGCAGTACGGCCGAGAACCACGACGGCAAGTTCGTCTCGGCGTTGACGTCGAAGAACTTGCGCGCCGAGACGACGGGGCCGGCCTCGACGCCGAGACCCACCGTCACCAGCAGGAAGGCGTAGCTGATGGCCGACAGGGCGGCGATCACACCCAGCAGGGTGAGGAACAGGTGGCGTGGTCGGACGGTGACTTCGAGCATCGTGAGAACCCCCGGTCGAGCCCGGTGCCGGAGGGCCGGGCGGTGGGCGGGGTCACAGGTTAACCACGGCTGAACCGGCGGTGAACCCACGACGGTGGGCTGAACGGGTGAGTTCCGGCGCAGGGGACAGTTTCCCCGCGTGCAGGTCCAGCACCCGGTCGGCCCGGTCCACGCCCTCCTCGCGGTGGGCCAGCAGCAGGACCGCGCGCCCGGACCGGGCCTGGAGCAGGTCGGCCACCAACTGCCGCCCGGTCTCCTCGTCCAGCCCCTCAGACGGCTCGTCCAGGACCAGCACGCGCACGTCGGCCAGCAGGGCCCGGGCCATCGCCAGCCGGCGCCGCTCCCCGCCGGACAGGGGCGCCCCGCCGTCACCGACGGGGGAGTCCAGTCCGCGGGGCAGCGCCCGCAGCCACCCGCCGAGGCGGACCCGGTCCAGGACGGCCAGCAGGTCCGCGTCGGTGCTGCCCGGCGCGGCCAGCAGCAGGTTCTGCCGCACCGAGGTGGCGAAGACGTGCTCGTCGTCACCGACCCGGCCCACGACCGAGCGGACGTCGTCACCGGCCAGGGTGCGGGTGTCCACGCCGTCGAGCAGGACGACCCCGCCGGCCGGGTCCAGGAAGCGCTGCAGCACCGCGGCCAGCGTCGACTTGCCCGACCCCGAGCGCCCGCGCACGGCGACGACCTCCCCGGCGGCCAGGTCCAGGTCCACCCCGTCCAGGCACGGGGAGGCGGCCGAGCCGTCCCAGTCGGCGACCAGTCCCCGCAACCGCAGGACCGTCGTGGTCGGGGCCGGCAGCGGCGCCGGGACGGCCGGTTCGGCGGCGGGCACGGGCGTGGCCAGCAGGGCGGTCTCCCGCTCGCGGGCGCGGCGGGCGCGCACGGCGGCGCGGGCCGCGTCGGGCAGGGCGCGGGTCGCGTCGGCCAGGACCACCCCGGCCAGCACCGCCGCCGCGACCCAGGCCACCGGCGGCGCGCCTGCCACGGCCCCGGCCCCGGCGGGAGAGCCCACCAGCGGCCCGGCGACGGCCGCGGCGCCCAGGGCCACGAGCCCGGCCCCGGCGGCGGTCAGCGCGGCGGTGCCCGCGGCGGCCCGGGCGCGGCGGCGTTCGGCCGCCCCCAGCGCCGACTGCCGCTCGCGCACGGTGTCCAGCGTCGGTCGCGCGGGCAGCCGCTGCAGGTCCTCGACGGCGTCCAGCACCTCCACGGTCGCCGCGCTCAGCGCCCCGGCCCCGCCGCGGTAGGAACCCGCCGCGGTGCCGTCGCGGCGTTCGGCGGCGCCGGCCAGCGCCGGGGCGGCGAGCGCCGCCAGGAGCAGACCGGGCAGCACCGCCAGGGCCAGCACCGGGTGCAGGAGGCCCAGCGCGGCCAGGGCGAGCAGGACCGCCACGAGGGTCACCGTCGCGGGGTGCCGGGCCCGCAGCACGCCGTCCACGCGGGCGTCGACGTCGTCGGCGAGCTGGACGAGCAGTTCACCGGCCCGGCCGGACCGCTTGCGCGACAACGGCCCCGGCAACCGGGGGACCAGCGCGGCCACGACGTCGCTGCGCCAGCGCGCGAGCCGGGCGAACGCGTTGTCGTGGCTGAGCAGCCGTTCCAGGTAGACCAGCAGGGGCCGGGCGGTGGCGCTGGCCCGCACCACCACGGCCGCCACCGACAGCGTCAGGACCGGGGGCCGGTCGGCGGCCGTCACCAGCAGCCACGTCGCGGCGGCCGTGAGCGTCAGCCCCGCCAGGACCGCCGCCACCCCCGTCGCCACCGCCGGCGCCCCCGCCCACCGGCCCCGCCCGGCGGGGGCCGCCGGGACGACGTCGGTGCGGACCCCGGCCCCGGCGGGCACGGGGGCGGGAGCGGGTGCGGGACCGGGCGTGGGTGCCGGTGCCGGTGCCGGTGCCGGGGCGGGGGGACGGGTCAGGGTCGTGGTGCGGTCGGCGGCGGCCAGCAGCGCGGGCCGGTGCGCCACGACGAGGACGGCCAGGCCGTCGGTGTGGGCCAGCGCCGCCAGCGTGGCCACGACGGCCGCCTCGGCGGCCGGGTCCAGGTGGGCGGTGGGCTCGTCCAGCACCAGCGTCCGCGCCCCCAGGTGGGCCGAGAGCAGCGTGCGGGCCAGCGCGACCCGCTGCCGCTGCCCGGCCGAGAGCCCGGCCGCGTGCTCCCCCAGCGGGGTCGCGGGGTCCAGGTCGGCCGCCGCGGCGGCGGCCAGGGCGTCCCGGACGTCGGCGTCGGTGGCCTCGCGCCCGGCGCGCACCGCGTCGGCGACCGTCACGGCGTGGGCGAACTCCGGCCGCTGCGGCAGGTGCGCCACCGCGGCCGGGTCGTGCTCGACGGAGCCGGCGTCCGGGACCAGGACCCCGGCGGCCACCCGCGCCACCGTCGTCTTCCCGGCGCCGCTGGGCCCGGCCAGGGCGTGCAGCTCCCCGGGGGCGACGTCCAGGTCCACCCCGGCGACCACGGCGGTGCCGTCCGCGCGGTGCACCCCCACCCCGCGCAGGTGCACCCCGGCGGCCCCGGACCCGGCCCCTGACCCGGTCGGGCGCTGCGGCAGCGGGGCGGTGAGGACCGCGTCGACGTCGTCGACCACGGCGGTCGCCTCGGCGGTGTCGTGGAAGCGGGCCCCGACCTCCCGCACCGGCCGGTAGGCCTCCGGGGCCAGCAGGATCACCAGGACCGCGGTGTGCAGGTCCAGGCTCCCGCCCGCCAGCCGCATCCCCGCCGTCACCGCCACCAGACCCACCGACAGGGTCCCCACCAGGTCCAGGGCGGTGGAGGACAGGAACGCCACCCGCAGCACCGCCAGCGTCGCGCGCCGGTGGGCGTCCGTGGCCGCGGCGACGGCGGCCACCTGCCGCTGGGCCCGGCGGTGCGCGCGCAGCGTCGGCAGCCCCCGCACGGTGTCCAGGAAGTGCGCGGCCAGCGTCCGCTGCGTGCGCCACTGCCGGTCCGCCCGCGCCTGGGTCGCCCGGCCCAGCAGCACCGCGAACACCGGCACCAGCGGCAGCGTCAGCAGCACCGTGACCGCCGACTCCAGGTCGGTCAGGGCCAGCAGCAGCAGCACCACCGGCGGCAGCAGCACCCCCGGCACGAGGGCGGGCAGGTACCGGGTGAACCAGCCGTCCAGCGACGGCAGCCCCTGGGTCAGCAGCGCCGCCAGCCGCCCGCGCCCGAAGCGCTCGGACCACGCCGGGCCCAGGCGCACCGCCCGCTCCAGCACCCGCAGGCGCAGGTCCTCGCGCACGGCGCTCGCGGTCCGCTGGGCCAGCCGGGTCGCGGCCCAGGAGGTGAGGACGCGGACGGCGACGGCGACCAGCAGCAGCCGCAGCCCCGCGGTCGGGTCCGTGCGCTGCCACAGGGACACCACGACGTCGGCCAGGGCCACGGCCTGCAGGACCAGGGCCCCGGCGCCGGCGGCCTCGACCACCCCGATCGCCGCGATGCCGGCCCGGGCGGGGCGGGCGTGCCGCAGCAGGCGGGGGTCGACCGGTCCGCGCGGGCGCCGGGGGGCGGCCGGATCGGGGGTGGGGGCGGGGGTGGTGCTCACCGGGCGGTCCGGCCCACCGCGGCGGGGCGCCCGACGGGCTCGGGGCCGCTGGCCACCCGGCGGCGGAACACCCAGTACGACCACGCCTGGTAGGCGAACACGCCGGGCAGGACGACGATCCCGGCGACGGTGATGAGGTGCAGGGCCCCCGGGAAGGCCGCGGCCGCCCCCAGGGTCACGTCCCCGGCCGGGGTGAGGGTGCTGCGCAGCAGGACCCAGGCGCCGGTGCCCGCGCCGGTGGACAGGTGGGCGGTGAACACCGCCACGACGCTACCGGCCACGGCCACGGTCGTGGCGGCGAAGGCCAGCACCTCGGCCCGGCGCCAGGCGGCGACGGCGGCCAGGCCCAGCAGGGCGGCCGCGGCGGCGACCACGGCGTGCCCGGCGGCGATGAACAGGGCCAGGGCGACCACGAGCAGGGCCGGGGCGGTGGCCACCGTCAGCCGGCGGGCCCGCCGGCGCAGGACACCGGTGGTGCGCAGGGCCAGGAACGTCGCCCCGTGCACCGTGGTCAGCAGGACGCCGGTGAACCCGCCGAGGACGGCCCACGGCCCCAGCAGCGGGTCCAGGGACCGGCCCAGCCCGCCCGCCCAGCCGCTCCCGAGGACCTCACCGCCGGGGGACAGGGCCAGGCCGGAGACCAGGACGCCGAGCACGGCGCCCCAGGTGCCGGCCAGCAGCACCGAGCTGATGGCCAGGGCGCCGTCGCAGCGGTTGCGCCAGCGGGCGGTGTCGTGCTTGCCGCGGAACTCGATGGCCACCCCGCGCACGGCGAGCAGGAGCAGCAGCACGATCATCGGCAGGTACAGGCCCGAGAGCAGGGCCGCGTACCAGTCGGGGAAGGCGGCGAAGGTGACGCCGATGGCGGCCACCAGCCACACCTCGTTGCCGTCCCAGACGGGGCCGACGGTGCGCACGGCGGCGCCGCGCTCGGCCTCGGTCCGTCCCAGCACCGGGCCGAGGAACCCGACGCCGAAGTCGAAACCCTCCAGGACGAAGAACAGCACCCAGGCCAGGACGGTGATCCCGAACCACAGGACGGGCAGGTCCATCTGGTGTCCCTTCCGGACTCAGCGGGTGGTCAGTAGGAGGTGACGAACTCGTCGTCGGCGGTGGCGGCGGCCGGTGCGGGGGCGGGCAGTTCGGGCAGCCCCTTGTGCACCAGCCGGACCGCGAGCTTGACCCAGACGACCGCCAGGGCGCCGTAGACGGCGGTGAACGCGGCCAGGGAGGTGGCGACCTCGGCGAAGGTCAGGCCGGGGGAGACCCCGTCGGCGGTCTGGAACAACCCGAACACCAGCCACGGCTGGCGGGCGGTCTCGGTGAAGATCCAGCCGAAGGAGTTCGCGGCCAGCGGCAGCAGCGGCAGCAGCCCGACCGACCACAGCAGGCCCTGGGCCAGGCGGTGGTCCGGGCGCAGGGGACGGGACTTCCGGCTCACCCACAGGTGGGCGGCGGCGACGAGCACGGCGAACATGCCCACCCCGATCATCAGGCGGAAGCTCCAGAACGCCACGGGGATCTGCGGCACGTAGTCGCCGGGGCCGAACCGGGCGGCGTAGGCGTCCTGCAGGTCCTTGATCCCCAGCACCTGCGCCGAGAACGACCCCTTGGCCAGGAAGGACAGGAACCCGGGGACCTCCAGGGAGAAGGTCGGCCGGTCGCTGCCCAGGGGGGCGTAGGAGAAGATCGAGAACGGCGCGCCGGTCGTGGTGCGGTACAGCGCCTCCGCGGCGGCCATCTTCATCGGCTGCACCTGGGTGATGACCTTGCCCAGCACGTCGCCGCTGACCGCGACGAACCCGCCGCCGGCCAGGGTGGCCCAGGCGCCGAACCGCGACAGGGTGCGGAAGGCCGCGAACTCGGCGGTGTCCTCGGCGTACCGACCGCGCAGCAGGTGCCACACGCCGACGGCCATGACGAGGGCGCCCCCGGCCATGACGGCCCCGGCGTAGGTGTGCGGGAACGCGGCGAGGTTCACCTCGTTGAGCAGCAGGTCGGAGAAGTCGCCCAGGCGGGCCCGGCCGGTCTCGTCGTCGATGGTGTAGGCGACGGGGTTCTGCATGAAGGAGTTCGCCGCGAGGATGACGAAGGCGCTGATCGCGGTGCCGACCGCGACGATCCAGATGGTCGCCAGGTGCACCAGGGCCGGCAGCCGGTCGCGCCCGAACCACCACAGGCCCAGGAACGTGGCCTCCAGGAAGAACGCGAGCATCCCCTCCACGGCCAGGGTGGGGCCGAAGACGTCGCCGTAGAACCGGGCGAAGGAGCTCCACGACAGGCCGAACTGGAACTCCTGGACCAGGCCGGTGACCACGCCGACGGCGAAGGTCGTCATGAGCAGCTTGCCGACGAGCAGGGAAAGGCGCCCGTACGTGTCGTCACCCCCGCGGCGGGTGCGGCGCAGGTGCGCCGTCTGCAGCACCGCGGTGAACAGGGCCAGGCTGATCGACAGGGGGACGAAGAGGTAGTGGTAGAGCGTCGTCACCGCGAACTGCACCCGGGTGAGGTCCTCGATCGTCACGTCCTCCGCCTTCCTGCGGCACCTCCTACGACGTCCTGTCGTACTACGACCAACTGTAGTACTGGCACGGGTAGTACGACGACTCGCGTTCGCCGGTGTGGTTGACGTAACATCCGTTCGTGGCCCTGGGGGAACTCGAACGCGACGTGATGGACCGCCTGTGGGCGGCCGGTGAGCCGCTGACCGTGCGCGAGGTCCACGAGCAGCTCGCCGCGCACCGCAAGATCGCCTACACGACGGTCATGACCGTCCTGGACCGCCTGGCCAAGAAGCACGTCGTGCGCCAGGAGCGCGAGGGGCGCGCCTTCCGCTACACCCCCGTCGCCTCCCGCGAGCAGATGGTCGCCGAGCTCATGCTCGACGCCCTCGGCGGCGTCCCGAGCGTCGACGACCGCCAGGCCGCGCTCGTGCACTTCATCGGGGGCGTCTCACCCGCCGAGGCCGCCGCGCTGCGCGAGGCCCTGGACGCCGTGGCCCCCGACCGGGGGAACTCGACCTCCCCGGCCTGAGCCGTGGACACGCCCCGGCCCCGGACGTCGTAGGTTCGGACCGTGACAGCCGTCTGGTTCGCAGCACTGGCGCTGCTCCTGGCCGGTCCCGTCCCGGCGCTGCTGGCGCGGGCCCGCTGGACCTGGCAGGTCCCGCGCGCGGCCCTGGTGCTCTGGCAGGCCATCGCCCTGGGCGCGGTCCTGGCCACCCTGGGCGCCGGTCTGGCCTCGCTGTCGCTGCTGGTCACCGAGGAGCCGGGCTTCCCCTTCCTGGAACGGCACGGGCCCGTGCAGACGACCCTCATCGGCCTGGGCTCGGCGCTGGTGGCCGTGGTCACCGTCCGGTTCTGGGTGGTGGCCACCTTCGTCGGCGTCCGCACCCGCCGCCGCCGCAACCGGCACCGGGACCTGGTGGACCTGTTGCACCGCAACGAGTCCTTGTCCCAGGTGAACGCCGCCCTGCTGTCCGGGACGGGGGTGCGGGTCCTGGCCGGACCGGGTCGGGTCGCCTACTGCGTGCCCGGCGTCCGCTCCCGCGTCGTGGTCTCCGACGCCATGCTCGCCTCCCTGACCCCCGAGGAGGTGCGGGCCGTCCTGGCCCACGAGCGCGCCCACCTGCGCGCCCGCCACGACCTGGTCCTGGAGGGGTTCACCGCCCTGCACGCCGCCTTCCCGCGCGTGGTGTCCAGCCAGGCCGCGCTGGACTCGGTGCGCCTGCTGGTGGAGATGCTCGCCGACGACGCCGCGCGCCGGCGGGCCGGCACGCAGCCCCTGGCCCGGGCCCTGGTGGCGCTGGCCGGGTCCGGTGACCCCGGGCAGGAGATGCCCGTCGGCTCCGCCGCCCTGGCCCGCGTCCGGCGGCTGGCCGCGCGCCCGCCGCGGCGGGGGTTGTCCGCCCTCACCTACGCCGCGGCCGCCGTCGTCCTCGGCGGGCCCACGCTGGCCATCGCCGTGCCCTGGCTGCAGGCCAGCTACCGCGCGCTGGCGCACTGAGCCGCCGGTTGCACTGACTCCCCGGTCGCCGGCGAGCACCCCCGGGCTCCAGGTCTGGACGACGCAGGGCCAGGCCCGTCGCCCCGATGTCGGTGATCGGCGTCGCGATCGTGGGCCTCTAGGGTGCAGCCATGGCAGAGCACTCCATCGCGCGGGTCAAGGTGACGTCGTTCGGTCCCTTCGGTGACGTCGACATCGACCTGGCCCCCGGGCTCAACGTCATCGTGGGGGACAACGCCACGGGGAAGTCGCAGCTCCTCAAACTCCTCTACTCGTGCACGAAGTCGCTCAAAGACGCCGAAGCGCTGACCAGGAAGGACCTGAACCCGTCGATCGCGTCCAAGTTGAACGGCGCTTTCCGTCCCGTGACTCTCGGACGATTGACCCGCCGCGTTCGAGGGCGAGGCGGGGCCCGCATCGAGATCAAGTACTCGGGGATCGCGGACCCGCTGCAGTTCACCTTCTCCTCGCACGCCAAACGCGAGGTCGTGGTCAGTCGAATCCCGAACCGGGAGCTGGCCGATGAGCCGGTCTTCCTGCCGTCGCACGAGCTCATGTCGCACGCAGCCCAGTTCCTCGGGCTCTACGACGCCTACGAGACGGGCTTCGAGGAGACGTGGCGAGACACCACCGCACTCATGCTGCGCCCCGCGCTCCGGGGGCGGCGACAGGAGCAGGCCAGAGCCGTCCTCGACCTCTTCACCGACCTCTTGCAGGGGGGGACAGTGGTGGAGGGGGACGACCCTGGGCAGTTCTACCTCAAGCAACCAGGGATCGGGATCCTCGAGGCACCGCTGCTCGCCGAGGGGCACCGGAAGCTCGCCATGATCGTCAGGCTCATCTCCAACGGGGTGCTGCTGGAGGGTGGTTATCTCTTCTGGGACGAGCCGGAGGCGAACTTGAACCCTGCTTCCCAGCGCGCCGTCGCCGACGCCCTGATCGAACTGGTGCGTAGTGGTTCGCAGATCTTCGTGGCCACGCACAGCATGTTCCTCCTGCGAGAACTGCAGATGCGCGAGGCCGACTTCTCGTCTCGCTACATCGGCCTGAGCCGGCACCGGGAACCGGGCCAAGAGTCGGCGGCCGCCGAGGTGATCGCTGCCACGAGCGAGAACCTGGACGATCTGCCCCATCTGGCCGCGCTCGAGGCAGAGGCGGCTCAGGCGAACCGCTACCTCGCTTGGTGAGCGGGGTGTCCGAGCCCGGAGGGGCAGAGTTCGACGTCGACGGGACCCTCTTCCGGTTCCCGACGGACTGGATCGTCTCGATCTTCGATGAGTGGCCCGTCTACCACGAGGCGGCAGGAGCCCTCGGGGTGCAGGGATGCGACGTCGTGGCGTTGGACCACGACACGCTGTGGCTGATCGAGATGAAGGACTACACCTACCCGGGCGCGGTACCGCCACCTGACCTCGTGCGCACGGTGGGGCAGAAAGCGGTCGGGACCATGGCGCTGCTCTTCGCCCTGCAACGAGCGACCGCCGACAGCCCGGCCACCGAGTTCGCGAGACGCTGCGCCGGTGCCCGGCGCGTGCGTCTCGCACTGCACGTCGAGATCCCCGACGGGGGCCGGGGAGAGAAGCAGGTGCGGGCGGTGCTCGTCCCGTTGCAACAGCAGCTCAGACGCGCCACGAGATCCTTGCGCCTGGACCGTCCCGTGGTGACCGGCACCTTGCTGGTCGGGGGTGTTGAGTGGACGGCCCGGCGAGACCCGACGACCCGCTCCCGCCACCGGGACAGGTGAGTGCGGCCGTCTCACTGCTGGATCAGGTACAGCTCCAGCTGGACGATCCCCGCGCGCGGGGACTGGGCGTTGACCGCCCGCCAGAAGTCGCGCTTGGCCGACCCGGCGAAGACCCCGGGGGCGGCGACGTCGAGCTGGGCGTTGACCCGGCGGGCCAGGGCCGTCCCGGCGCCGGGGTCCCCGGCGGTGCCGAAGGTCAGGACGAAGGCGGCCCGCCGGCCCTGGGCGGCCAGGTCCCCGACGGCGGCGGCGACCGAGGTGCGGATCGTCTCGTCGTTCGTGCCGTCCACGACCAGTTCCAGCACGACGGGGGCCTGGGCGACGCCGGCGGGCATCGAGGGGGCCGGGGCCGGGGCCGGGTCCGGGGCCGGTGCGGTGACCGTGACGGTGGGGGTGGGGGCCGGGGCGAGGGTGCTGACCGCGGCGGCCACGGGCGCGGGGTCGGCCCCGGCGTGCACGGCCCCGCCGGCGGCCAGGCCGATGATGGTCAGGGCCAGCAGGGCGTCGGCGAAGACCCAGCCGGCCAGGCCGACGGTGCCGTTCTCGGTGCGCTGCAGGCGGGCCGAGGGCCGCAGGGCCGGGCGCCTCACTGGCCCACCCGCGCGTAGCGGCGGGCCGCGAGGTCCTGCAGGGTGCGCGGGGCGACGGCGACGAACTGCTCCTCGACCTCGGGCTCGGGCTCGGGACGGGCCGCGCGCCGCACGACCGGTTCGGGACGGGGCTCCAGCCGGGGCTCGGGACGGACCTCGGACCGGACTTCGGATCGGACCTCGGGGCGGACCTCGACCCGGGGTTCGGGGCGCGGCGCCGGCCGGCGGGCGGGCACCGCGGGCCGCTGCTGCTGGTGCTGCTGCTGCTGGCGGGCCGAGGCCAGGGCGATCCGCTCGGGCAGGGCCTCGACCTGGTGGGTGAGCTGGTCCATGACGCCGTCGACGACCGAACCGAGCTCGGAGTTCAGGGACTGGCTCAGGGTCTGGGTGAGGTCCTGGGTCAGGGTGCGGCTGGCGTCGCGGTAGGCGCGGTTGACCTGCCGCACGTGGTCCTCCCCGGCCATGGCCAGGGTCTGGGTCACCGCCGCCGAGACGTCCTCGCGCAGCGTGGAGCCGATGCTGCGCAGCGCCCGGCCGGTCGCGTCGGCGTGCTCGTGCTGGACCTTCTCCAGCCAGCGCGGCACCGAGCGCATGTCGTGGGCGGCCTCCACGAGGCGGTTCTCGATGCCCCGCCAGGAGTCCAGGACCTCGTTCTGGGTGGTGAGCAGGTCAGCCAGGCGCTCCTCGTGGCGGGTGCGACGCTCGGCGGCCTCGGCGGCCGTGGCCAGGACCCGCGTCGCGGTGCCCAGGGCGGACTCGGCGGCCCCGGACGTGCGCTCCACGTCGCGGCGCAGCGTCTCCATGGTGGCGGCGGCGTGCTCGGCGGAGGCGGCGACGTGCTCGCTGAAGGCCTCCCCGGTCATCCGGGTGACCTGCTGGACGCTGTCCACGACGGTGGCGTGCATCGTCTCCACCGACTCCCGGGCCGTGGTGGACAGCGCCGCGACGTGACCGGTGACGGCCTCGCCGAAGTCGGCGCTGTGCTTGCTCATCGTCTGCGCCGAGGAGGACAGCTCGGTGATCGACTCGCGGGTCTGGGTGCTCAGGGCCTCCACGGCGGCCGAGACGCCCTCGACGGCGGACAGGACCCGGTCGCGGCCCTGCAGGCCCTCGCGCAGCGCCTCGGCGGTGCCGGCGCGGACCTGCTCCAGGTGCTCGGTCAGGGTGCGGGTGGAGTCGGCCAGGGTGGCGGTGTGCTGCTCGCGGTCGGCGGCGATCAGCGCGCCGTGGGTGGCGACGGCCTGCGTGACGGCGGCGCCGAGCTCGGTGGCCGCGCGGGCCACGTCCGCGCCGCCGGTGTTGGCGGCCTCGGCGGCGGTGATGGCGTGCTGGGCCGAGGAGCGCACGGTGGCGACCAGCTCGCTGGTGTCGGCGTGCAGGCGGATCGTCTCGGCCACCAGGCGGCCCAGCTCGGTCAGGCCGCGCTCGAAGTGGGCGCCGAGCTGCTCGGCGGCGTTGCTGCGGTGCGGGGCCAGGACGAGGGTGGCGCGGGCGGCGAAGCCGCGCAGGAGCTGGCGGTGGGACTCATCGGCGTGCGCGGCGCTCAGCTCGTCGGCGCGCTGGCGCCGGTCGGTGGCCACGGCCACCGCGATGGCCGCGGCGATGAGCACGACGGCGAACTCCGCGACGCGGTCCAGGGAGAAGAAGGTTCGCCCGCCGAACCCGTCGAGCCACAGCTGCAGGAAGGACTCCCCGTCGCCGGCCTCCCCGGCCTTGGACATCTGACCGTAGGCGCGGCCGGCGAACAGCAGACCGACCCAGGTGACCATGACGGGGGCGAAGACGAGGATGGTGCGCAGCGAACCCGAGCGCAGGACGCTGCGGCGCAGCTCGACCGGGGCGACCGCGGCGTCGACGTCCAGGACGTCGAACAGGTCCGCGTCGGCCCAGCGGCCCAGCCGGCCGTCGCCGCCGCCGGCCTCGGTGCGCACGGCGCTCGCGAGCTGCCCGAGCACCTGCGCGCGGTGCGTGGAGGGTTCGGTGGCGGTGAGCTGCTCGGCCTCCTCGGCCAGGAGGGCCAGTTCCGCCGGACCCGCGGCGGGCGCGTCGGTGGGACGTTCTGCGCTGTCCATGGAGTGGGGGTTCCTGTCCTCGGGGCGGGGGCGGGCTGGGTGGGGCTGGGCTCTTCCTCGGCACGTGCGGCCGCGAGCTTGAGCGGCTGGAGGCGCCGGACGTGCGTCACCCGTCCGGCGCAGCGCCTGAACGCACCGTGACCGGCCGGCGAGGCCAGGTCCGCTCGCCGGGGTCGGTCGCCGGGTCCGGCCCCGGCCGGGCGGGACTGCGCCGATGGGGGGCAGGTGTCTAGATGTCCCGGTGCTCCCGCGGGGACCCGCGGGGCCACCGACCGTGTCCGGCCCGGTGGCGGTACCGCCGTCCGGGTGGTCTGCGCTGGTCCGTCCGGCCCAGTCCGGCCCTCGTCCAGCCCCGTCGGGCGCTGGGCCGCCGGACCCGCACCGGGCAGCCGCCGGGCAGCCCGGGGGGATGTGGGGATCGGTGCCCCGTCCGGGCTCAAGACGCGCGGCCGCAGGGCCGAAGGAGTGTCTGAGCCTCCAGGACCCGCCGGTCCTCACCGCTCAGCTCGATCCCCTAGTTCGTGAACCCGGAGGGTGGCCCCGTGTCCGATCTCACCAGCGTCGCGCTGCACACCGCGTTGAACGGTCTGCAGGCGCGGCAGCGGGCCATCGCCGACAACATCTCCAACATCAACACCAAGGGCTACCTGGCCAACAAGGTGCAGTTCGAGGACGCGCTGGCCGGCGCGGTCGCCGCCGGGGACCCCGCCGCGGCCCTGCGCTCGGACATCACGACGCGCAAGTCGCTGGAGCCGACCCGCGAGGACGGCAACAACGTGAACCTCGACGAGGAGTCGATCTCGAACATCTCGACGAACCTCAGCTACCAGACGGTCCTGAGCGCGCTGAACTCCAAGTACTCGTTGCTGCGCACCGCGATGAGCAGCCAATGACGTCGGATCCCCTGGTCCCGTCCACCGGTCCCCGTCCCCTGACCTGACATCCGGAGCGAACGCATGAGCATCTTCGACGCGATCGGCATCGCCGGCACCGGCGTCACCGTGAACCGCAAGTGGATGGACGCCGTCAGCGACAACCTGGCGAACATCAACACCGCCGTCCGCACCGCCGACCCCGCCTACGAGGCCAAGTACGTCGTGGCCGCCGAGGCCGCCGACGGCAAGGGCACGCAGGTCGCCGGCATCGTCACCGGCAGCGCCGAAGGCCGCCTCGTGTACGACCCGGCGCACCCGCTGGCCGACGAGCAGGGTTACGTGAAGTACCCCGACATCGACATGAGCACGCAGATGATGAGCCTGATCATGGCCCAGCGCGCCTACCAGGCGAACCTGTCGGTCATCGACCGGTCCAAGGAGGCCTACCAGGCCGCCCTGCAGCTCGGGAAGGCGTGAGTGGCGTGAGCATCGAATCCATCGGCGGCGTCGGGGACGTCGCCAGCACGCTGGGCACGCTGGCCACCGGGTACGGCCAGGGCATCGCCGACACCGACAACCTGCAGATGACCACCGGCCTCGGTGGCGGCAGCGGCATCGGTTACGGCGGGGTCGTGAACCCGGCCGCGGTCGCCGGCATCGCGGGCACCGGGCCCTCCACCTCGGTGGACGGCAGCTCCGGTACGGAGTTCGCCTCCCTGCTGGCCCAGGGCCTGGGCGGGGGAGTGGACAGGCTGCAGGGCCTGCAGTCCACCTCCGACGACCTCGCGGTCAAGGCCGCCACCGGTGACCTGACCAACGTCCACGACTACATGATCGCCAGCAACGAGGCCCAGCTGGCCACCCAGCTCACCGTCGCCATCCGCAACAAGGCCGTCGACGCCTTCAACGAGATCATGAGGATGCAGGTCTGATGGCCAAGGCCAAGGGAAGCGCGGCGATCGTCGAGAACGCCAAGAACTTCGTCTCCGGTTTCCGGACGTTTTCGAGCGGTCAGAAGGCCGTCGTCATCGCGGTCGTCGTCGCCCTCCTGGGCGGGGCGGTCCTGTTCTCGCAGTGGGCCGCCAAGCCGTCGTACGCGCCGCTGTTCTCCAACCTCTCCGGCACCGACGCCAGCGCGATCGCCGAGAAGCTGACCGCCGACGGCGTGAAGTACGAGATCGCCGACGGCGGGAAGTCGATCCTGGTGCCGGCCGAACAGGTCGACGCCGAGCGCCTGGCGATGGCCGGCGCGGGGCTGCCCGCCGAGACCAGCTCCAGCTCCGGCACGCTCATGAGCACCGTGGGCGTCACCGCCTCGGAGTTCGTGCAGCAGCAGGCCTACCAGCAGGACCTCAAGCGGGAGCTGGGCAAGACCATCGAAGCCCTCGCCGGGGTGGACTCGGCGGTGGTGAACCTCGCCATCCCGCAGAAGGACGTCTTCCTCAACGAGCAGGACCCGGTCACCGCCTCGGTGCTGGTCAAGCTCAAGCCGGGGGCGCAGCTGTCCAACGACAACGTCACCGCGATCGTCAACCTCGTCGCCGGCGGCGTGCCGGGCATGGACCCCAAGAACGTGTCCGTGGTCGACGACAAGGGCAACACGCTGTCCACCGACGGCACCGGGTCCAGCGCGCAGAACGAGAAGACGAGCGACTACAACGCCGCCGCGTCCTCGGAGCTGCAGGACTACTTGGAGAGCATCTACGGCAAGGGCAACGTCAAGGCCACCGTCAAGGCGACGCTGGACTTCGACGACAAGACCGTCCAGTCCAAGACGTACACCCAGCCGCAGAAGATCGACCCGCTGGCGCAGTCGAAGACCACCGAGGTCTACAACGGCACCACCGGCACCGGTGCGGCCACCGGCGTCCTGGGCCCGGACAACATCGCCGTCCCCGGCGGCACGGGCACCGGCAACGGCGGGTACTCCAAGACGTCGGAGACGAACGACAACTCGATCGACGAGACGCAGACGGTCATCAAGCAGGCTCCCGGCAAGGTCGTCAAGCAGACCGTCTCGGTCGTGCTGAACGCCGGCGCCAAGGGGGCGGCGGGTGCCGCGGACGTCAACCAGGTCACCCAGATCGTCAACCAGGCGGCCGGGATCGACCCCACCCGCAACGACACCGTCTCGGTGGTCAAGACCGCCTTCGACGACACCGCCGCCACCGACGCGGCCGCCCAGCTCGCCGAGGCCGGCAAGGCCGAGAAGCAGGACGCCCTCATCGGCTACGCCAAGACCGGGGCCCTGGCCCTGCTCGTCCTGATCATGCTCATCGTGATCCTCGTCGCCTTCCGCCGCCGCAAGGTGGAGACGGTCGACGTCCTGGACGTCGACCCCCTCCAGCTCGGGGACATCACCGCCCCGGCCGACGGGCTCAAGGAGATCGCCCCCGCGGTCGAGAAGCAGGTGGCGCTCGAAGCAGCACCGGTGGACCCGGCCCTGGAGGCCGCGGCCGCCCGCCGCACCGAGGTCGTCGAACTCGTCTCCCGCCAGCCCGAGGAAGTCGCGGAACTGCTCCGCGGCTGGCTCGCCGATCGGAGGTCCTGAGCCGTGCCGTCCACCGAGCTCGAGGTCGCACCCCTGACGGGGGCGCAGAAGGCCGCCGTCCTGCTCCTGCAGGTCGGTCAGGAGAACGCCGCCAAGGTGCTGGGTCACCTGCGGCCGGCGGAGATCGAGGAGCTGACCACCGAGATCCTGCGGCTGCGCGCGGTCACCCCCGAGGTGGCCGGCGTCGTCCTGGAGGAGTTCCACGGGATGATCGCCTCGCCGCTGCGCGGCGGGCTCGGTGGCCTGGACTACGCCCAGTCCCTCCTGGAGGGGGCCCTGGGCGCCGACGGGGCCGCGGAGGTCCTGGGCCGGGTGGCCGAGGCCGCGATCGTGCAGCCCTTCCAGTTCCTGCATCAGGCCGACCCGCAGCAGATCCTCACGTTCCTCACCGGCGAGCACCCCCAGACCATCGCCCTGGTCGTGGCGCACCTGCGCCCGGACCAGGCCTCGATGATCCTCGGGGGGCTGACCGCCGACATGCAGGCCGACATCGCGCTGCGCATCGCCACGATGGAGGCCACCAGCTCCGAGTACGTGCGCCTGGTCGAGGACGTCGTCCAGCGCCGCACCTCCACGGTGCTGCAGGCCAAGACGAACACCGCCGTCGGCGGCGTCCAGCCCCTGGTCGACATCATCAACCGCGCCGACCGCGGCACCGAGCGCTCCATCCTGGAGGGCCTGGCGACCAAGAACGCCGCGCTGGCCGAGGAGATCCGCGGGCTCATGTTCGTCTTCGAGGACATCACCACCCTCGACGACCGCGCGATCCAGCTCGTCCTGCGCGGGGTCGAGACCGCCGACCTGGCCACCGCCCTCAAGGGCGTCACCGAGACGGTCCGGGACAAGATCCTCAAGAACGTCTCCGAACGGGCCCGGGAGAACCTGCTCGACGAGATCGAGCTCATGGGCCCGGTCCGCATGTCCGCGGTCGAGGAGTCCCAGCAGAAGGTCGTCGCGATCATCCGCCAGCTCGAGGAGTCCGGCCAGATCGTGCTGACCCGCGGTGGGGACGATGACTTCGTCGCCTGACTACTCCCGCACCGCTTTCCGTCCCGCCGACACCCGTCCGGCCACCACCCGCGAACCGCGCGTGTTCGTCGCCGTCCCGGCGGCGGCGAGCACGTCGGCGCGGGGGTTCGTCGGCCTGGACCTCGCCCCGCGCGAGGACACCGCCGAACTGGCGCAGCTGCGCGAACGGGCCCGCACCGAGGGCTACGCCGCCGGCTGGGCCGCCGGCATGCGCCAGGCCGCGGTCAAGGCCCAGGCCGAGCTGGAGGCCCAGCAGGAGGCCGCGCTCGTGGCCGCCCGCCTGGACCGCGACGAGCGCCGCGCGGCGCGCGGGCGGGCCGAGGAGGCCCTGCTGGCCGCCGCCGACGCCCTGCGCGCCGAACGCGACCCCGCCATCGGTGCCCTGGCCGACACCGTCCTGGAACTGGCCCTGGAACTGGCCGGGGCCGTCCTGGACCGCGAGGTGCAGCTCATGGACTCCCCCGTGGGGGAGGCCGTGCGCCGCGCCCTGGCGCCCCTGGACGCCGAGAAACCCGTCACCGTGCGCGTCAACCCGGCCGACTTGAGCGCCCTGACGGGTGACGCCCTCAAGGGTCGGCACGCGTCGTCCGATGCAGAACTCGTGAGCTTCCTCCCCGATCCCACCGTGCACCCGGGTGACGCGATCGCCCGCCAGGGCGACACCGAGGTGGACGCCGGCCTGCGCGCCAGCGTCGCCCGGGCCCTGGCCGCCCTCGTCGGAGAGGGCGAGACCGGAGCGCTGGCGTGAGCGCGCTCGCGACCGGCCTGTTGTCCGAGCGCCTCGTCGCCGGTGTGCGCGAGGTCCTGGCCCCCCAGGTCGCCCGCGCCGCGCTCGCGGCCCGCCCCCTGCAGCGCGGGCGGGTCAGCGCCATCGTCGGGTTGTCCGTCGAGGTCGCCGGCCTGCGCGCGGCGGTGGGGGAGACCGTCCTGCTCGGTGACCCCGGCTCGGCCGCCTGCGTCCCCGCCGAGGTCGTCGCCGCGGAGGGCTCGCGCCTGCGCTGCCTGCCGCTGGGTCACCTCACCGGCCTGGCCGCCGGCGCCCCCGCCGTGGCCACCGGCCGCCCCTCCGACGTCCCCGTCGGCCCGGCCCTGCTCGGGCGCGTCGTCGACGCCCTGGGCAACCCCCTGGACGGGGGCCCGGCCCTGTCGGCCGCCCCCCGCGCCGCCCTGCACGCCAACCCCCCGCCGGCGCTGTCGCGCGGTCGCGTCGACACCCCCCTGGGCCTGGGCGTGCGCGCCCTGGACACCCTCGTGCCCGCCGGGCGCGGCCAGCGCTTCGGCATCTTCGCCGGCTCCGGGGTCGGGAAGTCCTCGCTGCTGTCGATGATCGCCCGCGGCACCTCCGCCGACGTGTCCGTGCTCGCCCTCATCGGCGAACGTGGCCGGGAGGTCCGCGAGTTCCTCGAGGACGACCTCGGACCCGAGGGCCTGGCCCGCTCCGTCGTCGTCGTCGCCACCTCCGACGAGGCCCCCGTGCTGCGCCTGCGCGCCGCGCTGACCGCCACCGCCATCGCCGAGTCCTTCCGCGACCTGGGCGCCGACGCGGTCCTCATGATGGACTCCCTGACCCGGGTGTCCATGGCCCAGCGCGAGATCGGCCTGTCCGTCGGGGAACCGCCCGCCACCCGCGGCTACCCGCCCAGCGTCTTCGCCCTCATGCCCCGCCTGCTCGAACGCGCCGGGCCCGGGGTGAGCGGGTCCATCACCGGCATCTACACGGTGCTGGTCGACGGGGACGACCACAACGAGCCCATCGCCGACGCGGCCCGCTCCATCCTCGACGGCCACGTCGTGCTGGACCGGCGCCTGGCCACCGCCGGGCACTTCCCGACCATCGACGTCCTGGACTCCGTCTCGCGCGTCGCCGGCCGCGTCACCGGCCCGGACCAGAAGGCCGCCGCCACCGCCCTGCGCCGCGTCCTGGCCGCCCACCGCGACGCCAAGGAACTCATCGACGTCGGCGCCTACCAGCCCGGCGCCAACGCCGAGGTCGACGCCGCCGTGGCGCACCTGCCGGCGATCAACGCCTTCCTGCGCCAGGACATCCACGACATCACCCCGCCCGCCCAGGCGTGGGCCCAGCTGCAGCAGCTGGTCACCGGCTTCGGAGGTCACCCGTGAGCGCCACCCGGGCCATCATGGCGCTGCTGAAGCTGCGCAAGGTCCAGTCCGACCAGTTCAAGGTCGACGTCGCCGCCGCCAACGCGGTGCTGCGCAACGAGCAGCGGCGCGCCGCCCGCGTGCGCCACGAACTGGGCGAGGCCCACCTGAGCGACGAGACCATGGCCGCCTGGACGGCCTCCATCGCCCGCCGCGCCGCTCTCGTCTCCGACCTGGAGGGCGCCCGCGCCCTCGTGGCCCGCGCCGAGGTCGACCTGGGGGACAAGCAGGCCGCCTGGGCCCGCGCCCGCCGCGCCGAACGCTCCCTGGAACGCGTCGTCGAACGCCACGAACGCGCCCAGGAGGAGGCCGCCCTGCGCGCCGACCAGAAGGCCCTCGACGACCGCACGGTCGCCGAGTTCGCCGCCCGCGCCCGCCGCCGGGCCCAGCTCGAAGGAGGTGACGTGTGAGCGGCATCGCCGAGGTCCAGGCCCGCATCGCCGACATCGAGGCCCGCATCGCCCAGTTCACCGGCGCCACCGGCCGGGCCCTGGCCACGATCCCGGTCGCGACCCTGCAGAAGGGCTCCGCCACGACGTCCGCCACGACGTCCGCCACCTCGTCCGCCGAGGCGGGGCGGTTCGCCGAGGTCCTGTCCAGCACCGGGTCCGGCGTCGGGGCCAAGGCCTCCGGCGCCGTCGACCGCGGGATGCGCGTGCTCAACGAGGCCCTCCTGGGCCCCGGGGCCGGCTCCACCGGGCAGCGCCTGCTCGACGTCGCCTCCCGGTTCAAGGGCGTGCCCTACCAGTGGGGCGGCACCACCCCCAGCGGCTTCGACTGCTCCGGGCTCATCCAGTACGCCGGCCAGCAGATCGGCCTGTCCCTGCCGCGCACCGCGGCCCAGCAGGCCACCGTCGGCACCGCCGTGCCCTCCCTGGACAAGGCCCGCCCCGGCGACCTCGTCGTGCTGGAGAACGGCCACCACATCGGCATCTACGTCGGCAACGGGCAGATGCTGCACGCGCCGAAGACGGGCGACGTCGTGAAGATCTCCAAGGTCTGGGAGACCCCCGTGACCATCCGCCGCCTCGGTGCGGCCGCCGCCACCACCGCCGCGGGCGTCGGCCTGGCCGCCACCGCGGTGGCCGGCCTCGGCGGCGCGACGGCCACCGACGCCTCCGCCTACGTGCGACCGGCCGCCCTGTCCGCCGGCGCCACCTCGACGTCGGCCCCCTACGAGAGCGCCTTCAGCGCCGCCGAGGCGAAGTACGGGCTGCCCGCCGGGCTGCTGCGCGCCGTGGCCAAGCAGGAGTCCGGCTTCAACCCCGCCGCCCGCAGCCACGCCGGCGCCACCGGGCTCATGCAGTTCATGCCCGCCACCGCCCGCGGCCTGGGCATCGACCCCACCGACCCGTTCGCCTCCATCGACGCCGCCGGCAAGTACCTCTCCGGGCACCTGAAGACCTTCGGGTCGGTCTCCCTGGCCCTGGCCGCCTACAACGCCGGGCCGGGCAACGTGAAGAAGTACGGCGGCATCCCGCCCTTCGCCGAGACCCAGAACTACGTCAAGAAGATCACCGCCGACCTCGGGAGTGCCGCGTGAGCGCCAACCTGTCCGTCACCACGCTGCCGTTCCCCGTCTCCGCCCGCGAGGGGACGCGCTCGTCGGCCTCCGGCGGCTCCGCCGGGTCCGGTTTCGCCGACACCCTCGGCCAGGCCGTGCAGGACCTGCGCACCCCCGCGCGCGACACCCGGGACGACCGCCCGGTCCGCGACGACCGCCCCGACGCCTCCGCGGCGACCGAGCGGGCCGTGGACAAGAGCGCCGACCGCGTCGCGGGCCGCCGCGAGGACCGTCCCGCCGACCGTCCTGAGCGCCCCCAGGCGCGCCCGGCGGCCGGGGGCACCGAGAAGGCGCAGGAACCCACCCGCCCCGCCACGACCCGCGCGGCCGGTGCGAAGACCACCGCCACGACCACCACCGAGGCCACGGACGCGCCGGACGAGACCGCCGCCGAGGCCACCACCGCCACCACCGACGCGGCGCCGGCCGTCCCCCTGGACCCCGCCCTGCTCGGCCTGCCCGCCGCCCTGCGCGCGGTCCTGGCCCCCAAGACCGCGCCGGGCCTGTCGGGGGAGACCGCCGGGACGCCCGTGACGGGTGTGGCCGGCGCGACGGGGGTGCAGACGACGCAGCCGCTCGTGGACGCCGCCCCCACCGCCACCACGACCGCGGTGGCGGAGCTGCCGGCCGCCACCACCGCTGCCGCTCCCGTCGCCGTTCCCGTCGTCCCCGCGGGGACGACCGGCGCGTCCGTGACCCCCGAGGCCGCCGGGGCGCCCGCGACCGGCACCGCGACCGCACCCACCACCCCGGCCACCCCGGCCGGCGCGGCCGACGGTGCGGACGCCGTCGCCACGGCGCTCGCAGGGGCCACCGTCACCTCCACCCCGGCGCCCGGCGCCGTGACCCCTGCGCCGGTCCAGACCGCGGTGACGGGCCTGCCCCAGCACGTCCGTCCCGCCGACGCCGAGCAGGCGCCGACCACCGCCGGGGCCGTTCCCACGGCCGTTCCCGCGACCGGCCCGGCCGCGAGCACGCCCGCGACCCCGGTGGTGGCCCAGGCCGCGGCCGCCCAGGCGCCCGCCGCCCCCGCCCCCGCCCAGGCCACGGCCACGGCCCCGGCCCCCGACGCGGTCCCCGCCGCGACCGCCCCGGTCACCCCGGCCGCGGATCAGGCCGGCCCGGGCACCGGCGACGGTGCGGGGGACGGGCAGCAGCAGGGCCAGGAGGCCCGGCAGGCCGCGGCGACGCCGGTGCCGACCGCGCCCCGCGCCGCCGCCGGGCAGGCCCCCGTGCAGGCCCCGCCCGTCGTCCTGGCCGGCAGCCCGGCCGTCACCCAGCCCCTCGCCCCGCCCGTGACCGGTGCGGCGCAACCGGTCGCGGCTGCGGTGAGCACCGACGCGGACGTGCCCGCAGGGCTGCTGCCGACGGCGCCGCCGTCGGTGACGGGGGCCGGGACGGTCACCGCTCCGGCCGCTCCGGTGGCCTCCACCCCGCCGGCCCCGCTGCCGCTGACCAACCCGGCCGCCTTCGCGCACGGGGTCGCCGGCCGCCTGGACGACCTGCCCGCGGCCGACGCCGTGCACCGCATGTCGGTGGAGGTGAACCCGCAGGGCCTGGGCCCGGTGAAGGTGACCGCCGAGGTCAGCGGGGGAGCGCTGCACGTCTCCCTCAGCGGGGCCTCCGAGGCCGCCCGCCACGCCCTGCGGGCCGCCGTGGGGGACCTGCAGCGCGAACTGTCGACCGGCAGCTGGACCCAGACGACCGTGGACGTGCGCTCCGACACCGGCTCGGCCCAGCAGGGCCGCTCCGGTGAGGCCCCCTCCGGCGGTCAGCAGGGCCCGGCCGGCGGGCAGCAGGGGTCGGGGCCGCGGTCGGCCGCCGCCGAGGCCGGGGCCAGCGCCCGTTCGGCCTTCTCCAGCGCCGCGGCCGAGCGCCGCACCGCCCGGGAGGCCGCCGCCGCGGCCGCCGGCCGGGTCGACCTGAGCGTCTGAAGCGTTGCAGGGGCCGGGGGCACCCGGTCGGAGGACACCGGTGCCCCGCTCGGGCTACAGACCTTCACCCGTTCGTCCGAAAGAGGAACCATGACCATCGATGCGGCCGGCGGGGCCAACCCGTACGCCTCCTTGATCGCGAACTCGGACGTGCTCACGCAGACGAACGCGGCGAAGAACGCGGGCCGGGCCGACACCTCCGCGCTCGCGCAGCAGAAGACCAAGGACGACAAGGACATGTTCCTCAAGCTCCTGGTCGCCCAGCTGCGCTACCAGGACCCGTCCAAGCCGGCCGACACGACGCAGTTCATGGCCCAGACCGCGCAGTTCTCCGCGCTGGAGGCCATGCAGGACGTCGCCAAGCAGTCGACGTCGATGGTCGCGGCGCAGAACAAGCTGCAGGCCAGCGCCCTCGTCGGGCAGCACGTGTCCTACACCGGCGAGGACGGCAAGGTGGTGACCGGCGAGGTGACGTCGGTGTCCTTCACCCAGCAGTCCGCCGGCGGCACCGCCGGTGAACCGGTCCTGAACGTCGGCGGGGTCAGCGTCGTGCTGTCCAAGGTGACCGGGGTCGGGACCATCGACGCGGCCGCGCTCAACGCGGCGGCGGAGAAGGAGGCCGCGCAGGCCCGGGCGAAGACCCAGGCCCCGACGGGCCCGCAGACCCCCGCCGCGAACGCCACCACCGGTTCGCCCACCACCGGTTCGCCCACCACCGGTTCGTCCGCCACGCCGACCGGCACCCCGGGCACCGCCGGTGCCACGGGCACGTCCGGTGCCACCGCCTCCACCCAGACCACCGGCCCGTCCGGAACCACGGCGACGTCGAGCCCCACGGCGACGTCGAGCACCACGCCGTCCGCCTGAGTCCCGCCCGCCCCTCCCGTTCCCCGTCAGCCCCTCGAAAGGTCTGAAACATGCTCCGCTCCATGTTCTCCGGTGTCAGCGGTCTCCGTTCGCACCAGACGATGATGGACGTCGTCGGCAACAACATCGCCAACGTCAACACCGCCGGGTTCAAGAGCTCCGGTGTCGTCTTCGCCGACACGCTCTCCCAGCTCACCAAGGCCGCCGGCGCCCCCACCGACGCCAACGGCGGGACGAACCCCTCGCAGGTCGGCCTCGGCGTCCGCGTCCAGGCGATCACGCAGAACATGACGCAGGGGTCCGCGCAGGCCACGGGCAAGTCCACCGACCTCATGCTGCAGGGCGATGGGATGTTCGCCGTGCAGCAGGGTGACGGCACGTTCTACACCCGCAACGGGTCCTTCACCCTCGATGCGCAGGGGTCGATCGTGACCAACGACGGTGCCTACGTCATGGGCTGGAAGCCGGGTCCTGACGGTACGGTCAACACGAACGGCCCGATCGACAAGCTCGTCATCCCCGCTGACACCGTCATGGCGGCGACGCCGACGAAGACCGCGACGGTGAGCGGCAACCTGGACAAGACGCAGCCCGTCGCAGACACGACCGGTGTCGAGACGAGCTTCGTCGCCTACGACGACCAGGGCGTCGCCACCACCGTTTACCTCCGTTTGAAGCACACGGCTCCCGACACATGGCAGGCCTCCTACTCCCTCGACCCGAAGGCGACGCCTGCGGTCTGGACGGACTTCGGAGGAACGTTCGACTTCAACGCTGACACCACGGTTACGCCCAACACGGTGACCGGTCAGAAGGCCAGCGTCAAAGAGCTCACGCTGACTGCGGCAGGGCCCATCAAGAACGACATCAAGATCAACCTCGAAAGTCTTTCCTCGTACGTGGGGACCACCAAGGCAAGCACCATCCAGACGGCGCAGAACGGCGCGCCCATCGGCACCCTCACCAGCTACTCCTTCGGCACCGACGGGGTCATCACCGGTTCGTACTCGAACGGGTTCAAGCAGACCCTGGGTCAGGTCGCGATCGCGTCGTTCAACAACGCCGCGGGTCTGCGCAAGGAGGGCAACTCCCTCTACAGCGTCTCGACGAACTCAGGTGGTCCCGTGTACGGCATCGCCGGCCAGGCCGGCCGCGGTGGCCTGCTCGCCGGCTCCCTGGAGATGTCGAACGTCGACCTGTCGGCGGAGTTCACCAACCTCATCCTCGCCCAGCGCGGGTTCCAGGCGAACTCGAAGGTCATCACGGCCTCCGACGAGCTGCTGCAGGACCTGGTCAACCTCAAGCGCTGACGCTGACCACCCGCACCACCACCTGAACCATCGTCTGAACCACCGTCCGAGCACCCTCCCGGGACCCGTTCCGGGAGGGTGTTCGGCTGTCCGGCGCCCACCGCCGGCCACCACCGAGAGTGACTGCGGCAGCGGCATTAGCACGAACGGGTGCACCGTGCAAGCCCCTCTCAGGTCCGATGAGTGCACGCCGATGAACTGGGTGGAACCACCCAGCCCACGGACGGGCGCACCCCGCCTCCACCGCCAAGGACGGACCCCACGTGATCCTCGTGACTCGCCTCAACGGGTCGGTGTTCGCCGTGAACCCCGATCTGATCCAGCGCGTCGACTCGACCCCCGACACGGTCATCACCCTCGTCGACGGCGCCAAGTTCGTCGTCACCGAGCCCCTGGCCGAGATCGTCGAGCGCGTCATGGCCTTCCGCGCGCGGGTCGTCGCGACCGCGCACTCCCTGGAGGAGACGGGGACCGGCGCCGTCCTCGAACTGCCGACCCACCCGAACCCGACCAGTGACCCCACCAGCGGTGCGGACGGCGACCTGCCGGCCCCGGTCCCGCTGCACCGCAGGAGGCCGTGAGCCATGGACTTCGCAACCATCGGCGGTCTGATCATCGCCGCCGCCGCCGTCCTGTGGATGCAGAACCACGAGGGCGGGACCATCACCGACATCCTGCTGCCCGGGCCGCTGGTGCTGGTGTTCATCGGCACCATCGGCGTCGCCGTCATGGGGGGCACGCTCAAGGACGCCACGGCCAGCATCGCCAGCCTGAAGAAGGCGTTCCTGGGCAAGCCGAAGAACTCCGGGGAGACCGTCGGCGTCATCGTCAAGATGGCCGAGCGCGCCCGCCGCGAGGGACTGCTGGCCCTGGAGGACGCCATCAAGGAGGTCGACGACGAGTTCCTGCGCGACGGCCTGCAGACGGCCATCGACGGGACCGACCCCGATGAGCTGTACGAGATCCTCACCGCCCAGATCCAGGCCAAGAAGGCCGCCGACAAGCAGGCCGGGAAGATCTGGGGCGACATGGGCGCCTACGCGCCCACCGTCGGCATCTGCGGGACGGTCGTCTCCCTGACCGTCGTCCTGGCGAACCTGTCCGACGCCGCCGCCCTGGGCCCGATGATCGCCGGCGCCTTCGTCGCGACCCTGTGGGGCGTGGCCAGCGCGAACTTCTTCTTCCTGCCCATCCAGAGCCGCCTGGCACGCCTGTCGGGCCTGGAGACCGCGCAGATGGAGCTCGTCGTGGAGGGCAT
Source organism: Kineococcus halophytocola (assembly GCF_041276425.1). NCBI lineage: Bacteria > Bacillati > Actinomycetota > Actinomycetes > Kineosporiales > Kineosporiaceae > Kineococcus > Kineococcus halophytocola. The sequence continues at coordinate 71,320 of NZ_JBGFTU010000017.1, read as the reverse complement.
CCTGGCGATCCAGGCCGGCTCCAACCCGCGCTCGGTCGCCAAGAAGCTGGAGAGCCTGCTGCCCCCGGGCACCGCGGTCCCGGACAAGAAGGCGGCCTGATGTCCGCGGCGCACAAGCGGCGTCACAAGCACGAGGAGCACGAGCCGCACGTCAACCACGAACGGTGGCTGGTCTCCTACGCCGACATGCTGACGGTGCTCATGGCGCTGTTCATCGTCCTGTTCGCCCTCAGCCAGATCGACCAGATGAAGTTCGCGCAGTTCAAGGACGGCCTCACCAAGGGCACCGCGAACTCCAACCAGGCCGTGTCCGGCAGCGCCGGGGTGCTGGAGGCCGTCAACGGCGACATGCCGATCGACATCAGCCCCAACTCCACCGGCCAGCCATTGCAGCAGAGCATCTCCAGCCAGGACCGCGAGGTCCTGCAGCGGGCGCAGACCGCCCAGCAGCAGCAGGACCTCAACGCCGCGCGCAAGGAGGTCCAGGACTTCCGGGCGATCGCCAAGCAGCTCGACGACGCCCTGACGGCCAAGGGCGACCAGGACCAGGTCACCTACCGCATCACCTCCGACGGTCTCGTCGTGGGCCTGGTGGCGGACAACGTGTTCTTCGCCAACGCCAGCGCCGACGTCGAACCCAAGGGCCGGGAGGTCCTGGACACCATCGCCCCGATCCTGGGCCAGCTGCCCAACGACATCGCCGTGCAGGGCCACACCAACTCCCTGCCCCTGACCGGCAGCACCCGCTACCGCGACAACTGGGACCTGTCCGCCGCGCGGGCCATGACCGTCGTGCAGCGCTTCGCCGGCGCCGGGATGGCCCCGGCCCGCCTGGCCGGCACCGGGTACGCGGACTCCCGTCCGCTCTACCCCGACACCGACCCCCGGGCCCTGGCCGGCAACCGCCGGGTGGACCTGGTGGTGGCCTCCCCGAGCTCGGACGCCGTCAAGGCCCTGCTGCCGAAGGTCGCCCAGCAGACCGGCACCGGCGACGGTCCGGCCGAACTGACCGGCACCACCGACACCGCGACCACCGACACCGCCACCACGGGGCAGGCGGTGGGGGACCTGAGCGCGGGCATCGCCCCGGAGCTGTCCGCGCCCGTCGCGGCCGGCTGACGCCGACCACCGGGCCGGACCCACCCAGCCGCACCCACCCAGCCGCACCCACCCAGCACACCCCAGACCCAGCAGACCCGAAGGAGGCCGACGTGGCCAAGAAGGACAAGGGCGACGGCGAGGCCAAGCCCGGCGGCGCGAAGAAGCTCATCGTCATCGGGGCGGCCGCGGCCGTCCTGCTCGCCGGCGGCACCGGCGCCGGCGTGTTCGTCCTGACCAAGGGCGACTCCGCCTCGGCGGCGGACACGAAGGCCGAGGAGGTCCTCGTGCCCGGGGACGTCACCGCCCTGGACCCGATCAGCGTCAACCTCGCCGACGGGCACTACCTCAAGATCGGCGTCGCGCTGCAGCAGGTGGCGGCCGCCGGCGGCGGGGAGGGCCACGGCGGGTCCACCGGCCCCGACGGCTCCAAGGCCTACGACCTCATCATCTCCCAGTACTCCAACCTCCCGATGGACGAGCTGGAGAACGCCGAGCAGCGCGACCGCCTCAAGAACGAGCTGCAGGAGAAGATCGTCACGGCCTACGAGACCGAGGACGAGAAGACCAAGGCGAAGACCAAGACCGTCATGGGCATCTACCTGACCTCCTTCGTCATGCAGTGACGTCGGGCAGACCCCGCACCGCGCAGGACCCCGGACGCCCCGTCCGGGGTCCTGCGCGTTCACGGCCCAGCCCCGCGCGGGGCCTGCCGGCGGGCCCTGCGCCGGGGTGAGGCCGGGGCGAGACCGGACCAGGGCCGGGTCAAGACCGGGGGCGCGGATGCCGACCCTCACCAGGTGAGTTCCCCCACGACCCACGCCGCCGGCAGCACCGTGCCCGCCCCCCGTCCCGGACCTGCCGCGGACCCCGCGCCCGGCGCGAACGGGGCCGGCGGTCCCGGCGCCCGCACCCCTGCCCAGCCCCCCGCCCAGCCCCCGGTCCCGGCCCGCCGCCGCAGCCGGCGCCGGACGGTGCTCGGCACGGTGGGGCTGCTGGCCCTGCTCGTCCTGGCCGCGGTCATGCTGCACCGCACGTTCGGACGGCTCTCGGCCGCCGAGTTCGGTGCCGCGCTGAGCGGCCTGGGACCGGGAGCGCTGCTGCCGGCACTGGCGCTGAGCGCCCTGTCGCTGCTGCTCATGACCGGCTACGACGCCCTGGCCCTGCGGCACGTGGGCCGCTCCCTGCCCTACCGCCGGTACGGCCTGGCCGCCTTCACCGCCACCGCCCTGGGCAACGGCCTGGGCGCCTCGGCCCTCGTGGGGGCGGCCGTGCGGGCCCGGCTCTACTCCCGCTGGGGCGTCCCGGCCGGTGACGTCGCGCGCGTCGTCGGGGTCAACCTCATCACCCTCGTCCTGGGCGCCGCCGTCCTCGCCGGAGGGGGCGCGCTCGTGGCCCCGCACGCGGTGGCCGCCGCCGTGGGCGTGCCCGTGCCCGCCGTGCTGACCGTCGCCGGTGTGCTCGCCGGCCTCGTCGTGGCCCACCTGGCGTTCGCGCTCGCCGGGCCCCGCGAGGTCCGCCTGGGCCGTCTCGTGCTGCACCGCCCGACGCTGCCGGTGGCCGGCGGCCAGGTCGTCCTGTCCACGCTGGAGTGGCTGGCCATGGCCTCGGTCCTGTACGTCCTGCTGCCCGCCGAGGGTCGCCCGGCGTTCTGGCCCTTCGCCGTCGCCTTCGCCACCGCCACCGTCGCCGGCCTGCTCAGCAGCGCCCCCGGCGGGGTCGGGGTCTTCGAGTCCTCCCTGCTCCTGCTCACCGGCCCGATCGGGTCCCCGGCGCAGGTCGCGGCCGCCCTCGTCGTCTACCGCGTCTGCTACTTCCTGCTGCCGGTGCTGCCGGCCGCGGTGCTGCTCGCCGTCCACGAGGCGCGCCAGGGGCGGTGGCTGCACCTGCTGCGCCCGCGCCGGGTCCTGCCCGCCCGGCGTCGGGCGGTCCTGCCCAGCGCCGTGGGCCTGGTCGTGGCGGTGGCGGGGCTGGCCCCGCTGGCGGCCGATGACCTGCCCGGCGCGCTGCCGCTGGAGCTGTCCCGGGCCACGACGGGACTGGGAGGCCTGGCCGCGGTCCTGCTGGCCGTGGGGCTGCACCGCCGGTTGCGCAGCGCCTGGGCCTGCACCCTCGTGCTCGCCGTCGCCGTCGCGGCCGCCGCGCTCGTGCACACCGACGCCCCCGGGGCGCTCGCCGCGGCCGCGCTGGCCGTGGTGCTGGTCCGGACCCGGGCCGCCTTCCACCGCGGCGCGCTGCTGCCCCCGCTGCTGCCCGCGGCCCTGCGCCCGGGCACGCTGGTGGCCCCGCTGGTGGCCCTCGCCCTGGTCGCCGGGGCGGTGCTGTGGCACGAGGCCCTGCTCGGGTCCGGGGCCCCGGACGGACGCTGGGGCCGGCTGCTGCTGGTGGCCGGGGCCGCCGGGATGCTGCTGGGCGGGCGCTGGCTGGCCCGCACCCTCACCGCCGGCCCCCACCGGGGCACCCGGGCCGGGACGTGCCCGGTGGAGCTGGCCCGCGTCGACGACCTCGTCGCCCGCTTCGGGCGCTGCCTGTCGCACCTGGCCTTCACCGGGGACAAGCGCTTCCACTTCAGCCCCACCGGGGCGGCGTTCCTCATGTACCAGGTGCGCGGGCGCAGCTGGGTCGTCATGGGCGACCCCGTCGGGCAGGACGAGCAGGTCCGCGGCCTCGTCGCCGACTTCGTCGCCCTCGTCGACCGCCACGGCGGACGCCCGGTCTTCTACAACGTCACCCCCGAGCACGCCCAGCTGTACCGCGCGTGCGGGCTGAGCCTGGCCAAGCTGGGGGAGGAGGCCGTCATCGACCTGCCCGACTTCACCCTGGCCGGCAAGGCGCGCGTGGGACTGCGCAACTGCCGCAACAAGTCCCAGCGCCTGGGCATGAGCGTGCAGTTCCTCGACCCCGCCGACGTCGGCCCCCTGCTGCCGCAGCTGCGCGAGGTCTCCCAGGCCTGGCTGACCCAGCGCAACGGCCGGGAGAAGCGGTTCTCCCTGGGCGCCTTCGACGAGGACTACGTGCGCCGCTTCCCGCTGGCCGTGGTCCGCCAGGACGGGCGCATCACCGCCTTCGCGACCCTGTGGCGCAGCGCCGACGGCCGCGACGTGCAGGTCGACCTCATGCGCCGGCTGCCCGAAGGCCCCCGCACCGTCATGACGTACCTGTTCGTGGAGTGCATCCTGTGGGCCAAGGAGCAGGGCTGCGCCACCTTCAACCTCGGGATGGCCCCGCTGGCGGGTCTGCAGGGGGAGCAGGGCCCGGAGTCGGTGTGGGACGCCCTCGGGCACCTCGTGTGGACCCACGGCGAGCGCTTCTACAACTTCCAGGGCCTGCGCACCTTCAAGCAGGGCTTCAACCCCCGCTGGCAGCCCTGCTACGTCGCCTCCCCCGGGGGCCCGGCCCTGACCGGCGCCATGGTCGACGTCGTCACCCTCGTCGGCGGCGGGGTGCGCGGGGTCCTGCGCGGCTGAGGCGCCCGATCGTCGTCCCCCGGCCCACCGGCTCCCTCGTCGTCCGTGGCGGGGGAGCCGTCGTGCGTGAGCGGGTGGCCCGCCCCGCGGTCCCGGGTCGTTGACGCGGAGCGACGAACATACCGCCGCTTCGCGTCAACGACCCCACCCCCCCCGGCCGCCCCGGCCCCGGGCGGACTTGAGCCGGGGGCGGGGGGACCACCCGTTCGGGCTCGCGCTAAAGGGTGACGGCCGCACGTGCCGATAGGAAGCGCGTGGCAGCCGAGACCCCCAGCACCGCAGAGCGGACCGCCACCCGTCGCTCCCGGCGACGCGGTGTCCCCGTCCCGTACGACTTCCGACGGCCGACCAAGCTGTCGCGTCAGCACGCCCGCGTGCTCGAGATCACCTACGAGGGCTTCTGCCGGCAGTGGGCCACCCTGCTGTCCTCCACCCTGCGCACCACCGTGCAGGTCGAGCTCGACGGCATCCAGCAGTACAGCTACGACGAGTACGCCGCCTCGCTGCCGATGCCGACGGTGATGGCCGTCTTCGACCCCGAGCCGCTGGTCGGTGCGGCGGTGCTGCACCTGGACATCGCCTTCGTCCTCTCGTGCATCGAGCGGATGCTCGGCGGGACCGGGGCCAACGAGCAGCCGGCGCGCCAGCTCACCGACATCGAGGCCGTCCTGGCCCGCGGCATGGTCGAGCGGACCCTGGTGGAGCTGGCGTCCTCGCTGGTCACGGTCACCGACCTGAAGCCGAAGCTGACGGCGATCGACCAGAACCCCGCCTTCGCCCAGGCCGCCGCCGCCACCGACGTCATGATCGTCTCCTCCTTCCACCTGCAGGTCGAGGGCGCCACGGGCACCGCGACCCTGGCCATGCCGCTGGACCCGCTGTCGGCGGCGCTGACCGCGGCCGAGCTGCGGGTGGCCAGCCCCGAGGAGCTGCGGATCCGGCGCCTCATGCGCGACCGCCTCGACGACCACCTGGAGAACATCCCGGTGGAGGTCTCGGTGCGGATGCAGGCCGCGCAGATGCGCCCCGACGAGATCCTCTCCCTCATCCCCGGTGACGTGCTGCGCCTGCCGCACCGCGCCGAGGAACCCCTGGAGGTGGTGGCCTCCGGGGCCCACGTCGCCTCCGCCGTGGCCGGTAGCCGCGGCGCCAAACTCGCCTGCCTGATCGTCCCGACCCCCGAGGAGAACGTCCGATGAGCGCCATGACCACCACCGACCTGACCGCGACCCTGCGTGAGGCCGCCCAGGCTGCGCTCGCCGTCCTCCCGCTGTCCGCGCCCGGCACGATCACCGACATCGTCCCGGTCTCGGCGGCGCCCGACCTCGGCGACGAGGGCACCGCGGTCTCGGCGAACTTCGCCGGCGCCGCCAGCGGCCGCGTCACCGTCGTGGTGGGGGAGGAGACCCTCAACACCCTCCTCATGAGCCCCGAGGGCGCCCTGGATCCGGTCGACGCGCTGCGCCCGGCCCTGGAGACCGTCGTGCACTCCCTGGGCCAGTGCGTCCTGGAGGCCGGGGTGGAGGGCGACCCCGCCCAGGCCCTGGGCCAGCTCGACGGCGGGGCGGTCGCCCTCGTCGGCGCCGGCGGGGAGACCCTGGCCCTCATCGGCCTGACCCTCACCGCCCAGCCCGACACCCCGGCCCCGGCCGCCACGGCCACCGCCTCGGCCTCGCCCGCAGGCGGCCCGCGCCGCACGATGGACCTGCTGCGCGACGTGCAGATGGACGTCACCGTGGAGCTGGGCCGCACCCACATGACCGTGCAGGACCTGCTGGCCCTGACCCCGGGCTCGGTCGTGGAGCTGGACCGGGCGGCCGGCTCCCCGGCCGACATCCTCGTCAACGGCCAGCTCATCGCCCGCGGCGAGGTCGTCGTCGTCGACGAGGACTACGCCATCCGCATCACCGAGATCGTCACCCCGGAGGCCGGCGCCTGATGGACGCCGTCGCCGCGATCGCGCGCACGAGCTTCTCGCTCGTGGCGGTCCTCGGACTGCTCTACCTGATCTCCCGCTGGCTGCGCCGCCGTCAGGGCGGCGTGGCCGCCGGGGCGGACTTCACCGTCCTGGCCAAGCAGAGCCTGGGGGCGAAGGCCGCCGTCGCGCTGGTCAAGGTCGGCGACAAGGCCCTGGTCGTCGGGATCTCCGACGGCGGGGTGAACCTGCTCGGCGAGACCGACGTCGCCGCCGTCCTGCCCGTCACCGACGGTGAGCACCTGCCCGTCCAGGGCGGCCTCAAGGATTCGGCCGGACGTGTCGAGGAGGTGGACGTCACCACCTCCACCCTCCGCTCCGCCACGGACCCGGCGGACGCACCCCCCGGCACGGACGCCGTCGCGGCGCTGCCCCGCACCGAACCGGTGAGCGGGGAGCGCTACCTCCGCAAGGCCGGCGAGACGATCGCCGTGAAGGCCCCGGCCCGCCACACCGCCACCGGTGTGCAGGGCTCGGCGCTCTCCCCGGCCACCTGGTCCAAGGCAGTCGACGTGCTGCGTGAGAGGACGACCCGCAGGTGAGCACCTCCCGAGCCCAGCCCCGGGCGACCCAGGGGACCCGGACCACCCGAGCCGCCCGCCGGCTCGCCGCGGCCCTGGTGCTGAGCGGGGGACTGGTCGTGGGCGGCGCGCTGAGCGCCCACGCGACCACTCCCGCCGCCACCCCCGCGGTCTCCGCGGTGACCCTGGCCGCGGCCCCCGCCGGGTTCTCGACCGGGTTCTCGACCGGGTTCTCGACCGGGTTCACGACCGGCGTGCAGGCCCCCCAGGCCCCCCAGGACCCGGCCGCCCCGGCGGGCACCGGCTCGGTCTCGGTCGACATCAACGGCATCGACGGCAAACCCAGCCAGTCGATCACCATCATCATCGCCCTGACGATCCTGTCGGTGGCGCCGGCGCTGCTGCTGCTCACCACCAGCTTCACCAAGATCCTCATCGTGCTGGGCCTGACCCGCAACGCCCTGGGCCTGCAGGGCACCCCGCCCAACCAGGTCCTGGCCGGGCTGGCGCTGTTCCTGACGATGTTCGTCATGGCCCCGACGTTCAGCCAGATCAACGACGTGGCCGTGCAGCCCTACCTGAACCAGGGCATGTCGGCGACGCAGGCCTTCGACGCGGGCTCGCAGCCGCTGAAGGAGTTCATGCTCAAGCAGACGCGCCCGGAGGAACTGGCCCTCATGACCAAGGCCGCCCAGCGCGAACTGCCCGCCACCCGCGAGGAGACCCCGCTGACGACGCTGGTGCCGGCCTTCGCCCTCTCGGAGCTGCGCAGCGCCTTCATCATCGGGTTCGTCATCTTCATCCCGTTCCTGGTGATCGACATCGTCGTCTCCGGGGCCCTGATGAGCCTGGGCATGATGATGCTGCCGCCGGTCACGGTCTCCCTGCCGTTCAAGCTGCTGCTGTTCGTCATGGTCGACGGCTGGGGGCTCATCATCAAGTCCCTCGTCGCCTCCTACGCCGGCTGAGACCCCTCCTGGCCGACCCCGTGCCCGGGCACCCCTCGCGGGTGCCCGGGCACGGTCGCGTCCGGGCACCTCCCCGGGTACCTCCTGGAGCACTCCCTGGAGCGCCGGACCCCGTCCGGCTCAAGGGATTCACCCGGACAGCCGAAGCACTCACCGGAACACCCGCACCACCTCGTGCCACCCCCGCGACCAGGAAGGCGACCAGATGACCGACGTGACCGTCATCCACCTCGGGATGACCGCTCTCGTCCTCGCCGCCAAGCTCTGCGCCCCCATGCTCCTGACGGCCCTGGCGGTCGGTTTCGGCATCTCCCTGTTCCAGAGCGTCACCCAGCTGCAGGAGCAGACGATCTCCTTCGTCCCCAAGGCCGTCGCCGTCGGCGTCGCGATCGTCTTCTGCGGCAAGTGGATGCTGCACGAGATGACGAGCTTCACCACGGCCCTGTACGAGCAGATCCCCGCCCTGCTGACCCACGGGGGCTGAGCCGTGCAGGGGCTCCCCTCGGTCCCGCTGGACCTGCTGACGGCGCTGCTGCTGGCCGCCATCCGCGCCACGACCTTCCTCCTGCTGGCCCCCCCGTTCGCCAACCGGGCCGTCAACGGGCGCGTCAAGGCGATGCTGGCGGTCGCCCTCGCCCTGCCCGTGGCCGCGCGCCTGCGCGAATCCGTCCCGCCGGCCGAACCGGGCGCCCTCATCACCGCCGCCGTGCAGCAGGCCGTCGTCGGCGCCGCGATGGGCGCCTTCGTCGCCCTCCTGTTCGCCGCCGTGCAGGCCGCCGGGGACCTCCTGGACCTGTTCGGGGGCTTCCAGCTCGCCAGCGCCTACGACCCGCTCATGCAGTCCCAGGCCGCGGTGTTCGGCAAGCTCTACACCTGGACCAGCACCGCCCTCCTCGTCGTCTCCGGCGGGCACCTGCTGATCCTGCAGGGGTTCCTGCGCTCCTACGACGTCCTGCCCCTGGACGCCGGGTTCGACACCGGCACCGTCGCGCGCGTGTTCACCTCCGGCATCACCGAGCTCATGCTCGCGGCCCTGCAGATCGCCGCCCCCCTCATCGCCGTCCTGTTCCTCACCGACATCGGCCTGGGCCTGCTCTCGCGCGTGGCCCCGGCCCTGAACGTGTTCGCCATGAGCTTCCCGGTCAAGATCCTCATCACCCTCACCCTGGCCGGGTTCACCTTCTCCCTGCTGCCCGGCGTCGTCGGCGACCTGGCCGACACCGCCCGCGAGAGCATCGTGCGGATGGTCACCCCCGCCCCGGCCGACGCCGGAGGTGAGGGGTGAGCGGGGAGAAGACCGAGAAACCGACTCCGAAGAAGCTCAAGGAAGCCCGCGAAGAGGGCAACGTCCCCTTCTCCCGCGACGTGGCCGCCTGGCTGTCCACCGGAGCCGGCGCCGCCACCGTCCCGCACACCATCGAGGCCGGCCGCGTCCTGCTGCAGCGCACCATGGGCCGCATCACCGACGTCGCCGCCGACCCCGAACCGGCCCGCGCCCTGGCCGTCCTGACCGACACCTTCGCCGGCGTCCCCGCCGTCCTGGGCCCCCTGGCGATCGCGACCGTCCTGTCGGTCGTCGTCGCCGGCGCCGTGCAGGGCACGCTCTACTTCGCCCCCAAGAAGCTCAAACCGAAGTTCACCAACCTCAACCCCGTCAACGGGTTCAAGCAGCACTGGGGCCCGCAGGCGGTGTGGGAGGGCACCAAGTCCCTGCTGAAGACCATCGTCATCGGCGGCGCCGTCTGGCTCGTGGCCAAGGACCTGGCCCCCCGCCTGGTCGCCCAGGGCGCCATGCCCACCGCCGCGGTGCTGTCCCTGACCGGCTCGGCCGTCGTGCGCATGCTCCTGGTCACCATCGTCGTCGGGCTGATCATCGCCGTCGCCGACTACGCCATGAGCCGGCGGCGCATCATGAAGAAGCTGCGCATGAGCAAGCAGGACATCAAGATGGAGCACAAGAACTCCGAGGGCGACCCGCTGCTCAAGGGCGCCATCCGCTCCAAGCAGATGGCCATGTCCCGCAACCGCATGATGGCCGACGTCGCCAAGGCCGACGTCGTCCTGGTCAACCCCACCCACATCGCCGTGGCCCTGCGCTACGAACCGGGCACCGGCGCCCCCAAGGTCGTCGCCAAGGGCGCCGGCGCCATCGCCACCAAGATCCGCGAGAAGGCCAAGGAGAACGACGTCCCCCTCGTCAAGGACATCGACCTGGCCCGCGCCATGTACAAGAGCGTCAAGGTCGGCCAGGAGATCCCCCCGGAGTTCTTCGCCACCGTCGCCAAAGTCCTGGCCTTCGTCATGAGCCTGCGCACCCGCGGCTCCCTGACGGCCTTCGGCGAGGCCCACACCGTGCCCGCCTGACCCCACCCGGGGAAGACCCCCCCGGGGGTCAAGTGCGGCACCGCGCGGGCCGATGCCCAGGACGTGGGCCGAGACGGTGAGGCAGCGCAGACCGCCGGGCCCAGCACCCCCAGCACCCCCAGCACCCCCGACACCCCCAGCACCCCTCCAGGCCCGGACCCCCGCCGCCGCCGCGCCGACGAGCGCGCCGCGGCCGCCGGCGGCACCTCCGTCGGCGTGCGCCTGACCCGCGCCCTCGGCCTGGTCCTCGCCCTGCTCCTGCTCGTGGGGGCCAGCGGCGCCGGCGGCCTCCTCGTCACCGGCTCCTCCCGCGCCCACGAGAACGAGCTGCGCGGCCTGGAAGCGGCCAACGCCGCCCTGCAGCTCACCCTCGCCGACGCCGACGCCGCCGTCCGCGAACACCACGACACCCACCTGCCGCAGTCCCGCCGCCGCTACGAACGCTCCCTGCAGGCCCTGCCCGCCCTGCGCGCCCACGTCCAGGCCCAGCTCACCGACCCCCTGCAACGCAGCCTGTTCACCGAGCAGACCCGGCTCATCGACACCTGGCTGGCCCGCACCGACCCCGACCGCGGCGCCGCCGACGTGACCGGCGCCACCGCCCAGGCCCAGGCCTTCGCCGAGGCCCGCGAGGCCAACACCCGGCTGGACACCCTCGTGCGGGCCCAACGCCGCGAGGCCACCGGCACCGAGACGTGGGTCCGCTACGGCGCCCTGACCGTCACCGCCCTCACCCTGGCCGCGGCGCTCGCCGTCGTCACCGGCACCGGCACCCGCACCCGCCGCGCCCTCGTGGACCCCCTGCGCGCCCTCGTCGACGTCCTGGACGCCCTGGGCCGCGGGGACCGGCGCGCCCACGCCGACCCCACGGCCGGACCGGCCGAGGTGCGCAGCCTGGCCCTGGCCGTCAACGACCTCGCCCGTGAGAACGCCCGCCTGCTCCAGGCCGCCGAGCGCTCCGCCCGGCTGCACCGCCTCGCCGGGGACATCGGCCGCCAGGTCCGCGACCAGCTCCTCGCCGAGGACGCCCTGCAGGTCGCCGTGACGCGGCTGGGGGAGGAGCTGCGGGTGGCGCGGGTGTGGGTGCGGATGCTCACCGACGCCGACCCCTCCGGTGCCCCCACCGACCCCCCCACCGACCCCCCCACCGACCCCGGACCCGCCACCGACCCCGGACCCGCCACCGACCCCGGACCCGCCGCCGGTCTGGGACCGGTCGCCGGGGAGTGGGCCGCGCCCGGGCTGGCCCCCCTGCACCGCGCGGGGACCCCCCAGGACCCCGGAGACCCCCAGGACCCGGCCGGTGCGCTGCGCGGCCTGGACGACTCCCGCAGCTGGCTGCACGAGCTGCACGCCGCCGCCGAGGTCCACGCCGTCCCCGACACCCGCACCCTGCGCGGACGCTCCCCGCTGCTGGACGGGTTCCTGCGCGGCACCGACGCCCGGGCCCTGCTGCTGGTGCCCATCGGCGTCGGGGAGGCCCCGCAGGGCCTGCTGACCATCGTGTGCGGCACCGGCCCGCGCGACTGGACCCCCCAGGAGGTCGACCTGGCCCGCTCGGTGGCCGTGGACCTGTCCCGCGCCCTGGTCCTGGCCGGCCTGTACCGCGCCCAGGAACGGCTGCTGGGGGAGCTGCGCGACGTCGAGGCGGTCAAGTCCGACCTGCTGGCCACCGTCTCGCACGAGCTGCGCACCCCGCTGACCAGCATCTCCGGCTACCTGGACCTGCTGCGCGACGGGGCCGTCGGCGAGGTCGACGAGGACGTGGCCGCCGTCCTGGGCATCGTGGAACGCAACACCGAACGGCTGCGCTCCCTCATCGAGGACCTCCTGCTGCTGTCCCGCGTGGAGTCCGCCCCCACCACCGAGGCCCGCGGCGCCACCCCCGTCACCGACCTGCTCACCGGCGTCCTGGCCGCCACCGCCGCCGGCCCCACCCGCGGCGGCACCCCGCGCTGCACCAGCACCCCCGAGGAACTGGCCGGGCTGCGCGTGCCGGGGGAGACCGAGCACCTGCACCGCGCGCTGCTGGCCGTCCTGGACAACGCCGTGAAGTTCTCCCCCGCCGGCTCCGCCGTGCACGTGCGCGTCGAACGCCACCGCCACGACGTGCACGTCGTGGTCCAGGACAACGGCATGGGCATCCCCGCCGCCGAGGTCGAGGGGGTCTTCGCCCGCTTCGCCCGCGCCTCCAACGCCGCGCTGCAGCAGGTCCCCGGCACCGGCCTGGGCCTGACCATCGCCCGCGACCTCCTGCGCCTGCACGGCGGCTCGGTCCACCTGGACTCCGTCGAGGGGCAGGGCACCACCGCCACCGTGCGGCTGCCGCTGGCCCCACCCCCCGCCCCGGCCACCCCGATCACCGCAGCCGCCCCGGCCGCCGCGGCTGCCGTACCGCTGGTCGGCGCCGCCCCCGCCACCGACTGAGCCGGCCGGGTGGGACCACCCCGCCACCCTCAGGAGGGCCCCGCCCCGACCGATGGGGCCCGGACAACCCCGCCCCTGCCAAGCCCAGGAGGACCCCCGTGGCCCGAGTGCTCGTCGTCGAGGACGACCCGGACATCCGCCAGCTCGTCGAGCTGCGCCTGCGCGGCCTGGGACACCGCGTCGTGTCCGCCCCCTCCGGCGCCGAGGCGCTCGCCGTCATCGCCGACCGGGGCGCCCCGGAGGTGATCGTCCTGGACGTGGCCATGCCCGGCATGACGGGCCTGGAGGTCCTGCGCACCCTGCGCGCCCAGCCCGAGCACGCCGACCTGCCGGCGATCTTCCTGTCCGCCCGCGTGCGGCCGGAGGACATCGCCGCCGGAGAGGCGCTGGGGGCCGTGTACCTGACCAAGCCCTTCGTGGTCAGCGCCCTGGCCGGGGCCATCGACAAGGCCCTGCAGCCCACCGCCCAGACCGCCGGCGGCTGGTGACCCCCGCCCGCACCCCCGTCCCCGCACCCCCGCCCCGCACCACCAGAGCCCCGTGCGCCTCCCGGCGCCCGGGGCTCTGCGCGTGCGGCCAGCGGGTCAGCGGGTCCGGGCCGGCGGGTCCGGGTCCCGGAGGCGGGCGGGTGCGCCCGAGCGGGTGACTCAAGGCCGGCGCCCGGTCTGCCGAAGGAGGCAGTGGCCAGGACGGCCGCAGCAGGCCACGGACGGGCCGCTGGACGAGGGACACCCGGACGGGTGCCCCGCGCGAGACAGGCGGTGCAGTGCGACTTCGCAACCTTCCCCAGCTGGCGGTGCCCGTGGGCGTCGTCGGGATCGTCCTGCTGCTCGTCGTGCCGATGCCGGCGGCGCTGCTGGACTTCCTCATCGCGCTGAACATCACCCTCTCGCTCGTCGCGCTGCTGGTGACGATGTTCGTCAAGCGTCCGCTGGACTTCTCGGTCTTCCCGGCGCTGATCCTCGTGCTGACCCTGTTCCGGCTCGGCCTGAACGTCGCCTCGACCCGTCTGGTGCTGTCCAACGGCTACGCGGGCAAGGTCATCGAGGCCTTCGGGCACTTCGTCATCGCCGGTTCGCTGGTCATCGGGATGGTGATCTTCCTCATCCTCGTCGTCATCCAGTTCGTCGTCATCACCAAGGGCGCCGAGCGCGTGGCCGAGGTCGGGGCCCGCTTCACCCTGGACGCGATGCCGGGCAAGCAGATGGCGATCGACGCCGACCTGAACGCCGGCCTCATCGACGAGGACGAGGCCCGCCGCCGACGGGCCGACGTCACCGCCGAGGCCGACTTCTACGGCGCCATGGACGGTGGCTCGAAGTTCGTCAAGGGCGACGCCATCGCCGGCATCGTCATCGTGCTGATCAACCTCATCGGCGGGTTCGCCATCGGGATGCTCCAGCACGGCCTGGGCCCCGCGGAGTCGATCAACAAGTACGCGCTGCTGAGCATCGGTGACGGCCTGGTCTCCCAGGTGCCCGCCCTGCTGCTGTCGGTCGCCACCGGCCTCATCGTCACCCGCTCCACCGGGACCGGGGACATGGGCGGGGAGGCCATCAAGCAGCTCGGGCAGCAGAAGATGGCCTTCCAGATCGCCGGGGGCGCCATGCTCGTCCTGGCCCTCATCCCGAGCATGCCCAAGCTGCCGTTCATCGTCATCGGCGCGCTGTCCGTCTTCGCCTCCACCCGGATCGCCAAGCGGGACGCCCAGAGCGCCCGCGAGAGCGCGATGGCCGAGCTGCTGCCCGCACCGGCCAACCCGAACGAGGCGGCGGAGAACCTGCTGGAGGAGATGCGCGTCGACCCCCTGGAGGTCGTCCTGGCCCCCGACCTCGTCGACCTCGTCGACACCTCCGGCGGCGGGGACCTGCTCGAACGCGTCCGCGCCCTGCGCCGCAAGATCGCCCTGGAGCTCGGCCTCGTCGTGCCCCCGGTGCGCACCCGCGACTCCCTGGACCTGCCGATGTCGACCTACGCGGTGCGCATCTCCGGGGTCGAGGTGGCCCGCGGCACCGCCCCGCCCGGGCAGGTCCTGGCCCTGGGCGACAACCTCGACGGCCTGCCCGGCCGCGCGACGGTCGAGCCGGTGTTCGGCCTGGCCGGCAAGTGGATCCCCGCCGAGCTGCGCCACCAGGCCCAGCTCACCGGGGCCACCGTCGTCGACCGCGCCAGCGTGCTCATCACCCACCTCGGCGAGCTCGTGCGCAGCCACGCCCCGCGCCTGCTCTCCCGCGAGGACGTCCGCTCCCTGGTGGAGGCCCTCAAGCGCACCCACCCCGCGGTCGTGGACGAGCTCACCCCGGCGGTCCTGACCCTGGGGGAGGTCCAGCGCGTCCTGCAGGCCATGCTCGACGAGGCCGTCCCCATCCGGGACCTGGCCCGCATCTTCGAGGCGCTCTCGTTGCGGGCCAAGGCCGGCAGCGACCTCGACGGGCTCGTGGAGGCCTCCCGGCGCTCGCTGGGCCCGGCCGTGGCGGCCGTGCACGAGCAGGACGGCACCCTGCACGTCATCACCCTCGACCCCGTCCTGGAGCAGCAGCTGGCCGAGTCCCTGCGCCCGGGGGAGCAGGGCGCGAGCCTGGCCCTGGACGCCCGCACCGCCGAGCACCTGGTGACCGCCTCAAGTTCGTGCCTGGAACGTGCCGAAGGGCAGGGCATCAGCGCGGTCCTCGTGTGCGCACCCCCCCTGCGCGCCCCGCTGCGCCGCCTCCTGAAGGTGGCGGTGGGCCGCCTGCACGTCCTGTCCTACGACGACGTGAGCAACCACCCCCGGATCGAGACGGTTGGATCGGTGAGCGGTGTCCATGCACTTGCTTCTTGAAGGCTCTGACCTCGGCGAGCTGCTCGCGGAGGTGCGCGGCCAGCACGGCCCCGCGGCCCGCGTCGTGCGCGCCGAGCGCATCCGCTCCGGCGGGGTGGCCGGCTTCTTCAGCAAGGAACGCTACGAGGTGACCGTCGAGATGGACGGCGCCGGAGGGGACGACGTGACCCACGCCGAGCACCAGGGGCCCCAGCCCGCCCCCCAGCCCGCCTCCCAGCCCGCGTCCGAGGTCGAGGGAGCTGGCCAGGCCCCCGAGGCTCCCGGATCCCCCGAGGCCGAGGAGCGCGAGGCCCTGGACTTCGAGGCGTTGCTGGCCGCGGCCGACGCCGCCGAGACGGCCGCCAGCACCACGCCCGCCGCGCCGATCGCCGACGCCGAGGTCGAGGCCGGGCGGGCCGGGACGGGGGAGGCCTTCGAGTCCGCCCGTGCCGGGCTGCTGGAGGTGCTGCGCGCCTCCCAGCAGGGCCCGGCCCTGCCGGCCGCGGGCCCGGACCACACCGGGCTCAAGGTTTCCGGCGCGGATGCCGAGGACCGGAACGTGATCGCGCGAACGGGTGAGGGCCAGCACGCTGCGTCGAGCGGCCTCACCCACTCGGAGGAGGCCGCCGACGCGCCGGGGTCCACGCCGGACCCCGCGCCCGAGCACCCCGAGGAGTTCCCCCAGGAGTTCCTCGAGGAGGAGCACCTCGACGAGCACGCCGCCCAGGACGCCGCCGCGGCGTTCGAGGCGGAGCTGCTGGAGCAGGCACGAGTCCAGATCGAGCGGGCCGAGATCGAGCGGGCCGCCGCCGAGCGGGCCGAGATCGAGCGGGCCGCCGCCGAGCGGGCCGAGATCGAGCGGGCCGCCGCCGAGCGGGCCGAGATCGAGCGGGCCGCCGCCGCACGAGCCGCCGCCGAACGAGCCCAGGAAGAGGAGCGGATGCAGCAGTTGGAGATGGAGCGCCGGGAGGCCGAGCGCGCCGAGCAGGCCCACCGCGAGGCGGTCCGGGCCCAGGAGGCCCGCCGCGAGGCGGCCCGGGCCGACGTGCGCCGCCGGCAGGCCGAGCGCGTCAGCGCCCCGCGGCCGGCCGCCGGTCAGGTCCCGGCCCAGGTCCCGGGTCAGGCCCGTTCCCTGGGTGACGTCCTGGCCGCGGCCGACGCCGCCGACGGCACCGACCGCCTGGGGGCCATGTTCGCCGCCGGGCAGGCGGGGGAGCGCCGGCCCGAGCGCGGTGCCGGTGAGCGCGCGGCCCGCCCGCACCGGCCGATCTCCACCGAGAGCGACTCCTTCGCCCGCACCCTGGCCTCGATGCGGGACGGGGCCACGCGCACCCCCGGCGCGGGAGTGACGGCTGATGTACGCTCCGTTACCACGCCGGTGCGTTCCGTTCGTCCCCGTCCGGGACACCCCGACGCTCGACCCGCTCGCACCCCGGAGGAACGCGTGTCCGATCAGTTCGGGACCACGAACGGCGCCACCCGAGAGGGCCGCGGTCCGGCCCGCCGACCGGAGCTGCGCCGCCCGGCCGCCGTCGAGGACCAGTTCGCCGATCAGTTCGGTGACCAGTTCGCCGACCAGTTCGGCGACCAGTTCGGCGACCGCTTCGAGGTCGAGCGATCCGCCGACCGCGCGGCGGACCGCCGGGGCGAGTGGGCGCACGACTACGACCAGCTCGAGCAGCAGGTCGCTCCGCAGTCCTTCTACGAGCAGGAGAACCACGAGAAGGGCTACGAGCCCGGCTACGAGCGCCCGGACGAGCGTCCGGCCCGCAGCTACCCGCCCGCCGCCCGCGCCACCGAGCGCGGCGTGGACCGGGTGACCGACCGAGCGGTGAACCGCGATGGGGACGACAACGAGGCGATGACCATGGATCTGACTTACCGTGAACCCGTGACCACCTACAGTGAGCGTCCCGGGTCGTCCCGCGCGACCTACCGCGAGCCGCAGGACACCGGCGACGTGCTGCGCCTGGCGCGCGACATCGACGTCCCCGCCCCGCTGCGCGTGGGGGCCGGTGAGCTCGTGGTGGTCATCGGCGAGGCCGACGCCGTCGTGGCGGCCGCGCTGCTGGTCGCCGACGAGGTCGGCTCTGAGGCGCCGCTGGTGCTGGGCCGGGCCGACGTGCAGAACACCGTGACCGCCGACGAGCTGCCCGCCCGCCAGGACCAGGCCCGCCGCTGGAGCGCCCCGCTGACCGTGGCCGTCCCGGCCCGCCCGACCGGGGCCGACGCCGAGCGCGCCGCCCGCATGGCCGCCGAGATCGGCGCCGCCTCCGTCGTCGTGTGCGTCGACGCCACCCGTCGCAGCCACGCCGTCGCCAGCCTCCTGCGCGCCTTGGACGGCGTCGGCCTGCCGGCCCGCCGCCTGGCCGTGCACCGCGCCGCCGAGAGCCCGGACCCGCTGGACGTGCTGTCCCTGGACGTCCCCGTCGGCTTCCTCGACGGCCGCCCGGCCACCTCCGGTGCGTGGGCGGGTCTGCTGCTGGACGCCGCCGGCGACCACCCCCTGCGCTGACGGCCCGGCGACGATGGCCCGACGCACCCCGGCGGGGGCCGAGCTCACCCGCTCGGCCCCTGCGCACTGGCCCGGTCTGAACGAACGGGTCTGGGTCGAGGTGCAGATGCCGGACAGCCACGGCGGGGAGGCGATCCGCATCCCCACCCGCGTCGAGGACGCGAGCGAGGCCAGCCTCGTGGTGGCCGCCCCCAGCTTCCGGGGGGACCTGCACGTGGTCGCCCCGGGCCTGCCGGTGGCGGTCTGCTGGGCCGGCCGGCGCGGGCAGTCCCGGCAGGACTTCCTGATCGCCGAGGTGGTCCGGCGCCGGGTCCCGGCGTGGGACCTGGCCCCCTGCGGTGAGGTGGCCGTGGAGCAGCGCCGCCGCTACGTCCGCGTCCCGGCCACCGGCGGGGTGCGGCTCAGCGCCGTCCCCGGCGACCCGCTGGCCGCCGAGGTCGACCCGGCCGACCCCGTGGTGGAACCGGCCGTGGCGGCCCGCCTGCTGGACCTGTCCGAGGGCGGCTCGGCGGTCTCGGTGCCGGCCGGCACCTGGGTGCGGCTGGGCCGGCGGGCGCGGTTGTCCTTCGACCTGGAGGGCGTCGCGCTGGATCAGGAGGGGCAGGTCGTGCGGACCCTGGACTCCCTGGACGCCCACCGGCTGGAGGTCGTCGTGGCCTTCACCGAACCCGTCGCCGCCGCCGACCGGCTGCGCCGCTACGTCATGCAGACCCAGATCAGGCAACGCCGTGGAGGAGACCGATGACCGCGATCGTGCTGGCCGTCAGCCTGCTGCTGGCCGGACCCTCGCTGCTGGCCGTGGCCCGCGGCACCGGGGAGGTCGACACCGCGCTGCTGCACCTCGTCCTCGCCCTCGTCGTCACCTCGGTGGCCGCCCAGGTCGTGCGCACGGTCGTGCGCGGGTACCAGGACCAGCCCGCCCGCACGCCCGCGGAGGCCACCGAGCCCGAGACGGGCCCGGGTCGGCGGCGCGACGACCGCTGAGCCGGTCCCCCCGCCCCTGCCCCGCACCACCTCGCACCGTCTCGCACCGCCCGTCCCCGACCGCTCGGGGGCGGGCGGTTCCGCGTCCCCGGAGGTGACGTGAACGACATGGCCGACCACGGTTCGTCACCTACACTGGCCGCATGCTGGTCCTGACCCGCAAGGCCGGGGAATCCGTCGTCATCGGCGACGAGGTCGTCGTGCGCGTCCTGGAGGTGCGGGGGGACGTCGTGCGGGTCGGCATCGACGCACCGCGCGACGTGCAGGTGCACCGGCAGGAGGTGTACGAGGCCGTGCGCGAGGCCAACATCGCCGCCTCGACCGCCTCGGAGGAGGCGATCACGGCGCTGCAGGGCATCGTGCGCCGGGCCGGGGCGGTCGGCCCCACCCAGTGAGCGCCGGGCCCCTCGCACCGGGCACGGCTGGCTGCACGGCAGCCTGCTGGGCCGGCCGGCCCCGGTTGCGCTGATCGAGCGCTCACCCTCAAGGGCCCCGTCCCCGCCTCCGACACCTCCTGCAGGACCCGCCCGGCGACGTCCGCCCGCCCCGGAGCAGCCGGCGCGGCCGGGGGCGGAACGTGCGAGGCGCAGGAGGTGGACGATGGGCACGACCGGCACGAGGGCCGGCACGAGGGCGGGCACGGGCCTGGGCGCGGACCTGGGCGCGGGCCTGGTCGCGCCGTCGCCGCAGCCCGCCGGTGACCCGTGGGGGCAGGCCCTGGACCGCGCCGGGGTGGCGCTGGCCCGTCTGGACCCCGCCGGTCACCTCGCCGCCGCCACGACGGCCTACCTGCGCCTGACCGGCACCGACCCGGCCACGGTGCCCGGGGCCCGGGTGCTGCCCTGGTGGGGGAGCGGGCCGGGGCCGGCCCCGTCGGTGAGCGCCCTGCTGCAGGCCGTCGCCGGCGGTGACCTCGAGGTCGACGTGTCGCTCACCGGCGCCGGGGGCCGGGGGCCGCTGGGTCCGGCCGGGCTCGTCCACGTCCGCCTCAGCGCCGTCCCCGCCGGCGGGGCCGTCCTGCTCCTGCGCGACGTCAGCGCCGAGCGGGCCGAGCAGGTCGAGCGCCGTGCCCTGCGCACGCGCCTGGCGCAGCAGGAGGCCGTCATCTCGGCCTCGCCGGACACGATCTACCGCCTGCACCTGGGCCGTGGTCACGTCGAGTGGACCAACACCGACGGGACGTGCCTGTTCGGGCTGCCCGCCGCCGGCGACCCCACCGCCGACCCCGCCGCGGCCGACGCCGTGCCCTCCGACGCGGTGCACCCCGACGACCTGCCCGGTGTCCAGCGCGCCCTGCAGACGCTGCGCGGGGCCGAACCCGGGCAGATCGTGGAGTGCACCTACCGGGTCGTGGACGGCTGGGGCCAGGAGCGGTGGATCCACACCCGCTCGACCGTCACCGACCGCGACGAGACCGGCCGGGCCGAGCACGTCGTGGGCATCGCCCAGGACCTCACCGAGACCATCACGACCATAAACGCCCTGGCCGGGTCCGAGCGCCGCTTCCACGAGGTGTTCGCCCGCGGGCCGGTGGGGATGGTGCTGTTCAGCCTGGAGGGGTGGATCAGCGAGGTCAACGAGGCCCTGTGCACGTTCCTGCAGCGCGACGCCGCCGACCTCGTCGGTGCGCCGGCCCTCGACCTGCTCGGACCGCCCGCCGGTGAGCGTGGGAGTGGTCGTGAGGGGGAGGACCCGGGCCATGACCCGGACCACGACCCGCTCCAGGCGCGGGCGCAGTTGCAGGCCCTCGTGGAGGGTGCCGTCGAGGTCGTCCAGCGCGAACGGTGCTTCGACCTGCCCGACGGCCGGCGGGTGTGGGCGCAGCTGACGGTGTCGCTGACGTCCTCCAGCACCGGCGAACCGGCGTTCCTGGCCTTCGTGGAGGACGTCACCGCCCGCCGGCGCGAGGCCGAGCAGCTCGAGCACGCCGCGCTGCACGACCCGCTGACGGGGCTGCCCAACCGGGCCAAGGCCCAGGACCACCTGGTGACCGCGCTGGCCCGCACGCGCCGGCGCGGCGGCGGGTGCGCGGTGCTGTTCGTGGACCTGGACCACTTCAAGGACGTCAACGACACCCTGGGCCACGCCGCCGGCGACGACCTGCTGCGCGACGTGGCCGACCGGCTGCGCTCGCTGCTGCGCACCGGGGACCTGGCCGCGCGCATCGGCGGGGACGAGTTCGTGCTGGTGTGCGAGGACGTCGCCGACGCCCAGGCGCTGAGCGCCATCGCCGATCGGGTGTGCGCCCGCATCACCATCCCGGTCGACCTCGGTGCGCGCACCGTCACCGTCAGCGCCAGCGTCGGCGCGGCCCGCACCGACGGGACGTGGGACGCCGAGGAGCTGCTGCGGGAGGCCGACCGGGCGATGTACCGGGCCAAGGCCGCCGGGCGGGCCTGCTGGCGGGCCGCCTGACCCACCGCCCCCGCCGGCCCGAGCGGACGGCCCGGGCGGACGGCCCGGGCGGCCCGGGCGGCCCGGGCGGACGGTCCCAGCTCAGCGGGTGATGAACGTCACGTCCTGGACGCTGGTACCGGACCTGCCGTCCTCCGCGGGGCCTGACTACCCTGGTGGACGATCCGCCACCGACCGGTGAGGACGACGGCGTCTGCGGTTCGAAGGACAGGCACGGTCCACACCCACTGGAGGTACGCCATGGACGAGAACACCACCGAAGCCCGCGTCATCGACGTCCGCGAGGTCGAGCTGACCACGGTCGCCAACCCGCGCCGCACCCAGCTCTGACCCGCGCCCGACGCAGGAGGCCGGTCCCCCTCGGGGACCGGCCTCCCGTGCGTCCGGGCCCCTTCCCACCCGCCGCTCAGGGGGTCCGCAGGATCCCCTCGCGCGACCAGTGGTGCCAGATCTCGTAACCGCTGTCCCCGGTCACCCACGGCACGGGGGAGTCCTGCGGGGTGGCGGCCGGGGCCAGGGGCCGCCCACCGGCCAGGAGCTGCTCGGCCGGGGTCAGGCGGCGGATCCCCACCCCGGCGACCCGCTCGGGGGCCGCGGAGAGGAACTCGGCGTACAGCCGGGGGTCGTGCTGACCGTCGTCACCGACGAGCAACCAGCGCACCTGCGGCAGTTCCCGGGCCAGCCGGGCCAGCGACTCGCGCTTGTGGGCGCTGCCGTCGCGGAACCAGCCCGTGTTCGTCGGACCCCAGTCGGTCAGCAGCATCGGCCCGGCGGGGTAGCCGAACCGGCGCAGGAACCGGCCCAGGGTGGGGGCCACGTTCCACGCCCCCGTCGACAGGTACACCACCGGTGCACCGGGGTTGTCCTGCACGACCTGCCGATACAGCTCGGCCATCCCGTTGACCGGCACCCGCGCCCGCTCGTCCAGCACGAAGGAGTTCCACGCCGCCACCAGCGGACGGGGCAGGCGCGTGACCACGACCGTGTCGTCGATGTCGGACAGCAACCCCACCACCGGGTCCGAGCCCACGACGACGACCTCGGCCGAGCCGCTGTGCGGCACCGCGACCTGCGGGGGCAGGTCGGCCCCGCCCTCGGTGTCGTCCTCGACCAGCTCGGTCTCCGGTGCCACCTCGGCGGTCTCGGCCACGTCCGGGCCCACGGTCAGCACGACCTCGTGGCGCCCGGGGGGCAGGTCCACCTCGACCCGTTCGTCCAGGTAGCCCTCGCGGTTGGTGCGCAGGACCCGTTCGTGATCCCCGATGCGCACGCTCACCCGGGCCCCGGCGACGGGGACGGTGAGGAAGTTGCGCCAGCCCCGCACGCTGCGGGCCCCGTCCCGTTCGGTCTGCTCGACGGTGTCCTCCCGCCCCAGCAGGACCCGCCCGAAGACCCGCACCCAGCCCGGGCCGCCGTACCCGGGGTAGGCCAGCGCCCGCGCGTGGTACCCCCGGCGCCGCAGCCGGGACCCCACCAGGCCCTTGACGGCGTCCTCCACGCGGGCGGCGCGGTGCAGGCCGTGCTCCCCGGGGCGGGGAACGAGGTCCCCGCGCAGGTCCACGAGGTCGCGGCGCGCCTCCTCCACCCGGCGCGCCGCCCGCGCGCGCCGCTGTCCACGGGTCAGAGCCGGCCCCTTGATCACCCCATCGACCCTAACGGGACCCGAACCCACCGGCCAGGCGGTCGAACCCCTCGTCCAGCGGCACCCGCGGTTCCCAGCCCAGCCGGTCCCGGGTGCGGGCGATGTCGAACCAGTGCGCGGTGGACAGCTGCTCGGCCAGGAACCGCGTCATCGGCGGCTCGTCGGGCAGACCGAACCGCGTCCAGACCCGCTCCACCACGCCGCCGGCGACCTTCGCCGCCGCCGCGGGGACCCGCCGCGTCGGGGCGGGCACCCCCGCAGCCGCGCAGATGCGCCCGAACACCTCCGCCACGGTCCGGGGTTCGCCGTTGGTGACGACGAACGCCTCCCCGTGCACCCCCTCGTCGGTGCAGCGGTCCAGCGCGGCCACCAGGGCGTCCACCGCGTTGTCGACGTACGTGGTGTCGATGAGGGCGGTCCCGTCGTCCAGCAGCGGCAACCGGCCCGCCCGGGCCCGGTCGGCGATGCGCTGCACGAGCTGGGTGTCCCCCGGGCCCAGCACGATGTGCGGGCGGACCGCGCACACCGCGAACGCGGGGGAGTCCGCGGCCAGCGCCAGCAGCTCGGCCTGCGCCTTCGTCCGCGCGTACGAGCCGTGCGCACCCTCCGGGTCGGCCGGGGTGGTCCCCACCCCCACGAGCGCGGACCCGGCGTGCGCGACCGAGGGGGAGGACACCATGACGAACCGCGACACCCCCGCCGCGCGCGCGGCGACGAGCAGGTTCGCGGTGCCCTCGACGTTCGTCGCGACGTACTCCGGGTGCGGACCGGTCACCGACACCTTCGCGGCCAGGTGGACGACCGCCTCGACCCCCTCGACGGCGCGCGCGCACGCCTCGGGGTCGGTCACCGACCCCAGCACCTCCTCCAGGCCCGCGCCGGCGCTGCGCCGCTGCAGGACGCGCACCTCGTCCCCGCGCCCGGCCAGCGCCCGCGCCGTCTGCCGGCCCAGCATCCCGCTGGCCCCCGTCACCAGGACCCTCACGCCAACGCCTCCGCCCGCTCCCCGGCCAGGACCCGCCCGGCCCACGACGACACCTTCGCCCGGTCGATCTTGGAGTTGTGCCGCACGTCCGTGGGCAGCGCCGGCACCAGCAGCACCGCGGCCAGGTTGCGGCCCGTCGCGGCCCGCACCGCCTGCGAGAGCACCGGGTCGGCCACCGTCGTGCGCTTGATCCCCGCCACCACCGCGGTGTCGGGTTCGGCCACGACGACGAGCTGGCGCGCCGCGCGCGGGCCCACCCCGACGAGCGCGGCGCGCGCGATCCCGGGCACGGTCTCGGCGCGCTGCTCCACCCCGACGGGGGTCACGACCCCCTCGGCGGTGGTGACGACGTGCGCCAGGCGCCCCTCGATCCACACCCGCCCCCGCTCGTCGAGGTGCCCCACGTCACCGGTGCGGTGCCAGCGCCCGGCCCGCACCGACCCCAGCAGCGTCGGGGAGGGGCGCACGTCGACGCTGGCGGCCTGGGTGGCCCACAGCTGGTCGTAGTGGTCCTTGACGTGCTCCCCGCCCACGACGACTTCCCCCAGCACCCCGGGGGTGGTCACCAGGTCGGTGCCGGCGCGGCCGTCGGCGTCCAGCGGCGCGAGGGCCACGGTGACGCCCTGGACCGGGCGGCCCACGCAGATGCCTTCTCCCGCACCGGCTTCCAGGATGTCCGACAGGCCCACGTCGGTGGCCGGCAGCACCTCGGTCGCCCCGTAGGGGGTGCGCGGGTCGGCCAGCGGCATCAGCTCGCGCACCCGCTGCAGCAGCGGCGTCGGCACCGGCGCCCCGGCCGACAGCAGCGTGCGGACCCGGCCCAGCGCCGCGCGCTGGGCCGGGTCCAGGTCCCCGGCGGTGGCCAGCACGTTGACCACGGCGGCGGGGGACAGGAACGCCGAGGTCGCCCCGGCCGCCTCGACCGCGTCGGCCAGGGCGGGCGCGGTCAGCGTCGCCGGCTTCGTCACGTCCATCGCCGGGACCACGCACGTCGCGCCCAGCGCGGGCCCGAACAGCGCGAACGGCGCGAACGCCGAGACCAGCGGCTGGCCCGGGCCGATCCGGATGACCGACCCCATCGCCCGGGCCAGCTGCGAGAGCTGGCCGTGGGTGTACACCACGCCCTTGGCCGGGCCGGTGGACCCGGAGGTGAACAGCACCGCGGCCTGGGCCCCGGCGCCCGGTTCGGCGGGCAGCTCGAACCCGGCCGCCAGGCGCGCGGCCCCGGCGCGGGCCACTTCGGGCAGGTCCTCGACCGGGACCCGCCGCCCGGGCCAGCGCAGCACCCGCGCCGCCAGCATCGCCGTGGGCACCCCCACGACCCAGTCCACGCCCGCACCGGTCACCGCGCGCGACAGGCCCCGCACGCCCAGACCGGCGTCGGCGACGACCGCGACCGCACCGATGCGCAGCAGCGCGTACAGGGTCGCGGTCAGGTCCGCCCCGGGCGGGACGAGCAGGGACACCCGCTGCCCCGGCCGCACCCCCTGCAGCACGAACCCGGCGGCCAGTTCCCGGGTGCGGCGGTCCAGCTCGGCCCACGACGTCGTCCGCGGTGCCCCCGAGCCCGGCCCGCCCCTGCGGCCGGTCGCCATCTCGACCACGGCGGCCGTGCCCGCGACCTGCGGGTCCGCGCCCCGCTCGCCCAGCGCGGCCCACAACCGCGGCGCGCCGTCCTGCCCGCCGTCCTGCCCGCCGTCCTGTCCGCCGTCCTGCCCGCCGTCCCCGTCCCGCTCGCCGTCCGTCCCGGTCCCGTCCGGGTCCGGCGCCCCCTCGCGCGCCGCCGGGTGCAGCACCCGCGCGTCCAGCCAGCGCAGCACCACGTCGGCGAAGGCGGGGTCCTCCGGGGTCAGGTGCGAGGCCCCGGCGAAGCGGTGCACGTCGGCGTGCGGCACCCGCGCCCGCCAGTCCCGCAGGAACCACTGACCGAACACCGGGTCCCGCGGCCCCCACGCCACCAGGGTCGGCACCCCGGCCGCGGCCAGCCGGTCCACCCCGGCGCTCACCTCCTCCAGCGCCGCCCGGCTCCGGTGGTGGGCACCCACCGGCACGTCGGCGACGAACGCGTCGATCCCGGCGCGCTCACCGGCGCTGCGGTACGGGGAGCGGTAGGCCGCCTTCACCGCCGCCGACAGCCCCGGACGGGGCAACGCCAACGTCGTGCGCAAGAACGCCTCCGAGCGCGACGTCACCAGCGAGCGCACCCCCGGGGCCAGCACCGCCGACAGCACCCCCGGCGCCCCCGCGTCCGCCGGCCAGCTCGCCGCCGTGTTCGCCACCACCAGCCCCGCCAGCCGGACCCGGGACCCGCCGCCGTGCCGGCCCACCGGCCGCTGCAACTCCTGCGCGGCCCACCCCGAGACGATCACCCCGCCCCAGTCGTGACCGACCGCCACGACCGGGCCGGACAGCTCCAGGGCGTCCACCAGCCCCGTCAGGTCCTGCACCCGCTCACCCAGGCGCCGCACCACCCCGGTGCGCTCGGAGAACCCCATCTCCAGCTGGTCCACGGCCACCACCCGCCACCCCAGCTGCACCGCCGAGGCCGCCGAGGCCAGACCCCGCCACAGGTAGGACCACGTCGGGTTGCCGTGCACGCACAGCAACGTCCCCAGCACGTCCCGGCCCTCGGGGGCGGTGTCCAGGACGTGCCACGTCCGCACCGCGCCGGTGTGGTCGACCGCCTCCACCAACCGCGACCAGCGCGGGTCCCACCCGGGCAGGTCCGCCGCCGGCGTCACCGCCGGCAGCACCGCGAGACCGGCCCCGCTCACCATTCCAGCTCGAGCATCGCCGTGTTCAGACCCGACCCCACGCCCATCGCGATGACCTTGTCCCCGGCGGAGAACTCCGGCGCCGAGGCCGCCAGCGTCATCGGCAGCGAGATCGGCCCCACGTTGCCCCACGTCGGGAACGTCATCGGCACCTTCGCCGGGTCCACCCCGATCCGCTCGACCAGCGTCTGCGTGTGCACGCGGGAGATCTGGTGGATGACGAACTTCCTCGCCTCCCGCCACCCCCACAGCGCGTCCCCGGCCTCGAAGGCGTCCGAGACGATCTCGATGCCCTCGGTCAGCATCAGCTTCGCGTCGGTGCGCATGTGGTTCATGTCCCCGATGCACAGCTCGTGGTGGGCGGTGCCCGCCCGCGAGACACCCCCCACGATGCGGTGCCCCTCGGGGTGCTCGTCGGCGCGGCCGATGACCGCCGCCGCCGCCCCGCACCCCAGCGTCATCGTCGCGAACTCGTTGAGGAAGTCCTTGCGCGTGATGCCCTCGCGCTGCAACCGCGACACCGTGCCCTCGTGCATCGAGCGCACGTCCTCCGCGCCGAGCACCACCGCGTACCGCACCATGCCCGCGTCGATCATCGCCGAGGCCACCTGCACCCCGTTCACCCACGCCAGGCACGCGTTGGCGATGTCGAAGTTCAGCGCCGACGTCGGCAGGTCCATCCCGTGGTGCACGCTCGTGGCGATCGCCGGCTCCAGGTGCGGACGCGTCACCGTCGTGGAGATGACCATCCCCACCTCCGAGGCGTCCACCCCCGCCTCCGACAACGCCTTCGCCCCGCACTCCGCGGCCACGTCCGAGGCCCGCTGCCCCGGCGCCCACCACCGGCGCTCCTGCACCCCGGCGACCTTCTCCAGCAGCCCCGGCCGCAACCGCAACCGCTCCAACGTCGGCGCCAGGACCTCGTCGAAGTGCGAGGAGGGCACCACCACCGGCGCCTCCACGTGCGAGATCGACAGCAACGCCGCGTTCGCCGGAGCGAACGTGGAGTTCCCCTGGAAGGGAGACCCCACGCGGTGCGCGGGAGCAGCCTCTGAGCTGGAAGGGTCGAACAAGGGCTTCCCCGATCTGGTCGTCGGCCGCGCGGCGGAGGCTCACCGTACGAGGTCCGTCGTGGTCCGCCCAAGGAACGGAGGACCACCTGCGAGGCGGGACCTCAGGTTAACCGCCGACGGACGTCCCGCTCGCCCAGGTCACCCCCGGCCCCGACCCCGGTCCGCCCCCTGCGCGCGAGCAGGGCGGACGACGTTCGGTCCAACGCCCACCGCGCCCCTGCAGTTCCGTCCTACCCGGCGCCGCCCGCGCGAAGCAGGCCCGCTGCACCACCTCCAGCGCCGCCGGCACGTCCCCGTCCACCAGCCCGCCGCCGCCCGCCACCGCCCGCCAGCGCCCGCCAGCGCCACGGCGCTCGCGGACCGGGTCGTCTCGACGCCGCCAGGGCGAGGGCGGCCAGCAGCAGGCGCCCCACGAGGGCCAGCCAGCGGTGCCCGACGCCGAAGGACGGCACCAGCAGGGCCGGGGCCGGTGCGCAGCCGACGAGCGTCAGCGCCGTGTGCGCACCAACGCCCCCAGCCGGGTACGGGCGCCGGTGCGCGGGGCCCGGCACAGCCGCACCGCGAGGTCGAGCACGGTGTCCGCGACGTGGACCGCGGCCGTGGCCTCCTGCAGGTGCAGCAGGTCGGCCAGGTCCACGACGGGGGCCGACCGCTCGGGCCGGTCGCCGGCGAGCTGCTCGCGCAGCGCCTGACGCTCCACGTCCCCGGTGACCGGGGCCGCGCACCCGCGGTCGCCCGACCGGCGCAGTGGCGTGGGGGACCTGCCTGTCGTGCTACGGTTTTCCTCGTTCGCACGGGGCCTCCGGGCCGGTGCGGCACCACTCGTCCGGGTGGCGGAATAGGCAGACGCGCTAGCTTGAGGTGCTAGTCCACGTATAGTGGGTGGGGGTTCAAGTCCCCCCTCGGACACACAGGTGAGGCCCCGACCACCAGGTCGGGGCCTTCGTCGTTCCCGGGTGGCCGACACCGTTCCGGGCACGGGCCGCCGCCTCGCGGCGCAACCGGTCCGTGCCCGGGGACGATCACCCGCGGGCCACCCTCAGGAGGCGACGAACTCCCAGTGCCACGGCTCGAACGGCCCGGGGGAGCCCTGCGCCCACGCGGGGTTCACGAACCCGAACAACGCCGCGTTGCGGTCCATCCATTGGTGCTGCACCGACCCGGCGTCCTGCACCCCGCCGCCCAGGTCGACGGCCAGGCCCAGGCCGTGGCGGGAGGTCCCGGGAGCGGCGGCCAGACCGGGTTTGCGGGCCTTGACGTCGACCTGCGCGGCCAGGGACCGGTAGGCGTCGGTGACGGCCAGCGGCGTGCCGAAGTCGGCCTGGAAGGCCTGGGACAGGGCCTCGAACGCGTGCGCGGCGTCGGCCCGCAGCACCATGCCCGGCGCCGAGGGCAGGGGGCACAGCGCCTCCAGCGGGAGCAGGCCGTTGGGGAAACCGGTGAGGGTCCCCCCGGCGCACGTCTGGGTGCTGGACAGGAACGCCCGGGCCCGGTCGGTCACGGCCGCGTCCGGGGCCAGCGGCCCCAGGCCCGCGGAGGTGCGCTGGGCCTCGGAGTAGGCCAGGAGCTGCTGCTGGACGGCGGCGTCCGCGGTGGCCTTGGCGGCGGCGGCCTCCTCCACGCGCGTGTGCGCGGCGTCCACGGCGGCGCTCGCGCGGGCGGTGGCCGCCTCCTGGCGGGCGCGGGCCTGCACCGCCGTCTCGACGACCTCGGCGTGCTGACCGCCGACCCGGTCGATGGTGGCCAGCGTCGAGCCGACGTCGCCGGTGCGCCGGGGGTCCAGCAGCACCGCGACCCCCGACAGCTCGCTGAACCCGCTGGCCCCGCGGTAGGCCTGGGAGGCCCAGTCGCCCATCTCCTCCCGGCTCGCGGCCAGGGCGGCGTCCGCGGCGGCCAGCTCCTGCTGCGCGGCGTCGGCGGCCACCTGGGCGTCCTGCTGGGCCTGCAGCGCCTGCTGGTACGTCTCCAGGGCCGAGGCCGCCTGGGCCGCCAGCGTCGTCAGCTGGTCCTGGCCGGTGGGGACGGTCGTGGCCCCGGCCTGCGGGGCGGACAGGGCGACCAGCACGGCGGCGGCGGCCAGCGAGCGGGTGGTGCGGCGGGGGAGGGCGGACGGCAGCGAGCGGCGCACGGGTGTGAGGAGTCCTTCGTCGGTGTCGATGTCGCGGCGGAGGCTAGTTGACGACGCGACGAGAAGGGAAACCCGTGATCGCCCGACTGTGGACGGACGGGCACCGCAGGACGCCGACGGCGACGTGTCCGGGGCCCGGCCTACGGTGGCGCCGTGAAGGTCTCCCGGGTCAGCAGCGGCCCCGTCCTGGACGTCGCGCTGGCCGCGCTCGCGGCCGTCTTGGCGGCCCTGCTGGCGCTGTCGCGGAGCGGTGTGTGGACCGCCTCGGACGCGGTCGTCGTCACGCTCGTGGCCCTGACCGCGGTCGTGGCCGTCGTCCCGGCGGTCGCGCGGGCCGTCGCGACGGTGCGGGACCGCCGCACCGCGGCCCGGCGCGAGGTCTTCGACGACCTCCTCTCCGGTGCCGTGTGGGCGGTGGCCGACGCGACGGGGCTCGACCCGCGCGACCTGGCCCTGGCCGGGTACCGGCTGGTCCGGCCCTGGGGCCGGGCCCCGCGCCTGGCCCGCGTGCACCGCGTCCGCGCCCGTCGCCGGCCCGTCGCCTCCGGCGTCCGCTGGGCGCCCGGCAAGGGGGTCGTGGGCGAGTGCGTGGCGACGGGGGCCGTCGTGGCGCGGGACGTGACGGTCCTGGACGAGGC
The DNA here is from genome assembly GCF_041276425.1 of Kineococcus halophytocola. Lineage (NCBI taxonomy): Bacteria > Bacillati > Actinomycetota > Actinomycetes > Kineosporiales > Kineosporiaceae > Kineococcus > Kineococcus halophytocola. The sequence continues at coordinate 40,546 of NZ_JBGFTU010000017.1, read as the reverse complement.
CGGTGAGCGGCAGGGGCTGGACCCGGAGGAGTTCCGGCGCGTGCGGGGCAAGTACGCCGTGGTCGTGGCGGTGCCGCTGGTCGAGGACTCCGGGGCGAGCTCGGCGGTGACGGGCGCGCTGGTCCTGGACGGGCCGGCCGGTTCGCTGGCGCAGCTCACCGGCCCGGACGTCCTGGGTGTCCTGGAGGCGACCTCCCGTGCGCTGCAACGGCTCACGGGGCAGTCCCCGCCGGCGTCCGCGCTGGCCGCCGCCGACGGGGCCCGCCGGTTGCGGGCTGCCCTGGAGCGCCAGGACAGCCCCCCGGCCCACGTCGCGGCGGTGGGGGAGAGGGTGGGCCCGTGAGAGCGCTCGTCGAACCCGGTCCCGAGCTCACCGCCGCCCAGCGCGACCGCTGGTCGCGGCACCTGCTGCTGCCGGAGATCGGGGAGCTCGGTCAGCGCCGCCTGCTCAACGCCCGCGTCCTCGTCGTGGGCGCCGGCGGGCTGGGCTCACCGGCGCTGCTGTACCTGGCCGCGGCCGGGGTCGGGACGATCGGCGTCGTGGACGACGACGTCGTGGAGACCTCGAACCTGCAGCGCCAGGTGCTGCACGGGACGGCCGACGTGGGGCGCGCGAAGGTGGACAGCGCGGCGGACGCCGTGGCCCGGCTGGATCCGGGGATCACGGTCGTGCGCCACCGCGAACGGCTCACGAGCGCCTCGGCAGCTCGGATCGTCGCCGGCTACGACCTCGTCCTGGACGGGTCGGACACGTTCGAGACCCGCTACCTCGTCAACGACGCGCTCGTCGCGGCGGGGCGTCCGTGGGTGTGGGGCGCGGTCCTGCGCTTCGACGGTCACGTCAGCGTCTTCGACCCGGCCGGGGCCACCTACCGGGACCTGTTCCCGACGGCACCGCCACCGGGGACGGTGCCCGGCTGCGGGGAGGCCGGGGTGCTCGGGGGCGTTTGCGCCGCCGTCGCCTCCGTCATGGTGACCGAGGCCGTGAAGCTGCTCACCGGCGCCGGCCGCCCCCTGCTCGGCCGGGTCCTCGTCCACGACGCCCTGGCCATGACGTGGCGCGAGCTGCCGCTGCGGGCCGACCCCCGCCGCGCCGGTCCCACGCACCTGCCGACGGTGACGGCGGCCGACCTGCTGACCCGGCCCGGCGCCGTCGTGGTCGACGTGCGGGAACCGGACGAACGCGCCCGGGGAGCGATCCCGGGGTCGCTCGCCCTGCCGCTGGGGGAGCTCCTCGCCGATCCCGGTGCCCTGCCCGCGGGCCCGGTCGTCCTGCACTGCGCGCGGGGGTCCCGCTCCGCGGAGGCGGTGCGCGCCGTGCTCGCCACCGGGCGCACCGACGTCGCGCACCTCGAGGGTGGGTTCGCCGCGTGGCGGGCGGCCGGGGGCCCGGCCCACTGACGCACCCACGGCGCGCCGGGACGCCCTGACGCGTGGCGGTGATCCGCGGCGCGGGACTCTCGTCCATCACAAATATGGAAGTTCAGTTACCGGAGCTAATAGGATGGCACCTCCACGACGGGCGTCGCTCCCGGTAGGTCACAGACCCACGTGGGCGGCGGGGTTGCCCGGGAACGGCCGGTCCTCGCGCACGCACGCGGCCAGGGCGGCCGCCGACCGGTGCCCGGTCTGGCGGGCGATCGAGACCCCCGGCACCCCGGCGCGGGTCGCGGCCGTGACGAACCCGGCGCGCAGGCTGTGCCCGGAGAACAGGCTCGGGTCGAGCCCGGCGTCGAGGGTGCGGCGCTTGACCACCTCGGCGACACCGCGGTCACCGAGGCGTTCGGGCCGCAGCGACCGGCCGCCCTTGGTCATGCGCCGGAAGGCGGGGCCCTCGGTGAGCCGGGCGACCTCGGTCCACCGCCGCCACGACCGGACGGGGCAGGTCTCGAGGCGGTGCCCGCGGGGGAGCTCCACGACGCGTTCGTCACGGGACCCGTTGGCGCGCACGGTGACGAGGAGCCGCTCGGGCTCGGCCACGACGTCGGTGACGTCCAGGGCGCTGAGCTCGGAGCGCCGCAGGGCCCCGGCGAAGCCCAGGACGAGCAGAGCCCGGTCGCGGTGGTCCATCACCGTGTCCTCCAGCGGGGCGAGGAGGTCCACCAGCCCGCGCGTCTCCAGGGCGTCCACCCGGCGGCGACGCCGCCCGGGACCGTGCACGCGCCGCAGTCCGCGCCAGACGAGGCCGACGTGCTCGGTGTCCGTGGGGGAGGGGACCCCGAGGAGGCCGTGCGCGACCGCGATGGCCGCCAGCCGGCGCTGCAGGGTCGCGATGGAGAACGACTCGACCTGGGCGCTGAGGTAGTCGGCCACGGTCTCCGGCGCGGCCGGTAGCGGGTCGCGGCCCTGCAGCGTGCACCACTCGCCGAAGTGCGTCAGGTCCACGGCGTAGGCGCGCCACGTCGACGGGGCGCGCAGCCCCCGCCGGAGCGGGTCCAGGGAGGCGAACCAGGCGAGGAGGGTGTCGACGTCGAGGACCGGTGGCGGGTCCAGGGGCGGCAGCAGCGCAGCCACCAGTTCGTCGGGGACCTCGGTCGGCCGGTTCGAGCTCACCTCGCCACAGTAACAAGTGAAGTTCCGTTATCGGAATCAATTTGGATACTTGTCGTGAAGAGTCGACAGCGCGCACCACCACAACCCAAACAACAAAGGCCTCGTCCGCTCGGGTCTATCCTGGCGACACCCCGGGGAACTCCAAGACGGACCCGGGGCCAGGTGCACCACCACGACCGGGTGGTCGCCGTCGTGGCGTCCTGCCCGCCCGCACACCCGCGGTCCGGGGGAGACGCCCGCTCGCGCGGGGCGCTGTCCGCGGGCCCATCGGCCGCGGTGTCCCGTGCGGGACCCACCTCGCACCCTGACCTGGAGCCCGTCGTGCCCGCCTTGCGTTCCCGTACCTCCACCCACGGCCGGAACATGGCCGGAGCGCGCGCCCTGTGGCGCGCCACCGGCATGACCGACGGCGACTTCGGCAAGCCGATCGTCGCGATCGCGAACTCGTACACCCAGTTCGTGCCCGGCCACGTGCACCTGAAGGACATGGGCGACCTGGTGGCCGGGGCCATCGCCGAGGCCGGCGGGGTGTCGAAGGAGTTCAACACCATCGCCGTCGACGACGGGATCGCGATGGGGCACTCCGGGATGCTGTACTCCCTGCCCAGCCGCGAGCTCATCGCCGACTCGGTGGAGTACATGGTCAACGCCCACCAGGCCGACGCCCTCGTCTGCATCTCGAACTGCGACAAGATCACGCCGGGCATGCTCATGGCGGCGATGCGCCTGAACATCCCGGCCGTGTTCGTCTCCGGCGGGCCGATGGAGGCCGGCAAGGCCGTCGTCGTCGACGGCGTCGCGCACGCCCCGACCGACCTCATCACCGCCATCGCCGCTTCGGCGTCGGAGCAGGTCGACGCGGCGGGCCTGGACGCGGTGGAGCGCTCGGCCTGCCCGACGTGCGGGTCGTGCTCGGGGATGTTCACCGCGAACTCCATGAACTGCCTGACCGAGGCGCTCGGGCTGTCGTTGCCGGGCAACGGGTCCACGCTGGCGACGCACGCGGCGCGGCGGGACCTGTTCCTGCGCGCGGGATCGCTGGTCGTCGAGCTCGCGAAGCAGTACTACGACGGTGACGACGCCTCGGTGCTGCCGCGCAGCATCGCCGGCCGGGCCGCGTTCTCGAACGCGATGGCCCTGGACGTGGCGATGGGCGGGTCCACGAACACCGTGCTGCACATCCTGGCCGCCGCGCAGGAGGCCGGCCTGGACTTCACGCTGGCCGACATCGACGCCGTGAGCCGCCGGGTGCCGTGCCTGTCGAAGGTCGCCCCGAACTCCGACTTCCACATGGAGGACGTGCACCGCGCCGGCGGCATCCCCGCGATCCTGGGGGAGTTGTGGCGGGCCGGGCTGCTGGAGGAGTCGGTGCGCACGGTCCACAGCCCGGACCTGGAGTCCTGGTTGCAGGAGTGGGACGTGCGGGCCGCGTCCCCGTCGGCGCGGGCCGTGGAGCTGTTCCACGCCGCACCGGGCGGGGTCCGCACGACGCAGGCGTTCTCGACGCAGAACCGGTGGAGCTCCCTGGACACCGACGCGGAGTCGGGGTGCGTGCGCGACCTCGCGCACGCCTACACCGCCGACGGTGGGCTGGCCGTCCTGGAGGGCAACCTCGCCACCGAGGGTGCGGTCATCAAGACCGCCGGCATCGACGAGTCGCTGTTCCACTTCGAGGGCACGGCCCTGGTCTTCGAGTCCCAGGAGGACGCCGTCACCGGCATCCTGTCCGGGGCCGTGCAGCCCGGTCACGTCGTCGTCATCCGCTACGAGGGGCCCGCGGGCGGGCCGGGGATGCAGGAGATGCTGCACCCCACGTCGTTCCTCAAGGGCCGGGGCCTGGGGAAGGTCTGCGCGCTCGTCACCGACGGCCGGTTCTCCGGCGGTTCCAGCGGCATCTCGATCGGGCACGTCTCGCCCGAGGCGTGGGCCGGCGGGCTCATCGGGCTCGTCGAGGACGGGGACCCGATCGAGATCGACGTGCAGACCCGCGGACTGCACCTGCGCGTCCCCGAGGACGTCCTGGCCGAGCGCCGCGCGAAGATGGACTCCCGCGAGCGCCCGTGGGAGCCGGTGGAGCGGGACCGTCCGCTGACCGGTGCGTTGCGGGCGTACGCCGCGATGGCGACGTCGGCCTCGACGGGTGCGGTCCGCAGGGTCCCGGACCGCACCCACGGCTGAGGGACGGTCAGGGGGCGGCGACGACGGAGTCGCCGTCCACCTGCACGGGCAGCGGTTCGAGGGGTTCGGTCGCGGGGCCCTTGAGCACCTGGCCGGTGGTCAGGTCGAAGCGGGACCCGTGGCAGGGGCAGTCCAGTTCACCGTTGCGCAGGGTCACGGCGCAGCCCTGGTGGGTGCACAGGCCGCTGAACGCCGCGACCTGGCCGGCCTCCGGCTGGACGATGACCACGGCGGACCCGTCGGCGTCCTGCACCACCACTCCGGACCCCACGGGCACGTCGGACAGCTGTGCCAGGGTCTCCCCGGGCGCGGGGGCGGCGACCGGGGCTGCCGCGTCGTCCCCGCCGCAGGCGGCGAGCGCCGCGCCGACGCCGAGGGTCCCGCCGGTGGTGGCCAGGGCGCGTCGGGTCAGGACGGTGCGGGACAGGGGGCGGGGCAAGGGTCGGGGCAGGTGGGTCTTCGGGTGGTCGGTCACGGACGTCCTCCGTCGGTCGGTGGTGGGTGCGGGTCCAGCCTGCCGGACGTGGATCCCGGGCGGCTGGCGCACGTGCGGTGGCTCGGTGGGGGGTCGGGGGCGGGGAAGTCGACCGTCGCCGGTGAGCTGGCCCGGCGGTACGGGGTGGAGGTGTACGACACCGACGCCGCGATGGCCGACCACGTGCGGCGGCTGAGTCCGGGGAGCGCGCCGCTGCTGCACCGCTTCCTGGCGATGTCGATGGACGAGCGGTGGGTGCTGCGGGACCCGGTCGAGATGCTGGAGACGTTCCCGTGGTTCGCCGGTGAGGGGTTCGAGCTGGTCGTGGCGGACCTGCTGGCCCGTCCGGCCGGGCGGGTGGTGGTGGTCGAGGGGTTCCGGTTGCTGCCGCGGTGGGTGCTCCCGCTCCTGCCCGGCGCAGGTGCCGGTGGCGGTGCGGGGGCGGGGGCGGTGTGGTTGCTGCCGACGCCGAGTTTCCGGGCGTGGGCGTTCCGCGAGCGCGGGTCGGAGGGCGAGATCGCCGGGCGGACGAGCGACCCGCCGCGGGCCCTGGGGAACCTGCTGGCGCGGGACGCGCTGTTCACGGACCGGTTGGCGGCGGAGCTGGCCGGGTGTGCTCCCGGGGCGGTGGTGGGCGTCGACGGCCGTCGTCCGCTGGAGGTGCTCGTGGAGGACGTCGCCGCCCGGTTCGGGCTCAGGTCTCCAGCGCGCTGAGGTACTGGTCGGCCCAGGCGCTGATGATGCGGGCGGCCCGGCGGGCCTGGCCGCGGGCGGTGAGCAGGTGGTCGGACCCTTCGAGGGAGACGAAGCTGCGCGGGTGCGGGGCGGCTTTGAAGATGGCGCTGGCGTTCTCGACGTTGACGGTGGAGTCGGTGGGGGAGTGCATGACCAGCAGCGGCACCGTGAGGCGGCGGACGTGCCGTTTGAGGTCGGCGGTGCGGACGTCCTCGACGAAGGCCCGTTTGAGGGTGAGGGCGCGGCCTCCGACGAGCCACTCGGCGTGACCGTCGGCCATGACGCGGTCCACGAGCGCGTCGTAGTTGTGCTCGACGTGGCGGGGTTCGCTGGGGGCGCCGACGCTGACGACGGCCTGCAAGTCGCGGACGCGGCCGGCGGCGGCCAGGACGGCCGCGCCGCCGAAGGAGTGCCCGACGAGGAGGGCGGCCGGGGTTCCGCGGTCGGCCATGAACTGCGCGGCCAGGACGGTGTCGTCGACCTTGTGGGTGAAGGACCCGTCGCCCCAGTCGCCCTCGGACCCGCCGAGCCCGAGGTTGTCGAAGCGGAGCATGCCGATGCCCTCCTCGGCCAGGCCCTTGCAGATGCGGGAGGCGGCCGGGGAGTCCTTGCCCAGGGTGAAGCCGTGAGCGAAGATCCCCCACCCGCGGACGGGGCCGGTGGGGACGTCGAGGAGGCCGGCCAGCCGGTGGCCCGTGGAGCTGGGGAAGGACACCTCGTCAGCCATGCCGTCGACCCTAGTGGCCGCGGCGCGCGGGGGACGTCTAGGCTCCTGCCTTGTTGCGAGCGTCTTGCAACAAGACGGGAGTGTCGTGACGACCGACGTGCTGGGGGTGCGGTCGCGCACCCGCCGCAACGGGGTGATCCTCGCCGTCCTGAGCGCCCTGACGGTCCTGTCGGCCCTGGTCGCGACCGCGGTGGGAGCCGTGGTCGTGGCGCCCGGGGACGTGCTGGCGATCGTGCTGCACCGTCTCGGCGCCGGGGCCGGTCCGGACATCGGGGCGGCCCGCGCGTGGTCGCCCGAGCACGAGGCCGTCGTCTGGTCGGTGCGGGTACCGCGGGTGCTGCTCGGGCTGGCCCTGGGGGCGGGGTTGGCGGTGTGCGGGACGGCGTTGCAGGCCGTGGTCCGCAACGTGCTGGCCGACCCCTACGTGCTGGGGGTGAACTCGGGGGCCTCGTGCGGGGCGGCCGCGGCGATCCTGTTCGGGGTCGCGGCGGGGCTGGGTCCGCACGCGGTGACGGTCAGCGCGTTCCTGGGGGCCCTGGCGGCCACGGCCCTGGTGTTCGCCGTGGCCCGCTCGGGCGGGTCGTTGACCTCGGTGCGGTTGCTGCTGGCCGGGGTGGCGGTGGGGTACGCCCTGTCGGCGGCCACGAGCTTCCTGGTGTTCGCCTCCGACTCCGCCGAGGGGGCGCGGTCGGTGCTGTTCTGGCTCCTGGGGTCGGTGGGGCTGGCCGGGTGGGGTCCGGCCCTGGCCGTGGTGCTCGTGGTCGTGGTGGCCGCGGTCGTGGTGCTGCGCGCATGGGCGCCGGTCCTGGACGCCCTGGCCCACGGGGACGCGACGGCGCAGGCGCTGGGGGTCTCCCCGGCCGGGGCCCGGGTGCGGTTGCTCGTCGTGGTCTGCCTGACGGTGGGGGTCCTGGTGGCCGCGGGGGGCAGCATCGGTTTCGTGGGTCTGGTCGTGCCGCACCTGGCCCGGCGGCTGGTCGGGGCCGGTCACCGGTGGGTGGTGCCGGCCGCGGCGTTGCTGGGGGCGTGCCTGCTGGTGTGGGCGGACCTGGTGGCGCGCACCGTCATGGCCCCGCAGGAGCTGCCCGTCGGCATCGTCACCGCGCTGGTGGGGGCGCCGTTCCTGCTGCACCTCGTCCGTCGTCAGAGCCCGACCGCCCGTTCCTGAAGCCCGTCCCCGAAGCCCGGCCCCGAAGCCCGTCCCCGAAGGAGGACCCCGTGCGTCCGCTGCTGCCCCTGCTCACCTCCGCCGCGCTGGCCCTGTCGTGCGTCAGCGCGTGCGCGGGGCAGGAGCCGGCCCCGGCCGGGTTCACCGTCACCAACTGCGGCGCGCAGGTCTCCTTCGACCGCCCCCCGGAGCGGATCGTGCTGCTGCACAGCGCACCGGTGCCGTTCCTGCACCGGCTGGGGGTGATGGACGCGGTGGTGGCCCGGGCCGGTCACTACCCCGACGCCTACTACGACGAGGCGACGCGGGCGGAACTGGCCGCGATCCCGGTCCTGACCGAGCGCACGGACAGCAGCGGGCACCTGCAGATCTCCCGGGAGGTGGTGCTGGCCCAGCGGCCCGACCTCGTCCTGGGGGTCGCGGACACCCTGGACCGGGCCACGCTGGCCGCCTCGGGGGTGCCGCTGCTGCAGGAACCGGCCCTGTGCGAGGGCGGCGGGGGCGAGGTGCGGTTGCAGGACGTGGCCGCGCAGATGGAGTTCTACGGCCGGGTCCTGGGCCGGCAGGAGCAGGCGGGCGTCGCGGCGCGGGAGCTGACCGAGCGGTTCGCGGCGCTGCGGCGGGAAGCGTCGGGACGGACGGCGGCGGTGCTGTACCCGACGATCGGGGGCGGGGTCACGTACGCCTACGGCACGGGCAGCACGGCCCACCCCCAGCTGGAGGCGGCGGGGTTCACCAACGTGTTCTCCGACGTCTCCGACCGGGTCTTCGAGGTCACCCGCGAGGAGCTGCTGGTGCGCAACCCCGACGTGCTGGTCCTGCTGCACTCCGACGGCGACCCGGCGGCCGTGGTGGAGGCGGTGGCCTCGGCTCCGGGGGCGCAGTCGTTGACGGCGGTGCGCTCGGGGGCGGTGCTGCCCCTGCTGTTCAACTTCACCGAGCCGCCGACGCCGCTGGCGCTGGAGGGGCTGGACCGCATCGTCGAGCGGTTCGGGCGGTGATCCGGGCGCGGGGGCTGGAGTTCGCCCACGGGGCCCAGCCGGTGCTGCGCGGGGTCGACGTCGACGCGCCGCAGGGCCGGGTGCTGGGTCTGCTCGGGCCCAACGGCAGCGGCAAGACGACGTTGCTGCGCCTGCTGCACGGGGCGTTGCGCCCGCGGCGCGGGACGGTGCAGGTCGACGGCCGGGACGTGGCGGGCCTGTCGGCGCGGGAACTGGCCCGGCGGGTGGCCGTGGTCGTCCAGGAACCGGGGGCGGACCTGCCGCTGACGGTGGCCGAGTCGGTGCTGCTGGGCCGCATCCCGCACCGGGGCGCGTTCGCAGGGACGACGGGCCGGGACGTGCGGATCGCCGAGGACGCGCTGCGCCGGGTCGGTGGCCTGCACCTGGCGCGGCGGCCGGTGGCGGAGGTCTCCGGTGGGGAGCGGCAGCGGGTGCTCATCGCCCGGGCCCTGGCCCAGCGGGCGGGGCACCTGCTGCTGGACGAGCCGACGAACCACCTCGACGTGCGCTACCAGCACGAGGTGCTGCAGCTCGTGCGGACGCTGGGCACGACCGTGGTGGTGGTGCTGCACGACCTGGCCCTGGCCGCGGCGTACTGCGACGAGGTGGTCCTGCTGCACGCGGGGGTGGTGCGGGCGGCGGGGACGCCCTCGCAGGTGCTGGTCCCCGCGGTGCTCGAACCCGTCTTCGAGGTGGGGGTGCGGCGGGTGGACCACGAGGGGGGACTGCACCTGGCCTTCCACCCGCGGGAGCGGGCGGGCTGAGGTCCGGTCGGGCGGGGAACGGCTCGGGGCCGGCCGCGGGGTGGCGGCCGGCCCCGAGGGGGGTTCGCGTCCGGGCCGGGGCCCGGTGGGTGCGCTGGGGAGGGTCAGGCCAGCGGGGAGGGGCCGAGCTCGTCGAGCAGCTCCTGCATCTTGCGGTAGGCCTTGTTGCGGTAGTCGATGAGCTCGGCGAGCTTGTCGGGCTCGAGCTCGAGGAACCCCGAACCGGTCTTGGTGCCGTACTTGCCGGCCTCGACGAGGGCGGTGAGGTTGGCCGGGGCCGACATGCGGTCCCCGAAGTGGCCCTCCAGGACCTTGAAGCCCTTGGCGTAGACGTCCAGCCCGGCCATGTCGGCGATGGCGAAGGGGCCGAAGAACGGCAGCCGGAAACCGAAGGTCGTGGAGACGATGGTGTCGACGTCGGCGGGGGTGGCCACCCCCTCCTCGACGACGGTCATGGCTTCCTTGAGCAGGACGTACTGCAGGCGGTTCAGGACGAACCCGGGGACGTCCTTGACCTGCGCGCCGCGGCGGCCGGCGCGGGCCAGCAGGTCGTCGACGATGGGCAGGACGGCCGGGTCGGTCGCCTCACCCGTGACGAGCTCGACGCCGGGGATGAACGGGGCCGGGTTGGAGAAGTGCACGGTGAGGAACAGCGAGGGGTCCTCGAACGCCTCGGCCAGCACCTTGACGGGGATGGTGGAGGTGTTGGTGCCGATGATGGTGCCGGGGGTCACGGCCTTCTCGACGCGGGACAGGACCTCCTTCTTCACCGCCGGGTCCTCGAAGACGGCCTCCTCGACGAAGTGCACGTCGGCGACGGCTTCCTCGATGGAGTCGGCGGGGTGGAACTTCTGCTTCAGGACCTCGGTGCTGCCCTGGGCGAACAGCCCCTGCGCCTCGAAGAGCTCGGACTCCTTCAGCAGCCGCTCGTAGTTGCGCTGCGTGGACTCCTTGTCGGCGTCGGCCAGCCACACGTCGTTGCCGGCCAGGGCCAGGGACTGCGCGATGCCGCCGCCCATGTAGCCGGTGCCGATCTGGGCGACCTTGGTGATCTCGTCGGTGCGGGGTGCTGTGGGCACGGTCTCTCCTAGGAAGGGTCGTCCGCTCGGTTGAGCGGGTGGGCCGCGATCTCCTCGATCACGGCCTGGAAGTTGGCGACGTCGTGGGCGAAGCGGCCCAGGAACAGGCCGTCGACCCCCTCGGCGACGTCGGTGAACATGCCCGGCCCGGCGCTGCCCCCGTAGAGGATGCGCGTGCGGCCGCGGCGGTGCGACAGGGCGTCGCGCAGTCGGGTGGTGACGCCCACGACGTGCTCGGGCGGGGCCGGTTCGGTCTGCCCGATGGCCCAGTTGGGTTCGTAGCCGATGGCGACCTCGGCCTCGGACGGGACGTCCTCGAGGGCGGCCAGGACCTGGCTGACGGTGGTGCGGGCGGCGTCGGCGACGTCGATGCGCACGTTCTCGCCGATGCAGATGAGCGGCACGAGGCCGTTGCGGGCGGCCGCGGCGGCCTTGCGGGCGGTGACGATGTCGTCCTCGGCGAACATGCGCCGCCGCTCGGCGTGCCCGATCTCGACGAACCGGGCCCCCGCCTCGCGCAGCGCGGCGGGGGACACCTCCCCGGTGAGGGCGCCGAAGTCCTCCCAGGAGGCGTCCTGGGCCCCGATGGCGATGCCCGTGCCGCGCAGCAGGTCCAGGCCCGTGGTCACGGTGAGGAAGTCCGGGATGACGAAGGCGTCCACGCCGGCCTCGGCGACCACCGGGCCGAGGGACGCCACGTCGGCGAGGTAGCTGCGCGTGCGGGCCAGCGAGAAGTACATCTTCAGGCTGACCCCGACGAGCGGGCGGGGGCGGGTCGACATGGTGGGTGGGGCTCCGGTCTCGAGGGGGTGCGTCAGCAGGAGCCGACGCTACCCGCCTCGCCCTCGGTGCCGGTCTCGTACCCGGTGATCGCGTCCACCTTGGCCGCCGAGGCGCTGGAGGTGTCGAACACGTACCCCAGGAACTCCTTCGCCAGCCGCCGCGCCAGCTCCTTGCCGATGACCCGCTCACCCAACGTCAGCACCTGGCCGTCGTTGGACAGCACCAGCCGCTCCACCGAGAACGAGTCGTGCGCCACCGAGGCCCGGATGCCGGGCACCTTGTTCGCCGCGATCGCCACACCCATCCCGGTCCCGCACACCAGGATGGCACGGTCGGCCTCCCCGGCGGCGACCTTGCGGGCCGCGGCCACCGCCACGTGCGGGTAGGCGGTCTTGTCCGTGTCGGCGTTCACACCGACGTCGATGACCTCCGTCACGCGGGGGTCCTTCTCCAGGTCGGCCTTGATCGCGTCCTTGTACGAGACACCGGCCTCGTCGGCCGCGAGCACGACGCGCCACTGCAGGTCGGTCATGTCCTCCTCCTTCTCTCAGAGCTCGTCGGCGACGGTGCGGGTGACCAGCGCCAGCGACACCGCGCCGGCGTCGGGGTGACCCAGGGACCGCTCGGCCAGGGGCCGGGCCCGCCCGATCTGCGGGCGCAGGTCCTTGGTGGCCTCGGCGGCCTCGGTCGCGGCCTGGGCGGCGGTGGTGAACGCCGTCTTCAGGTCGTCACCGGCCTCCACGCGCTGGGCGAGGGTCTGGGCGAAGGGGACCTGGGCGTCCAGCATCGTCTTGTTGCCCACCCGCGCCCCGGCCAGGCGCTGGACGGCCTCCACGCTGGCCCCGGCGCCCGCGGCGACCTGCTGGGCGGTGGGCTCGCCCTCGTCGCCGAGCTGGTCGGCGAAGGCGTGCAGCAGCACCCCCCAGATGACCCCGGAGGTCCCGCCGGCGCGGTCGGCCCACGCGCCGCCGGCCGCGGCCAGGGTCGCGCCGGCGCCGGCGCCGGCGTCGGCGGCCGTGCGCGCCGCGCGGGCGGCGGCGACCGAGCCGTTGACCATGCCGGTGCCGTGGTCGCCGTCACCGGCGATGGCGTCGATGCGGCCCAGTTCGGCCTCGGCGTCCTTCAGCACGTCGCGGACGGCCTCGAGCAGGTCGGCGACCCGACGGCCCGCGGACTGGGCCTCCTCGGGGGTGCCGGTGTAGTCGGCGACCTCGTCCTCGGGCACCTCGTACACCGGGGCCGGGGTGGTCTCGATGGTGGGGCCCACGGACAGGGCCGGGCACTGCGCCGGCGCGGTCCACAGCTCCTCCAGCTCGGAGTCCAGCCAGGTGACGGTGAGGGAGGCCCCGGCCATGTCCAGGCTGGTGACCAGTTCCCCGACCTGGGGGGCGACGATCTCGTGGCCGGCCTCGCGCAGCCGCGCGGCGATCGGGCCGTAGAGCAGGAACAGCTCCTCGTACTTCGTCGAGCCCAGCCCGTTGACCAGGACCGCGATCCGGCCGCCGTCGGGAGCGCCCTCGGGCTTGCCGGCCAGGACCTTCTCGACCAGCAGGTCGGCGATCTCCTCGGGGGTGCCGATCGGTTCCTCGCTGATGCCGGGTTCGCCGTGGATGCCCAGGCCGATGCCCATGTGCCCGTCGGTGACGGTGAACAGGGGTTCGGTCTCCCCGGGCAGGGTGCAGCCGGCGAAGGCGATGCCCATCGAGCGGGTGCGCTCGTTGGCGTGGCGGGCCACGCGCACGACCTCGTCGAAGTCGTAGCCGGCCTCGGCCGCGGCACCGGCGATCTTGAAAGCGACGACGTCGCCGGCGATGCCGCGACGCTGCCCGTTGGCGCCCTGGCCCTCGGAGGCGACGTCGTCGGTGACGACGAGCAGTTCGGCGCGGATGCCCTCGGCGCGCAGCCGTTCGGCGGCCAGGCCGAAGTTCAGGATGTCCCCCGCGTAGTTGCCGAACCCGAGCAGGACACCGCCGCCGCGGTGGGCGGCCTTGGCGACGTCGTAGACCCAGCGGGTGGAGGGGGAGGCGAAGACGTTGCCGCAGACGGCGCCGTCGGCCAGGCCCGGGCCCACGTAGCCGGCAAAGGCGGGGTAGTGCCCCGAGCCGCCGCCGGCGACGAGCGCCACCTTGCCCTCGGGGGTGGCGGTGGAGCGGATCACCCCGTGGGGGACGGGCTGGACGTACCGGGAGTAGACGTCGACGAAACCGGCCACGGATTCGTCGACGAACGTCGCGGGGTCACCGAAGATCTTCGTCATGGGAACGGTCTCCTTCGATCGCTCAGTGGTTCGCAGCGCCGCTGCGGAAGGACTGGAAGGGGGTCACCTTGGGCAGCACGCGACGGATGTACTCGCGGTTGGTCGCGCCCACGCTGATGCTGTCGCCGCCGTAGTGTTCCACGCAGAACGCGCCGCGGAACCCGGCCTCGATCGCCATCGTGATGGCCTTGCGGTAGTTGATCGTCCCGAACTCCAGGGGAGCCGGGTGGGTGCGCACCGAACCCGTGGAGGGTTCCTCGTCGCGGTAGTAGTTCTTCAGGTGCCAGTAGTTCGTGTACGGGAACGTCTTGGCGGCGATCTCCTCCCACGGCTCCACCTCGCGGTGCAGGCGCAGGATGTTGCCGAAGTCGGGGTTCAGGCCGACGTTGTCGTAGCCGACGTCCTGGACGAACTGGACCATGCGGTCGGCCGTGCCCAGGTAGGTGTCCTCGTACATCTCCAGGGCGATCTGCACGCCGACCTCCTGGGCGTGCTTCGCCAGTTCCTTGATCTTGCCGACGGCGACGGCGCGGACGTCGTCGCTGAAGTCGTCGGAGTAGCCCGGTTCCAGCCAGAACCACAGGGCCTCGGCCTGGGCGGGGGTGAAACCGCGCATGAACCCGAAGTTCACGACGGGGATGCCGATGGCGGCGCAGGCGTCGATGGCCCGGTGGGAGTAAGCGAGGTTCTCCTCCCCGCTCTCGGGGTCCATGACCGAGCGGCGCGAGGTGGAGAACGCGGGGATCTGCAGGCCCGCGGCCCGCACGGTGCGGGCGAACTCCTGCTGCCGCTGCGCCGGCAGGTCCGCGATGCGGATCCAGGTGTCGGTGGGGTCGATGCAGGTGTAGCCGGCGTCGACCATCACCTCCAGGGTCTGGGCCCAGCCCTCGGCCGACTGCTCCTGCACCGTCGTGCCGTCGGGCAGGACGTGCGGGTGCGGCATCATCGGCACCGTGATCGGCCAGTTCTGACGGGTCAGCACGTCGGGGAAGCCGTCGAACACGCGGGTGGCGTCGTCGCTCACGTTCTCACTCCTGAGGTCGTCGTGCCACAGATTGTATAGAAAATCACGGGGCTTGGCGAGCCTGGGCTCACCGTGTCACCCCGCGTCCTCCCTGCACCCCCCACCGTGACCCCGCGCTCACGCCACGGCGCGCTGGAGCACCCCCCGCAGGTGCACGCGCATGGCCTCCGCGGCGGCCGCGGGGTCCCGGCGCTCGAAGGCGCGCACGATCGCCTCGTGCTCGGCCACGCTCTCCTGCGCGTCCCCGACGTGCTCCTCGACCTGGTGCAGCCGCTGGACGAAGCCGCGGAAGGAGTCCAGCGTGCGCACGATGAAGGGGTTGCCCGTGCCCTCGGCCAGCAGCTCGTGGAAGGACCAGTCGGCCTCCAGGTAGTGCTTGAACCCGGTGTAGCCCGGCCCGGTCGGCGCCTGCCGCTGCTCCTCGACCGCCGCCCAGAGGCGGAGCACGAAGCCGTCGTCGGTACGCGCGCAGGCGCGCTCGGCGTTGCCCGGCTCGACCAGCAGACGGACGTCGACGAGCTGGGCGAGCTCCTCGCTGGACAGCAGCGGCGCGGCCCGGTACCCGCGCCGCGCGGTGCGCACGACCAGACCCGACCCCTCCAGCCGGGCCAGGGCCTCGCGCACCGGCGTCGCCGAGACGCCCAGGCGGGCGGCCAGCGTCTGGGTCCGCAACGCCGAACCGGGTTCCAGGCCGCGGTTCATGAGCAGTTCCAGGAGCGTGTCGTGCACGGTGTCCGTGAGCCCGCGGGGAGTCGTCACCGACCAGTCGTCCATGGGACCGGGACGCTACCGGCTACGGTGGCGCCGGTGAGCGCCGACACCAGTACCGCGCAGGCCACCCCCACCGCCGAGGAGGAGGTCCTGGACCTGTGCCGGGACCTGATCCGCATCGACACCTCGAACTACGGCGACGGCTCCGGCCCCGGCGAGCGCGCCGCCGCCGAGCACGTGGCCGGGCTGCTGCACGAGGTCGGCCTGCGACCGGAGTACGTCGAGGGGTTCCCCGGCCGCGGCAACGTCGTCGTGCGCGTCCCAGGCGAGGAACGCGGCACCGCCGAACGCGGGGCGCTGCTGCTGCACGGCCACCTCGACGTGGTGCCCGCGCGCGCGGCGGACTGGACGGTCGACCCCTTCGCCGGGGCGATCGCCGACGGGTGCCTGTGGGGCCGCGGCGCGGTCGACATGAAGGACATGGACGCGATGCTGCTGGCCGTCCTGCGCGAGATGACCCGCACCGGCACCCGCCCCCCGCGCGACCTCGTGTTCGCGTTCCTGGCCGACGAGGAGGCCGCGGGCACCCAGGGGGCGCAGTGGCTCGTGGAGAACCGGGCCGACCTGTTCGAGGGGGTCACCGAGGCCGTCAGCGAGGTCGGGGGGTTCTCCGTCGACCTCGACGGCCGGCGCACCTACCTGCTGCAGACCGCCGAGAAGGGCCTGGCGTGGTTGCGCCTGGTCGCGCACGGACGGGCCGGGCACGGCTCGCAGGTCGGGACCGACAACGCCGTGACGCGGTTGTGCGCGGCCGTCACCCGGATCGGGGAGCACACCTGGCCGCTGGAGTACACCGCCACGGTGCGCCAGTTCCTGCAGGGCGTCTCGGAGATCACCGGCGTCCGCTTCGACGAGGACGACCCCTCGGCCCTGCTCGCCACCCTGGACACTACCGCGCGCTGGGTCGGGGCCACGCTGCAGAACACCGCCAACCCCACGGTGCTGGAGGCCGGGTACAAGCACAACGTCATCCCGGGGACGGCCACGGCCCTGGTCGACACCCGGTTCCTGCCCGGCCGGCAGGACGACCTCATGGCCACGATCCGGGAACTGGCCGGGGAGCGCGTGGACGTCGAGGTCGTCAACGAGTCCGTGGCCCTGGAGACGGAGTTCGCCGCTCCGCTGGTGGACCGGATGCGCTCGGCCCTGGAGGCGGAGGACCCGGGTGCGGCGGTCCTGCCGTACTGCCTGGCGGGGGGGACCGACAACAAGTCGTTCTCGCACCTGGGGGTGCGCGGCTACGGGTTCGCCCCCCTGCGGCTGCCGGCGGGGATGGACTTCGCGGGCATGTTCCACGGGGTCGACGAACGCGTCCCGGTCGATGCCCTGGGGTTCGGCGTGCGGGTGCTGCGGCGGTTCCTCGCCACCTGCTGACGGGTCGTCCCGACGGGTCGCCCTGACGGCGCGTCGAACGCTCAAGACCCGCCCGGCGACTGTCGATGGACTCCTCACCAGTCGTGTCGAGGGGAGTTGTCCACCGTGTCGTTGACCACCAGGATCGTGGGTGCCGCCGCCTCGCTGGCGGCCGTGGCCGCCGTCACCGGCACGGGCGGCGTGCTCGCGGCGCAGGCGATGTCCCAGAACATCTCCGACCTGTCCACCGGACCGCTGCAGCGGCAGACGACGGTGCGCGCCATCGAGCTGGCCAGCAGCGACATCGCGACGCTGGCGCTGAGCTCGAACTTCGTGCCCGGTCAGGGACCGCGCCTGGCGCCGCGGCTGGAGGCGCGGCGCACGGAGATCACCACGCTGATGGACCGTCTGCTGACCCAGGTGCCCGCCGCCGAGCAGGACCTGGTCCGGGACCTGCAGGCGCAGTACGAGGCCGGCGAGGCCGCGGGCCAGCAGATCATCGCCGCGCGCGACGCCGCCTCGGCCGCGAGCGCCGACCAGGCG
This sequence comes from Kineococcus halophytocola, assembly GCF_041276425.1. Taxonomy (NCBI): domain Bacteria; kingdom Bacillati; phylum Actinomycetota; class Actinomycetes; order Kineosporiales; family Kineosporiaceae; genus Kineococcus; species Kineococcus halophytocola. Next base: position 23,135 of record NZ_JBGFTU010000017.1, on the reverse strand, counting down.
TACACCGCGGCGCAGGCCGCGTTCGCCCAGGACGTCGCCACCCTCAACACCAGCGCCGCCGCGGCCGTGGCCGCCGCGGTCGAGGACGGTCAGGGCCGGGCGCGGTTGTCGCTGCTGCTCACGCTGGGGTTGCTGGCGGTCGGGCTCGGTGTGTCGGCCGGGATCGTCACCTTGACGGTGCGACGGATCCGGGCGGACGCGCGCGCCATCGTGGAGGTCGCGCAGGCGCTGGAGCGCGGTGACCTCACGGTGAGCAGCGGGGTGGACAACGACGACGAGCTGGGGCGAGCGGCCGCCGCGCTGGACCGCGCGCTCGCGCAGCTGCGGGTGGACGTGGCCTCGGTGGCCCGGGGCGCGGGGACGCTGAGCGCGACGTCGGCGAGCCTGGCCGACCGCAGCAGCGAGGCCGGGGCCGCGTCGCAGCGGACCGGTCGCAGCGTGGAGCTGGTGGCCGGGGACGTGGCGTCGGTGGCGACGAACCTGCAGGCGATCGGCGCGGGCGCCGACGAGATGGGCAGCGCGATCCGGGAGATCTCCACCTCGGCCGCCGACGCCACCGGGGTCGCGGCTCAGGCGGTCCAGGTCGCGGACGACACCACGGCGACGGTCTCGCGGCTGGGGGAGTCCTCCGCGCAGATCGGCTCGGTCGTGAAGGTCATCACGGCCATCGCCGAGCAGACGAACCTGCTGGCCCTGAACGCGACGATCGAGGCCGCCCGGGCCGGGGAGATGGGCAAGGGCTTCGCGGTCGTGGCCGGTGAGGTGAAGGAGCTGGCGCAGCAGACCGCGCGGGCCACGGAGGACATCTCCCGGCAGGTGCAGGCCATCCAGGACGACACGACGGGGGCGGTCTCGGCGATCGGGTCGATCGCGGAGGTCATCGCCCGGATCAACGACCTGCAGACGACGATCGCCTCGGCGGTGGAGGAGCAGACGGCGACGACCTCGGAGATCGCGCGGTCGATCGCCGAGGCCGCGGCCGGGGCCGATCGCGTCGACGGTGGGGTCCGTGAGGTCTCGGCGGCCACGGCCACGACGGTGCAGACCGTGGAGTACGCGCAGCGCGCCTCCGAGGAGGTCGCGGGGATCTCTACCCAGTTGCAGACCCTGGTGAGCCGCTTCCGGTTCTGATCCCTGCGGCGGCGGCGTCGGTCCCGTCAGGGCAGGTCGAGGACGAGGAGGGGGTCGTTCCCCTCCGGTCCGGCGGCCACCCGGGAGACGCAGACGCACAGGGCTTCGGCGGATTCCTGCTGCTGGGGGGAGAGGAACACGTCGCGGTGGTCCAGGACCCCCTCGACGGTGCGCACGGGCAGGACGCACAGTCCGCACTCGCCCTTGAGGCAGTCGTACATGAGGTCGGCCCCGCGCCGTCGGAGGGCTTCGAGCACGGTGCTGCCGGGGTCGACGACGGTCTCCAGGTCCAGGGCGGGCACCTGGACGCGGAACCGGCCGGCGGCGTGCCGCCCGGAGCTGCCGAAGGTCTCGTAGCGCAGGTTGGTCTGCGGCAGTCCGTGGCGGTGCCAGGCGCCGGTGACGGCGTCGAGCAGGCCGAGGGGGCCGCAGACGTAGGCCTCGGTGCCCGGGGCGTCGCGGGCGGTGCGGGCGATGAGGTCCTCGACGTCCAGGCGGGTGCCCTCGCTGGAGACGACGGGGCGGACGCGGTCGCCGAGCTCGGCCTGCAGGTCGGTGAGGTAGGGCATCCGGTCGCGGGAGCGGCCGACGTAGACGAGCTCGACGTCGGCCCCGAGGCGGGCCAGGGTGCGGGCGGTGGCCGCGAGCGCCGTGATGCCGACGCCGCCGGCCAGCAGCAGGTAGCGCTGGGCGCCGATGCGCAGGGGGAAGTTCTGCAGGGGGCCGGTGCACCGCAGCGAGTCCCCGGGGCGCAGGCCGTGGACGTAGGCGGAGCCGCCGCGGCTGGTGGGGGAGCGGTGGACGGTCAGGGCGAGCCGGGAGCCGTCGGGGGTGGAGTCGACGACGGAGTAGGAGCGGACCTCGGGGCGGCCGCCGGGCACCTCGACGCGGACGTCGAGGTGGGTCCCGGGGTCGGCGCGCCGGCGGGCGGCGGGTGGGGGTTCCAGGACGACGCGGCGGATGTCGGTGGCGACGTCGGTGGTCTCCAGGACGCGGGCGTCGTGGAAGGTGCGGGCGTTCACGAGAGGGCCTGGACCCCGCTGGGGACGGGCAGGGCGCGGCCTTCGGCGGCGAGCATGCGGTCGAGGATGCGGCGCACCCACATGCCGCCGGCGTCGACGGTGAGGCTGTAGAAGACCTTGTCGGGGTTGGCGTCGATGGCGCGCTGCTGGGCGACGAGCATGGCTTCGTCCTCGGCGAAGACGCCGCGGACGCCTTCGCGCAGCTGGGTGGTGATGAGCTGGCTGTCGAGGCGGTAGTTGCGCATGAACGCCCAGAAGTAGTGCGAGGTGGTGTCGGTCTCGGGGGTGATGGTGTTCATGACGTAGCCGTTGACGCCGCGGGAGCGGTCGCCCTCGGGGGCGCCGGTGCCGGCTTCGGCGACGCCGACGTCGATGCAGATGGTGGAGGGGGCGTAGTAGTGGATGATCTGCCAGCGGTCGACGCGGCCCTCGAAGTCGGGGAACTCGTCCCGCATGTTCTTGCGCCAGAACGGCGGGGGTTCGACATCGCGCATCCAGCGGGTGACGGTGACGCTGCCGTCGTCCTCGTGGCGGGTGGTGAACTCGCTCTCGGACAGTTCGGCCTGGCCGATGCTGGAGCCGTGGACGAACTCCTCGTGGGTGAGGTCCATGAGGTTGTCGAGGATGAGCTGGTAGTTGCAGGGGGCTTCGATGGTGAGGCCGTCGCCGGCCCACTCGGGGGAGTCCATCTGGTGCATGTCGGGGATGGTGGCGGCGTCGGCCAGGAGGGGGTCGCCGGGCCAGACCCAGACGTAGCGGTGGCGTTCGACGACGGGGTAGGACGTGACGAGGGCGCTGGGGTTGACCGTGGCCTGGGCGGGCATGGCGGTGCAGCGGCCGGCGGCGTTGTACTGCAGGCCGTGGTAGGGGCACTGGATGCCGTCGCGGCCGACGAGCTTGCCCTGGGACAGGGGTGCGAGGCGGTGCCAGCAGGCGTCGTCGAGGGCGACGGGGCGTCCGTCCTGGGTGCGGTAGAGGGCCAGGGGGCGGCCGGCGACGGTGCGCGCGGTCGGGGCCTTGGCGGTGACCTCGTGGTCCCAGGCCGCCACGTACCAGGCGTTGAGGGGGTGGGGGAAGATCTTGGCGGTCACCCGCCCGGGGACGTCGAGCTCGGTCACGGTGGTCCTCCTGGTCGCGGCGACGGTGCCGGTGGGTCCCGGTCCTGTGCAGCGTCGGCCGGGGCGGGCTCCTCGCGCCAGAGGGACTTCCGCACAGCGGAAGGTGGGGCGCCGAGGGCGCGGGAGATCCCGAGGGCGGCGGCCCGCACGGCGGGCCCCAGGGCCGGCGGGGAGACGGTGCCGTGGCGCACGACGAGGGAGACGGCGGCGACGACGTCCCCGCCGGGGCCGCGCACGGGGGCCGCCACGGACACCGCGTCGCGGGTGACCTCCCGGTCGCTGACGGCCACGCCGGTGCGGCGGACCTCGGCCAGGCCGGCGCGCAGGCGCGCGGGGTCGACCTCGGTGAACGGGGTCCAGCGGCGCACGGGGCGGGCCAGGGCGGCCTCCTGGACGTCGGCGGGGGCGTGGGCCAGCAGGGCGCGCCCGACACCGGTGGAGGTCAGCGGGAAGCGGGTGCCCACGCGCGTCATGACCGTGACGGCCTCGCGGCCGGTGAGGCGTTCGACGAAGACGCTCTCCAGGCCCTCGCGGACGGCGAGCTGGACGTTCTCGCGGGTGGCGACGTACAGGTCCTCCAGGAAGGGCAGGGCCACGTCGCGCAGCGCGTTGCCGCGGGGGGCCAGGGAGCCGATCTCCCACAGCCGCAGCCCCACGTGCAAGGACCCGTCCGGGGCGCGCTCCAGGGCCCCGCAGCGCACCAGGTCGGCGACGATGCGGTGGGTCGTGGTCAGGGGCAGCCCGCTGGTGGCCGCCAGCTCGGCCAGGCGCCGGGTGCGGTGCTCGGGCGTGAAGGCGGCGAGCACCTCGAAGGTGCGCGACGTGAGGGTCACGGACCCAGCATGCCCCCCGAGCCCGCCGATTGACAGGTTTGCTGTCGATCTGCACACTCGTGCCGTGGCCGTCCTCCCGGCCCCCCGACGACGTGGAAGAAGGAGCACCGCCCGTGGACGGCTTCGACACCCTCCTCGACCGCGGACTGGGGTCGTGGCCCGCCCGCCGGGCCCGCATCGACCCCGAGGCCACCGCCCTGAGCCAGGGGGAGCGCACCCGCACCTACCGCGAGCTCGCCGACCGCACCGACCGCCTGGCCGCCGGCCTGCTGGAACTGGGAGTCGCCCGGGGCGACCGGATCGCCTACCTGGGCCTGAACGACCTCACCGCGCTGGAACTGCTGTTCGCCTGCGGTCGCGCCGGCGCCGTCTTCGTCCCCCTCAACGTCCGCCTCGTCGCCCGGGAGCTGGCCTTCGCGCTGCGCGACAGCGGCACCGAGGTCCTCGTCGTGGGGCCGGGCGTGGAACCGGTCGCCGCCGCCGTGCTGACCGAGGACGTCGCGCTGCGGACCGTCCTGACCCTGGGACCGGTGCCCGGCGTGCCCGGGCGGGCGCTGGAGGACGTGCTGGCCGCCCCCGGGACGGCCCCGCCGGACCCGGCCAGCCTGGGAGCCTCGCTGGACGACCCGGCCGTGGTGCTCTACACCTCCGGCACCACCGGCCGGCCCAAGGGCGCGGTGCTGACCCACGGCAACCTCACCTGGAACACGCTGAACCAGCTCACCCACGTCGACGTCACCCGCCACGAACGCGCCCTGTGCACGGCCCCGGTCTTCCACGCCGTGGGCCTGGGGCAGGTGACCCTGCCGACGCTGCTCAAGGGCGGGCGGGTCGAGGTCCTGCCCCGCTTCGACGCCGCCGGGCTGCTGCGCACGGTCGAGGACTTCGGGGCCACGAGCTTCGCCTGCGTCCCGACGATGCTGCAGATGATGGCCGACCACCCCGCCTGGGCCGGGGCGGACCTGTCCTCGCTGCGCACCGTCGTCTACGGCGGGTCGGCGGTGCTGGAACGGGTCGCCCGCGCCTGGCGCGAGCGCGGGGTCGAGGTCGTGCAGGGGTACGGCATGACCGAGGCCGCCCCCGGGGTCTTCATGGAGACCCCCGCCGACGGCGCCGACCGGGCGACCTCGGTGGGGGCCCCGCACTTCTTCGTCGACGTCGCGGCCGTGGGCCCCGACGGCCGGCCCGTCGCCCTGGACGCCGCCTCCACGCCCTCGGAACTGCTCGTGCGCGGACCCAACGTCTTCGCCGGCTACTGGGGCCGTCCCGCGGACACCGCCGACGCCTTCACCGGGCCGGCGGGGGACTGGTACCGGACCGGGGACGTGGTCGACGTCGGCCCCGACGGTCGCGTCCGCGTCGTGGACCGGCTCAAGGACCTGTTCATCTCCGGCGGCGAGAACGTCTACCCGGCCGAGGTGGAGGCCGTCATCGCCAGCCTGCCGGGCGTGGCCACGACCGCGCTGGTCGCCGTGGCCGACGAGCGCTGGGGCGAGGTCGGCGCCGCCTACGTGACGGCGCTGGAGGGCGTCACGCTCGACCCGCAGGCCCTGCGCGAGCAGTTGCGCGAGCGCATCGCGGCCTACAAGGTCCCCCGGTGGGTGTTCTGCGTGGAGGAACTGCCCATGGGCGGCACCGGCAAGATCCGCCGCGTCGACCTGCGCCGGCGGGCCGCCGACGACGTCGCCGCCCTGGTCGCCCGACAGCAGCAGCAGCAGGAGGGAGTCCGGTGAGCGCACCGACCCTGGAGGAGTTGTTCACCCTGCGGATCGAGGTCGGTGACCCCGTGGACCTGGGGCCCGCCCCCGACGGGCACCGCCGCATGGTGCCGATCACCGGCGGGACCCTCGACGGCCCCGGCGGGCTCACCGGCCGCGTCCTGCCCGGTGGGGCCGACCACCAGGTGCTGACCCCCGGGTTCGCCCTGCTGGACGCCCAGTACGTCGTGGAGACCGCCGCCGGGGAACGCCTCTCGGTCCACAACCGCGGCGTGCGCAGCGGGGACCCGGCCGACATGGCCGCCCTCGCCCGCGGCGAGGAGGTCGACCCCGCCCGGGTCTACTTCCGCTGCACCCCGCGCCTGTCGAGCGCCGCGCCGGCCTGGGCGTGGGTCACCGGTCGCGTCTTCGTCGCCGACGCCCACCGCCATCCCCGCCGGGTGGACGTGCGGGTCTTCACCGTCCTCTGAGGGCACCGACCCCACCGCCGGGGGACCACGAACCGTTCCACACAGGAGGAATCAGCACATGAGCACCACGTTGCAGGGCAAGGTCGCGGTCGTGACCGGCGCGGGGGCGGGCCTGGGCGCCGCCTACGCGGTGGCGCTGGCCCGGGCGGGGGCCGCCGTCGTGGTCAACGACGCCGTCGAGGACGCGGCGCGCAGCACGGTCGAGGCCGTCCAGGCCGCCGGCGGGCGCGCGGTGGCCGTGGTCGCCCCGGTCGGGCCGGCCGAGACGGCCGAGCAGCTCGTGCAGACCGCCCTGGCCGAGTTCGGCGGGTTCGACGTCCTGGTCACCAACGCCGGGATCCTGCGCGACAGGTCGCTGCTGAAGATGAGCGACGAGGACTTCGACGCCGTCCTGGCCGTCCACGTCCGGGGCACGTTCTCCTGCGTGCGCGCCGCCTACGCCTCGTTCAAGGAACGCGGCGTCACCGGGCGCATCGTGACCATCGGCTCGCCCACCGGCCAGCGCGGCAACTTCGGGCAGACGAACTACGCCGCCGCCAAGGCCGCGATCGTCGGCATGGTCCGCACCTGGGCGCTGGAGATGAAGAAGGCCCAGGTCACGGTCAACGCGGTCGTCCCGGTCGCGGCCACCGCCATGACCCGCACCGTGCCCTACTTCGCCGCCGCCGTGGAGGCCATGGACGCCGACGAGCCGATCCCGTCGTTCTACCGGCACGACCTGGGGTTCGGCACCCCCGAGGACGTCGCCGGCCTCGTGGTGTTCCTGGCCTCGGAGGAGGCCGCCGGCATCAGCGGTCAGGTCCTGGGCGCCGGCGGTGACCGGCTGCAGGTGTGGAGCCACCCCGAACCGGTCCTCACCGTCCACCACGAGGGCGGGTGGGACGCGCAGACCATCGCCGAGCAGTTCGCCCCGACGCTGCGCGAGAACCTGCAGTCGGTCGGGGAACGCTTCCCCGACCTGCCGGGCGACCTCGTGCGCCCGCAGGGCTGAGCCCGGTGTACCGCCCCGAGATCGACGTCGAGGCGCTGACGGCCGTCGACGTCCACGTGCACGTCGAGGTCGGTGACCACGGGCACTGCTCGCTGCCGCCGGACCTGGCCGCCGCGGCCGCGCGGTACTTCCGCACCGACGGCATCACCCCCGACCTGGCCTCCATCGCGCAGTTCTACCGCGAGCGCCGGATGGCCGCCGTCGTCTTCACCGTCGACGCCGAGCACCAGCTCGGTCACCCGCCCATCCCCAGCGAGCAGGTCGTGGACCAGGCCGCCGACCACGCCGACGTCCTCATCCCGTTCGGCTCGGTCGACCCGCACCGGCCCGACGCCGTGGACCGGGTGCGGTCCCTGGCCCTGGAGCACGGGGCGCGCGGTTTCAAGCTGCACCCGACCGTGCAGGGCTTCGACCCCTCCGACCCGCGGTACCGCCCGTTCTGGGCGGCGCTGGCCGAACTGCGCCTGCCCGTGGTCGTGCACACCGGTCAGACGGGCATCGGCGCCGGGGTCCGCGGCGGGCACGGTTTCAAGCTGCGGTACTCCGACCCCATGCTGCTGGACGACGTCGCCGCCGAGTTCCCCGACCTGTCGCTGATCTTCGCCCACCCCTCGGTGCCCTGGCAGGACCAGGCCATCTCGATCGCCACCCACAAGGCGAACGTGGCGATCGACCTGTCGGGGTGGCGCCCGAAGTACTTCCCGCCCGCCTTGGTGCGGGCCGCGGACACGTTCCTGCGCGAGCGTGTCCTGTTCGGTTCGGACTTCCCGCTCATCCACCCCGACGTGTGGATGAAGGACTTCGCCGACCTGCCGATCCGCCCCGAGGTGCGGCCCCTGATCCTGCGCGAGAACGCGCTGCGCATCCTCGGGCTGGCCCCCCAGATCCCCACCCACACCGAGGAGGACGCATGAGCGTCGAGAACGGAACCCAGGCCGGCGCCGCGCAGAAGGTCGTGCGCTTCGAGGAACTGGCCGGGCTGGTCGGCACCGGGATCGGGCCCTCGAGCTGGATGGTCGTCGACCAGGAACGCATCGACCGCTTCGCCGTGGCCACCGGTGACGACCAGTGGATCCACACCGACCCCGAGCGCGCCGAGGACGGGCCCTTCGGCGGCACCATCGCCCACGGGTTCCTCACCCTGTCCCTGCTCATCCCGCTGTGGTCGGAGACCTTCGACGTCGAGGGCGTCACGAGCAAGGTCAACTACGGGATGGACCGCGTGCGGTTCACCGCCCCGGTGCCGGCCGGTTCCCGGGTGCGTCTGAGCGGGACCCTGAAGGACGTCACCGAGGTCAAGGGCGGGGTGCAGCTGACGGTGGCGGCCGTCATCGAGATCGAGGGCCAGGAGCGCCCGGCCGTGGTCGTGGACTTCCTCGCCCGCTTCTACGCCTGACCTGCCCCCACCTCGTCCCGGTCCGTCCCCCGGCCCCGCGCCCTCGGTGCGGGGCCGGGGGACGGGCCGGGACGTGCGGTTGGATGTGCCGGTGACCAGTGCGACCGACGTGACCCTGCTGTACCTGCTCAAGCAGGTCGAGCTCGCCATCCGCAACCGCCTCGACGCTGTCGTCGGGAGGCACGGGCTGACGTCGCTGCAGTACACGGCGCTGACCGTCCTGGAACGCCACCCCGGGATGACGTCGGCGGACCTGGCCCGCAACTCGTTCGTGCGGGCCCAGACGATGGCGCAGATGGTCGTGGACCTGGAGGCCAAGGGCCACGTGCGGCGCGACGTCGACGAACGGTCCCGGCGCCGGATGCTGCTGACGTTGACCCCGCAGGCCCAGCGGATCCTGGAGGAGCTGCGCGGGCCGGTGGGCGAGATCGAGGCCGAGATGGTGGCCGGTCTGGGCTCGCGCGAGCGCGAGACGTTCCGCAAGGCGCTGCAGGTCTCCCGGCGGGCGCTGGGGCAGACACCGGCCCGGTGAGGGCGCCGGCGGCGCGGGCCGTAGGGTGCGCCGGTGCCCCGCCACGACCGAGACGAGATCGCCCGCCGGGCCGGGTACGCCACCTGGCGCGAGGCCGTGCAGGCCACTGCCGGCCTGCCGCAGCAGGAGGCGGGGCGGCTGCTGGGCGTGAGCCACCCCACGATCCGGGTGTGGCGGGCCGAGCTGGGCCTGGACCGGGCCGCCGCCCGCCCCTCCCCGGCCCAGAGCGCAGAGGCTTTCCGCCAGGACGGGCACGACGCCCGGCACGGCACCGCCAACGGCTACCGCAACCTGGGCTGCCGGTGCGAGCGGTGCACCGCGGCGTGGACCGCCTACCAGCGCGACCGGCGCGGTTGACCGGCGCGCGGGCCCGGTCCGGGGGTCAGCCCTCGGTCGTGACGCCCGTGGCGGCGTCCAGCGCTTGTCGCGGGTCCGTCCCGTCGGCCTGCGCGGCCACGACGGTGTCGATGAACCCGGTCAGGGCCTCCTGCACCGGCACGTCGCCGCGGGCCTCCCAGTGCTCGTGCTGGACGGCTTCGGCGAACCGGGCGAAGCCGTCGGCCGCGGCCGAGCGGTCGGCGTAGGTGCCGTCGGTGGCCTGCAGCCAGTGCTGCCAGGCGGCGGGGAAGGCCAGGCCCTGCTCGGGGGACTCCGCGAACCTCAGCACCGTGCCGGTCGTCTCGGCGTCCAGGCCGTGCGGGGCGAAGGCCAGCGTGGTCGCCGCCTGCGGGTGGTCGGCGATGACGTCCAGGGTGCCGGCCCTCTCGGCCTCGTCGAGGAACCGCTCGAGGCTGCGGTGGTTCCCTGCCGGCCAGGGCATCTTGTTCGCGCAGTGCGTCCGCCGCGTCGTCGCCATGCCCGGATCATGTCACGGTCGCGGGCCGGCGGGGTCGGTGGCCAGTGTCCGCAGGGCCGCGTAGGACCGGCTGGCCGCGGCCGCCGCTCGCAGCTCGTCGGCGCCGGCGTCGACGTACTGCTGGGACGTGGCCAGGCTCCGGTGCCCCAGCAGTCGCATGACCTCCACCGCGCTGGCCCCACCGGCCACGACGCGGGTGGCGAAGGTGTGCCGCAGCGCGTGGACCATCGCGCCGCGCTGCACGCGGTCGCTGACCCCGGCGGCGCGGTAGCACTGCTCCACGAGGTACTGCAGCTGGTGCCGGGACAGTTCCCGGCCGCGGGTGTCGACGAACAGGGGGGCGTCCTGGCGCGGACCCCGGGGCGTCGGGAACCGCCGGGCCCTCCCGGTCAGGTACCGGTCGAGGAGTTCGCCCAGGGCTTCCTCCACCGGCAGGCTGCGTTCGGCACCTCCCTTACCCCGCACCCGGATCCGGCGTTCCCCGGCCGTCCCGGCCAGGTCCCCGATGCGCAGGCCCACGAGTTCGGCGCTGCGGATCCCGGTGACCAGCAACGTCGCCACGACCGCGAGGTCGCGTTCGGGCCACGGGTCGCGCGCGCGGCGCCCGGCGGCGACGGCGTCCAGCAGCACCTCCGGCGTGTCGTTGCCCCGCAACGGTTTGGGGCTCTGCTGGACGGGGCGGGGCCGGTGCACCCCGGCCATCGGGTTGCCCGGCAGGACGTCCTCGGCGACGAGGAACCCGCAGAACCCGTTCCACGTCGACCAGCAGCGCGCGATGGAACTGCGCGCGTGGTCGAGGGAGAAGTCGGCGAAGGCCGCGCGCAGGGCGGGGGTGGTCAGGTCACCCACGAGGGGGTCGTCGACACCGACGGCCGCGGCCAGGCGGGGAGCGATGCCGGCGATGTCGCGGGCGCGGGCGGCGAGGGTGTTGGGGGAGTCCTTGCGGGGGAGTCGGGCCACTTCGTAGGCGCGGACCGCGACCGGCAGCGCCGAGGAGGTGGTGAGGGACTCGAGAACCCCGGGGTGCAGGGGAGCCATGTCAGTGACGATACGCGACGGGGGAGTGAGGCGTCAAGTTAAAACGTTGCGGCACAACGGGTCTGGGGGACGAACGACCAGAGGTTCCGCATACTCGTCGTTATGCGGAGTTCACGGGCGGGGCGCTCGAAGGGTTCGGTCGCGTCGTCGGTCGTGTGGACGGCTCAGGTTCATCGAACTCGCGGGAACGTGCTGGAGTTCGAGCCGCGACGGACGACGGGCACGACGGCCGGGCTGATGGGGCGCTGACCGGCGACGGTGACCGGTGGCCGGTGCTGCAGCGACCGGGATCACGACGACAGTCACCGGCGATCAGGAGGAACCGTCGGGCCTCGGTGGAACGTCTCGGGAGCCACCGTAAGTTCTCGCCGGTCGATGCGTCCCACGTGGACGTCGGCACGTCGGCGCGTGGTGCTCACCTCGAAGGTGACCTGTCGACGGTGACCTGGCGCAAATCGGCCCGCACCGGGACGGATCGGCCTCGATCGGGCCCTCAGGCGGCGCTGCAGCATTAGCCGATAATCATCATTATGACAACTAGCCGTTGACGGCCGCTCCTCGGCGACCACGCCTGTTGTCCCGCCTCAGGCACTTGTCCGAGCGGGTGCGACCGAGGACGGCCACCGACGTCGTCAACGACTCGCTCACCGGACGCCCGCGGTGAGCGGTCCTGGTCCTGCCCGCCTCCAGCAGCCGCATCGGAACCGACCGGGTACGACTGCTCGCCGACCACGGCGCCGCAGCCATGCCGCTGCGGTGGTTCGGCGAGGCGGCACCTGCGCACCGCGCTGCACCTGACGTGAGCCGCCGCTCATCACACCGGCACCCTGCTACGACGAGACGACCACTGTCGCCAACAGGCAGGGGGTCTCCTGCCCCGGGTCGTGACCGGTTCCAGCACCAGGCCCTGCTCGGTGGCGGCGAACAGGTCGGCCTCGCGGCCACCGGTCACGATCGTGGTGACCAGGGCGCTGACGTGGACGGGGTCGTGGCAGCAGTCGTAGATCCAACGCTGGCCGAGAGTCGTGTGCGTCATCGTGGTGATGAGGGAGTCCTCGGCTCCCGCGCGAGGGGCGCCGCGGTAGGTCAGCGGCACCTGCAGCACCTGCCCGTCGGCGCCGGCCAGCAGGTGCGTCTCCATCCCCACCTCACCGTCGGGGTCGTCGAAGCGTACGAGCCGAGCTTGGTCAGGACGGAGGTGTCGGAGTCTCCGGTCCAGGGTTGGTGTGGAACCCAGGCCTGCAGCAGTTCCCGCTCGGACGGCACGATCGTCGCCGGGTGATGGACAGCCATCGCGCGATCGTGGCAGAAGGGCGCTTCTCCTGCGGGGACCCGACGCGTCTGGCGCAGCACGCGCGATGTGCGGTCACTGCGCCCGATGACTGGGTGGAGAACACCTGGTCCCGCTCCCCCGGAACGTATCGACGAACAGGTGGTGCCCCGGACGTCCCCGACGGCCGGCGACTTCCGCCGGTGTCTGGTCAGCACCCGACGCGTGAACCCCGAAACCACCCTCTGCCGCGCGGCCCGCGCCTGGAACAGCGCCACGGATTCCGCCGCACCGGTGAGACCGCGATGTTCCGCGAGCGGATCCCGATCGCCTCGATGCCCAGGGATGCGCGCCGTGAGGCGAACAGTCGCCTCCCCCTGCAGCAGACCCTTCCGCTGCGCCGGTCCCGGTCGTGCCCGTCGGGGTGAGCGGCGGATCCCCAGTCAGGATCCATTCTCAAGAATTCGGTGGTCGGGTCCTGCTCCCGGCGACCGCGGCGACGCACGAGGAGGACGGGATGAGAGCGGATCGGCGGACGGTCGCGGGGCTGGTCGGGCTGGTGGTCCTGATGGCCGGGTGTGCGAGCCAGGAGAGCGCGACCCCCGGGACCGCGGGAACTCCGGAGACCTCGACGTCCAGCGACGCGGACGCCGGGCACGAGCACGAGCACGAGGGTCACGACCACTCCGGTCACGACCACTCGGGTCACGACCACGCCCCGGCCGGTGGTCCGGCACCCGAGGGCATCGCGGTCGCGGCGGCGCCGTCCCACCCGGTGGGTTCGCAGGTGGTGTTGCGGGCCGACCACGTGCCGGGGATGGACGGCGTCGAGGCCACGGTCGTCGGCGCGTTCGACACGTACACCTACGAGGTGGACTAGATCCCGACCACCGGCGGGGAGCCGGTCCTGAACCACCGCTGGGTCGTCCAGGAGGAGTTGCGAGGGGTCGGGGACGCGAGACTGCCCGACGGGGCGCAGGTCGTCCTGGACGCCACGCACATGACCGGCATGCAGGGCGCGACGGCCACCGTCTCCGGTTCGACGGACGAGACCACGTACATGGTCGACGTCGAGGCCGACGGGATGACGATGGTGAACCACAAGTGGGTGGTCGAGAGCGAGATCGAGCCGGCGTCCTGAGCTCGACGTCCGGGGAACGGTGCCACCGCCACCGACCGCACGTTCCCCAGTCCCTGCACCGCGTCCCGCCGCGTTCGACCCGGACCCCGGGGTCGTGCCGATGCGAGTGTCGGTGTCCAGGGCCTGCGGGGGTGGGCACCTCAGTCGCGCGAGGGCGCCGGCGCGGGAACCGCACCGCGGCCCGCGCGCAGGGGCCGCCAGGCCACCCACCCGCGGGTGAGCACGTAGGCGGCGGCCCCGCTCAGGACGAGCCACCCGTCGATGAGGGCCGTCTCCCGGGCCTCGGGCACCGTTCCGAGGACGAGGGCGAAGGTGGTGATCGCCACCTTGTGCAGGAAGATCAGCTCCCAGGCGCCCGGGGTCCTGCGCGGCCACAGGGTGACCATGGTCCACAGGCTGAAGAAGACCAGGAAACCGAAGGTCCGCCAGGCCTGCACGACGAGGTCCTCGGGGGCGGACTGGGTCAGCCGGTAGACGCCGTACCCCAGCGCGAGCAGGGTCAGGACCGCGTTCAGCCCCGTCAGGACCCGGCTGATCCTGTCGGCGAGCACGCTGCGACGGTCGGGGTCGACCCGGTCCGGGCGTGCTGCGGTCACTGCCGGGGCGGTGGTCGTGCGGACTGCGTCCATGTCGTTCGTCTCCTCCGTGCCGGTCTCGAAGCGGGGCGTTCCCGTCGAGGTGGGTGGGGGCGGCCACGGGCCAGACGTGGCGGCCTTGGACCTAACGCCGGTAGAACTTCTAACGACGTTAGATTCACATCGGCGGTCACCGCTGTCAAGACCCTGGCCACCACCGGGGACGACCACCGGGAGTGAGCCGGTCGCCGACTGCGTGGCAGCCTTCGGACGTGCTCAGCCGTGAGGACGACGAACCGGACCCCGGCGGCGGCCCACGTCGCCTGCTGCTGCTGACGGCCGGCTCCCGCGGCGACGTGGAACCGTTCGTGGAACTGGCGCGCGAGGCCTCCCGCCGCGGCCACCACGTGGTGCTGGCCGCCACCGGCAGCATGACGGCCGGGCTCGGACCCCAGCCGTTCGAGGTGGTCGTCCTCGACGGTGACCTCGGCGGCTTGATCACGACCCAGGGCGTCTCGCCCGTCGCGGCACTGCGGTCGTGGCGCTCCACGGTCCACCCGGCGTTGCGGGGGTTGCTGGCCTCGGCGGCCCGGACGGCTCTGGACGTGCAGCCGGACGTGCTCGTCGCCCACCCCAAGGTGCTCTCGGCTCCCCTGGCCGCGGCGGTGCTCGACGTGCCCCACGTCGTCGTGGAGACCGTCCCCACCCTCACCCCGACCGGTGACTTCCCCGCCGCGGGCATCGCCTCCCGCGACCTGGGCCGGCACGTGAACCGGCTCACCTACCGCGCCACCGCCGGCGCGGCGGCGGTGCTCGGCCCGGACCTGCGGCGCCTGCGCGTCGCGCACGGTCTCCCCCGCACGGCGTCCCTGCCGCCCCCTGCCGCGGTGCTCTGCCCCGTCAGCCCGGTCCTGGTCCCCCGCCCCGGGGACTGGCCGGGCACCGCTCACCTCACCGGGCCGTGGCAGGACGCCACCGCTGCCCGCCCGAGCGCGGAGGTGGACGGGTTCCTCACCGCGGCGCACCGCGACGGTGCCCCGGTCGTCGTCGCCGGGTTCGGTTCGATGGCGACGGGCGTGGCCGCGGCCCGGGAACGCAGCCGGGTGGTGGTCCGCGCGGCCCGGGCGATCAGGGCCCGCGTGCTGGTCGTGACGGGGTGGGGCGGCCTGGACGCCGGCGCGGCCCGGACGGCGGGCGGGGCCGGGCACGACGTGCTCGTCGCGTCCTCGATCCCCCACGCCAGCGTTCTGCCCCGGGTGGACGTCGTCGTGCACCACGCAGGGGCGGGCACCGTCCACGCCGTGGCCCGTGCCGGCGCGGTCTCGGTGCTCGTCCCCTTCATCGCCGACCAACCGTGGTGGGCCGCCCGGTTGCACCACCGCGGGCTGAGCCCTGCCCCGGTGCCCGCGCGCGAACTCACGGTGGACCGGCTGACGCAGCGGCTCCTGGCCGCGGCCGGACACCGGCAGGTGGCGGCTTCGACGGCGCGGGCCATGACCGGTGAGCAGGGGGCGAGCACCGCGGTCGACATCCTCGAGGGACTGCGCTGACCGCCGAACGCGGGCAACCCCGCGGGTCCACCGTCGCCCCTACCGGAGTTCCCCCCGGTGCGGTAGGAAGCTGCGGTAGGAACAGGCGTCGAAGGAGAACCTCCCCCGTCCCTCAGCCAGGGAAGGACCACCGTGGAACAGCGCGTCCAGGACCGTCGCCCACCCCGCTGGCTCACCCGGTACGTCGCCAACCCCCTGGTGCGGCGCCTGGCGCCGACCCGCCTCGGTGCCCGCCTGCCGGTGGCGGTGCTGACGGTCACCGGCAGGCGCAGCGGCCGACGTTTCGAGGTCCCCGTCACCGTGCACCGGGTGGCCGGGCGACGGCTGGTCTTCACGGCTGCTCCGTGGCGGGTGAACTTCCGCGGCGGCGCCACCGCCGAACTGCTCGAGGCCGGGCAGCGCAGGACGGTGCGGGTGCACCTGGTGGAGGACCCCGCAGAGGTGGGCGCCCTCGTCCGCGCCGCCGTCGCCGAAGGCCTCAGCCCCGCCCGGATCGCCCTGGCCGTACCCGCGGGTCACGACCCCAGCGACGAGGAACTCGCCGCACGACGTCACGTCCTGGTGCTGACCTGATCCTGCGTCTCGACAACCCCACGGTCGTCCCGCTGTCGAGGCCCCACCCCGCGGCTCGTCGGGGTCCTTCCGGCGAGGTGCGCATCGTGGGAGTCTTCGGCCCGTGACGAACCCCGGTGGGACGCACGAGGACGTGCTGAACGGCACGTCGCCGGTGTTGTCCGACACCGAACGCGCGGTGCTGGGCGACGTCACGGTGACGCAGGTGCGCGGACGCCACGTCCCTGCTGGCCGCAGCCGGCTACCCGTGCCCCCGCCCCTGGCCGGGTCCTGACGAGGTCGAGGGCCACGTGCTGGTCGCACAAGAACTCCTCGACCGCGGCGAAACCCCTGACGGGTCGGCCCCGGGCGTCCGGCGGTTGCTGGCGGAGGGGCTGGCCCAGCACATCGAGCTCCTGCGCCGGGACGGCACCCTGCTCGCGCGGGCAGGTGCCGGGCCGTCGTGGTGCCGGTACCAGAACGGCCCGTGGCCGACCCCGCACGACCCGATCGTGGACTTCACCACCTGCCCCCCGGGCTACGCGTGGCTCGACGCATTCGCCCGGCGCGCCAGCGAGCAGGTGCTGACCCATCGACGTCGCGAACTCGTCGTGGGCCACGCCGACTGGTACGCGGGCAACTGCGCCGTCGCCGACGGGAAACTGGTCGCCACCTTCGACTGGGAACTCATCGCCGACGCCGAGGCGGTCGTCGCCGGGTTCGCCGCCTCGTCCTACGCCTCCAGCTCCAGCAGTGGCGGAGGGCTGTCCACCCCGGAGGAGACCCTGGAGTTCCTGCGGGACTACGAGGTGGCCCGCGGTCGCCCCTTCGACGGGGCCGAACAGCGCACCGCAGCCGCGGCGGCGGCGTGGATCGTGGCCTTCAACGCCCGCTGGGAGACCGCGATGCGTCCCGGCCTGCAGGACGGGGCCACCACCGCCCTCCTGCGCGAGCGCAGCCACGACCACCTCGCCCTGACCTGGTGACGCGGGGCGCCTCGAGGCGGTCGCCGCCACGCCCACCGCGTCCGACCCTGTCGGTGGCGCGCGGCCGCTGCCATGCTGCCGCCATGAGCGAGATCACCCGCCTGCGCCCGGACGGACTCGTCCGCTCCCCCGCCTTCACCCACGTCGCCGTCGTGCCGCCGGGGGCGACCACGATCCACGTCGGCGGTCAGAACGCCGTCGACGCCGACGGTGCGCTCGTCGGTGGTGACGACGTCGCGGCCCAGACACGACGCGTCATGGAGAACGTGCGCCTCGCCCTGGCCGCCACCGGGGCGAGCGTGCACGACCTCATCTCGGTCACCGTCCTCCTCCTCGACACCGCCGACCTGGCCGCCGCCTACCCGGCCGCGGCCGCCGGCCTGGAGGGTGCCGCCCCCCTGGTGCAGGTCGCCCGGGTGAGCGGGCTCAGCGTCCCCGGTGCGCTGCTGGAGGTCAGTGCCGTGGCCGCCGTCACTGCGGTCCCCGCCAGGACCCCCGAGGCCGGGTAGTCCCGCTCCGCTCCTGCTGCCGATCTGGGTGGTCTGACCGGCGCCGACGCCCGCCGGGCAGCCTCCGGGCAGACTGGTGGGGTGGATGAGCAGCGGGCCGGAGGGCCACCGGTGACGACGATGGGCATCGCCGAGGTGGTGGACCGGCTGGGGATCAGCGCGCACACCCTGCGCTACTACGAGACCGCGGGGCTGCTGGTGGACCCGCCGGGGCGGGACGGGTCCGGCCACCGCTGCTACACCGACGCCCACCTGCGCTGGATCACCATGGTGCAGCGGCTGCGGGCCACCGGGATGCCGGTGCGGGGAGTGCGCGCCTACGCCGACCTGTGCCGGGCCGGGGCGGGCAACGAGGACGCCCGCCTGACCCTCCTGTACGCCCACCGCGACCAGGTGCGCGCTCAGCTCGCCGAGGTCGCCACCCACCTGGAGGCCATCGAGACGAAGATCGCGCTCTACGAGGGGTCGGTGGCGGGAGCCTCGGTCCCGGCTTGACCTCGAGCGCGCTCGAAGGCGCAGGGTTCCGGTCATGAGCGAACACCTGCCGACCAGGGTCCTGGGCAGCGCCGAGCACGGCACCGCCCTGTCCGTCTCCGCCCTCGGCCTCGGCTGCATGGGCATGAGCGAGTTCTACGGCACCGGCGACGAGCAGGAGTCGGTCGCCACCATCGCCGCCTTCCTCGACGCCGGCGGGACCTTCCTGGACACCGCCGACATGTACGGGCCCTTCACCAACGAGGAGCTCCTCGGACGCGCGATCGCCTCCCGCCGCGACGACGTCGTCCTCGCCACGAAGTTCGGCAACGAACGTCGACCCGACGGGACCCGCCGCGTCAACGGAACCCCCGAGTACGTGCGCGCGGCCTGCGACGCGAGCCTGCGGCGCCTCGGCGTCGAGCACATCGACCTGTACTACCAGCACCGCGTCGACCCGACCGTCCCCGTGGAGGAGACGTGGGGTGCGATGGCCGGGCTCGTCGACGCCGGCAAGGTCCGCCACCTCGGCATCAGTGAGGCCGCCCCTGACACCGTCCGCCGCGCCCACGCCACCCACCCCGTCACGGCCGTGCAGACCGAGTGGTCGCTGTGGACGCGCGACGTGGAGGAGAACGGCGTCCTGGCCGCCGTGCGCGAGCTCGGGATCGGGTTCGTCCCCTACTCCCCGCTGGGCCGGGGGTTCCTCTCCGGCGCGATCCGCAGCCTCGACGACCTCGCCGACGACGACTTCCGCCGTACCAACCCCCGCTTCCAGGGCGAGAACTTCCAGCGCAACCTGGAACTCGTCGAGGAGGTGCGTGCCCTGGCCGCCGACCGCGACGTGACCGCCGGGCAGGTGGCGCTGGCCTGGCTGCTCGCCCAGGGCGAGGACGTCGTCCCCATCCCCGGCACCAAGCGCCGCACGTACCTGGCGGAGAACCTCGCCGCGGTGGACGTGCGGCTCACCGCCGAGGACCTCGCCCGCCTCGACGCGGTCCTGCCGGTCGGCGTGACGGCCGGGGACCGCTACCCGGACATGTCCAGCGTGCACCGCTGACGCGGCCGCGCGGTCACCGGCGGGGCGCGGGGGTGGCGGGGGTCCACTGCTGCGACCCGACCGTGGTGCGGGCGTAGTCGACCAGGGCCCGGGCCCGTTCCGTCAGGCGCGCTCCCCGGGGCCAGGCCACGACGACCGCTGCGGGGGGCAGGGGCGGCACGATCCGCTTCGCCACGAGCGGGCGACCCTCGTAGCTCTCGTCGATGGTGGGTTTCTGGATCATGATGCTGTAGCCGAAACCCCGGGCGACGAGCGAGCGGGCCAGTTCGTAGTTCGCCGTCCGGTGCGCCACCACGGGGTTCACGCCGGCCCTGGACAGCATCTCCAGGGTGTGCACGTCGCTGGGCGGCAGGTCCAGCAGGATGAGCGGTTCGTCCTGCACCTGCGTCAACCGCACGGCCTCGGCCGCCGCCAGCCGGTGGTCGGCCGGCAGGAGGACGTGCCCCTCGGTCTCGTACAGCACCACGTGCTCCAGGTCGGCGGGCAGACCGAACCGGTAGGCGATGACGACGTCGAGCTGCCCGTCGTGCAGGCGGCCGACCAGGTCGGTGACCGTCCCGTCCACCACCCCCAGTTCCAGCCCGGGGTGGGTGCGACGGAAACCGTCCATGAGCGGGGGCAGCACGGTGGCGGCCAGGGTCGAGTAGCACCCGACGCCGACCGGGCCGCTCAACGTCCCGTCGACGCTGCCCAGCGTCTGGTGCATCTCCTCGGCCTCGCGCAGCAACGCCCGCGCCTTGGGCAGCATGTGCGCACCCGTCGGGGTCAACGTCAGACCGCGGGCGCGGTGGCGCACGCACAGGTCCGTCCCCAGGGCCGTCTCCAGTTCCCGCACGGCGGTCGAGACCGCGTTCGGGGTCAGGTACAGCGCCTGGGCCGCCGCGGCGAACGACCCGTGGTCCGCCGCGGCGCAGAACAACTGCAACTGGCGGAGGGTGAACGTGGGGGCCGCCGGCATGGGCGAACCCTACTGCCGGCCCCCTGCCACCAAACCCCTGCCACCAAACCCCTGCCGCCAGCCCCGACCGCGGATCAGCCCGGGGACTGCTCGTGCAGCAGGGCGACGGCCTCGGCCCGTGAGGAGACCCCGAGCTTGCGCAGGACGTTGGCCACGTGGAACTTCACGGTGTTCTCGCTGATCCCCAGCGTCGTGGCGATGGCCCGGTTCCGGGCCCCGTCGGCCAGGTGCCGCAGCACCTCCTGCTCGCGCGGCTGCAACCCGGCCAGCCGCGGCCGCTCGGGGACCGCCGCCGCGTCCAGCGGCAGGCGGGCGCTCAGCCGCGAACCCCAGCCGGGGACGATCTCGGTGCTCACCTCTCCCCCCAGCGCGCTGACCCGCGCCCGGACGTCGCCGGAGGCGATGTCGGCCTCGCGCAGGCGCCCTCCCCCGTCGTCGCGCAGGTCGAACAGGAGGTTGCGGCCGTCGCAGTCCCACTGCACGCGCAGGCGTCGCACCCCCTCCTGGGCGACCATCACGAGGATCGCCTCGCGCAGCACCGCCCGCGCCGCGTTGGCGACCTCCCCGGGCACGGGCCGGCCGTCAGCGGGTGGTTCGACGAAGTCCAGTTCGACGTCGCGGTGCTTCACGAGCGATTCGACCTGCGCCCGCAGGACGGAGAAGGCCCGCAGCGCCGGTTCCTCGGTGAACGCCCGGTTCGCGTCGCGCAGGCGGCGCTGGGCCAGGACGGCCTGCGAGGCGATCTCCTCGGCCCGCGCGCGGGCCGTCGCGTCGTCCAGGGTCGCCGACCGCAGGACGCCGAGCAGGGTCTCCAGGGTCGTCAGCTGCAGTTCGGTGGACTCCGCGACCGCCCGGGCCCGTTCCGCGGAGGCGGCCCGGGAGTCCGCGAGGTACTGCGGGCCCGCGAAACCCACCCGGTGCGCGATGCTGAGGGCGGCGATCTCGAACAGGTCGCGCACGGCCTCCCACGACGCGCCCGGCCGCGGTCGCGGGTCCACCAGCACCAGCAGGGTGCGCCCGTCCCGGGCCACCCGGGCGTGGACGACGTGCTCGGCACCGGCGACGCGCGCCGGGCCGTCGAGGACGCCACCGGCCGCCAGGACGAGGTCCAGGACCGCCACCATCTCCGCGATCGTCACCCGCTCGGTGATCTGCGGGCGGCCGGCGGTCTTGCGCGGGTGACCCGTGCACCGTTCGGTGAAGACCACCAGGGCCTCGTGGCGGACCCGTCCGGCCACGTGCCGCGACAAGGCCCCGGCCACCTCCAGCAGCGGGGCCGCCAGGACGTCGCCCGCCATCGTCAGCGCGGTGGACCCGGCCGGTCCGGCCCCGGCCTCCACGGGGGAGCTCACGCGCGCACGATACCCACCGCCACCCGCCGCGACCTGCCCTTCGGAGGAGCCAGGGCGGTGGGCGACCCGTCCGGACGGGTGGGTGGGCGTCCCGTCCGGCCAGCTGCGCGACCGCCCCGTCGCCGGGGAGGGTCGGGGCATGAGCACCACCACCACCGACGACACCACCGGCGAGATCACCTGCGAGATCACCTGCGAGACCACCTGCGAGACCACCTGCGAGACCACCTGCGAGACCACCGGCGCACCGGGTCTGCGGGCCGTCACGACCGCCGACGTGGCGGCGCGGTTCCGCGCCGACGCCGAGACCGTCGTGGCCGAGCTCGCCGGGGTCGTCGCCGCGGTCGACCCCGCCCAGGTGGCCGCCGCGACCGGGGAGCTGCTGCGGGCCCGGCGCGTCTTCGCGACCGGTTCGGGACGCAGCGGTCTGGCCGTGTCCACCGCCGCGATGCGCTGGATGCACCTGGGGCTGACCGTCCACCGCGTCGGTGAGGTCACCGCCCCGGCCATCGGCGCCGGCGACCTCCTCGTCGTCGTGTCGGGGTCGGGGACCACCGGCTCGGCCCTGGCCGCCGCGAGGACCGCCACGGGCGCCGGCGCCCGCGTCCTGGCGGTCACGGCCCTCACCCCCGCCCCGCTCTTCGAGGCCGCCGACGCCACCCTCGTCCTGCCGGCCGCCACGAAGCAGGACCACAGCGGGTCCGCGTCGGTCCAGTACGCCGGGTCGCTGTTCGAGCAATCCGTCGTCGTCGTGCTCGACGCGCTGTTCCACTCCGCCTGGAAGACCAGCGGTCTGGCCGCCGCAGAGCTCTGGCCCCGGCACACGAACCTCGAATGAGGAAAACCCCCACCCACCCCGGAACCCACCCCGCAGGAGGACCCCGTGAAGCTGCAAGTCGCCATCGACCTGCTCACCACCGCCGACGCCCTGGCGCTGTCGCACCAGGTCGCCCCCCACGTCGACATCATCGAACTGGGCACCCCCCTCATCAAGAACGCGGGGCTGAGCGCCATCAGCGCCGTCAAGGCGGCCCACCCCGACAAGCAGGTCTTCGCCGACCTCAAGACCGCCGACGCCGGCGAGCTCGAGGCCGACCTGGCGTTCGCCGCCGGTGCCGACCTCGTCACCGTCCTGGGCTCGGCCGCCGACGCGACCATCGCCGGTGCGGTCAAGGCCGCCCGGGCCCACGGCAAGGGCGTGGTGGCCGACCTCATCAACCACCCCGACCGCGTCCACCGGGCCCGGGAACTGGCCGAGCTCGGCGTGGAGTTCGTGGAGGTCCACGCGGGCCTGGACGAGCAGGCGCAGCCCGGTTACTCCATCGAGGTCCTCCTGCGCGACGGCCGGGAGTCCGGTGTCCCGTTCTCCATCGCCGGCGGGGTGAAGCTGTCGACCATCGCCCAGGTGCAGGCCTCGGGCGCGTCGGTCGCCGTGGCCGGGGCCGCGATCTACGGTGCGCCGGACCCCGCGGCCGCCGCGCGCGAGCTCAAGGAGGCCATCCGGGCCGCCGAGCCCGCCGCCGTCTGACCCCGGCCACGGATCCGTCGGGACCGACGGACCCGCCGGGACCTGACGTGGGGGGGGGCGGGGGCCGCGCCCGGG